>CAZFQI010000050.1:16190-20988 GCA_964520755.1 uncultured Marinobacter sp. | reverse complement strand
TGATTTCGCCGCCGCCGCACCACGACATCTACTCTATCGAGGATCTGGCCCAGCTGATCTTCGATCTCAAGCAGGTCAATCCGCAGGCCCTGGTATCTGTGAAGCTGGTCTCCGAGCCGGGCGTCGGTACCATTGCCGCAGGTGTGGCCAAGGCCTACGCCGATTTGATCACCGTTTCTGGTTACGATGGTGGTACGGCAGCAAGCCCGCTGACCTCCATCCGTTATGCCGGCTCCCCCTGGGAACTCGGCCTGACCGAAACCCAGCAGGCACTGCGGGCCAACGACTTGCGAGGCAAGATCCGCCTGCAGACCGATGGTGGCATCAAGACCGGTCTGGACGTGGTGAAAGGCGCGATCCTGGGTGCCGAGAGCTTCGGCTTCGGTACCACGCCAATGGTGGCGTTGGGCTGCAAATACCTGCGTATCTGCCACCTGAACAACTGCGCGACCGGTGTTGCGACCCAGAATGAACACCTCCGTGAAGAGCACTTCAAGGGTACGGTGGAAATGGCCATGAATTTCTTCCGTTTTGTGGCTGAGGAAACCCGTGAGTGGATGGCGAAGCTGGGCGTGCGCAGCATGGAAGAACTGGTTGGTCGCGTTGACCTTCTGGAGCGCCTGCCGGGCGATACCGAGCGCCAGAAGAAGCTGGATCTCAGTCGCCTGCTGTCCAATGACCATATTCCGGCGGACAAGCCGCAGACCTGTCAGGTAGAGCGGAACCATCCGTTCGACGAGGGTAAACTCGCGGAGCAGATGGTTAAGGATACAGCCGCCGCTATCAAGGAAAAGAGTGGTGGTGCCTGGTCCTATCGAGTAACCAACTGTGACCGCTCCATTGGTGCCCGTCTGTCTGGCGAAATTGCCGGGTTGCACGGTAACCAGGGTATGGTCGATGCGCCTATTACCCTGGACCTTACCGGCACCGCTGGTCAGAGCTTCGGTGTCTGGAACGTGGGCGGCCTCAACCTGATCCTTGAGGGCGATGCCAACGACTACGTCGGTAAAGGCATGACCGGCGGCAAGCTGGTGGTCAAGCCGCCCCGGGGCAGTGTCTTCAAGAGCCAGGAAACCTCCATTGTCGGCAACACCTGCCTGTATGGTGCGACTGGCGGCAAGCTCTTTGCGGCAGGAACCGCGGGCGAGCGTTTCGCAGTTCGTAATTCCGGTGCCCATGCGGTTGTGGAAGGCGCTGGCGATCACTGCTGCGAGTACATGACCGGCGGTCTGGTGACCGTTCTCGGTACTACCGGGCACAATTTCGGTGCTGGTATGACCGGTGGCTTTGCCTACGTGATGGATCTCAATAACACCTTTGTGGACAAGTACAACCACGAACTGGTCGAGATCCAGCGGATTTCCAGCGAAGATATGGAGTCTTACCGTAACCATCTACGCGGCGTTATCCGGGAGCATATTTCCGAAACCGGCAGTGAGTGGGCTGAGCACATTCTTGAGAATTTCGACGACTACATCGGCCGTTTCTGGCTGGTGAAACCCAAGGCTGCCAACCTGCGCAGCTTGCTGGCCAGCACCCGGGCGCGCCCGGAATAAGAGGCTAAGAGGGTTTGGGGTGTGCAGCCTGGCTGCCACCCTTGTCGAAATCGAGTTGATGAGAGCATCCTGATGAAAGAACGACTGAGTAATGACTTCCAGTTTGTCGAAGTAGGGCGGGTCGACCCGAAAAAGGTCCCGGCCAGGAAGCGTAAGAAAGAATTTGGCGAAATATACCACCCGTTTACAGCGGATAACGCGGCGTCCCAGTCCCACCGCTGTCTTGAATGTGGTAACCCCTATTGTGAGTGGAAGTGCCCGGTTCACAACTACATCCCGAACTGGCTCAAGCTGGTCTCCGAAGGCAATATCATGCGTGCCGTTGAGTTGTGTCACCAGACCAACTCCCTGCCTGAGGTTTGCGGTCGCGTTTGTCCGCAGGATCGCCTGTGTGAAGGTGCCTGTACCCTGAACGACGGCTACGGCGCGGTTACCATCGGGTCTGTCGAGAAATACATTACCGATACCGCCTTTGCCCTGGGCTGGAAACCGGATATGTCCGCGGTGAAGTGGACAGACAAGAAGGTTGCCGTGATCGGCGCCGGTCCTGCCGGTCTGGGCTGCGCGGATGTTCTGGTTCGCAATGGCGTCAAGCCCGTCGTGTTCGATATCTATCCGGAGATCGGCGGCCTGCTGACCTTTGGTATTCCGGAGTTCAAGCTGGAAAAGTCTGTCATGACCCGCCGCCGCAAGGTGTTCGAGGAAATGGGCGTGGAGTTCCGCTTGTCTACCGAGGTTGGCAAGGACGTTCAGCTGCAGGAGATCATCGACGAATACGATGCCGTCTTTATGGGCATGGGCACCTACACCTACATGAAGGGCGGTTTCCCGGGCGAAAGCCTGCCAGGCGTCTATGACGCCCTTCCGTTCCTGGTTTCCAACGTCAACCGCCGTCTGGGCTACGAAAAAGATGAGGCCGACTTCATTGATATGAAGGGCCAACGTGTCGTTGTCCTTGGCGGCGGTGATACGGCCATGGACTGCAACCGGACATCGATCCGTCAGCAGGCTGAAAGTGTTACCTGTGCCTACCGCCGTGACGAGGCCAACATGCCGGGGTCCCGCAAGGAAGTGGCCAACGCCAAGGAAGAGGGGGTGAAGTTCCTCTTCAACCGCCAGCCCATTGCCATTATTGGTGAAGACCGGGTTGAAGGTGTGAAAGTGGTTCAGACCCGTCTGGGCGATCCCGACGAAAACGGCCGTCGTCGTCCGGAAGTGGTTCCCGGCAGTGAGGAAGTGATTCCCGCCGACGCGGTGCTGGTGGCCTTTGGGTTCCGTCCAAGCCCGGCCGATTGGTTTGATGAGCTAAAGGTGAGTACCGACGACTCAGGCCGGGTAACGGCACCGGAGGAGTCTGAATACATGTTCCAGACCAGCAACGAGAAAATCTTCGCTGGCGGCGACATGGTCCGTGGTTCGGATCTGGTCGTAACCGCTATCTGGGAAGGCCGTCAGGCTGCCGAAGGTATCATGGATTACCTGGACATCTGATTGCGGGATTGATCTTGATCAGAAGGGCGGTTTCCTAAGGGAAAGCCGCCCTTTTTTATTCCCGCAAACCGGGTATTATGGCTCCCCATCCAATTTTTCCCTTTGTACTGAACACGCTGGATTTCCTATGACCGAGCTGAAAAATGACCGTTTCCTGCGCGCCCTGATGCGCCAGCCCGTGGACCGCACACCGGTATGGATGATGCGACAGGCAGGGCGATACCTACCGGAATACCGTGCGACAAGGGCAAAGGCCGGCGATTTTCTCAGCCTGTGCAAGAACACGCCGTTGGCCTGTGAGGTAACTCTGCAGCCTCTGGAACGTTTCCCACTGGACGCGGCGATCCTGTTTTCAGACATCCTGACGATTCCGGACGCTCTGGGTCTCGGCCTGTACTTCGAAACCGGCGAAGGCCCGAAATTCCGGAATACGATCCGCTCCGAAGCCGATGTTGCGGCTCTGCCGAAGATCAACGCCGAGGTGGATCTGGACTACGTTATGAATGCGGTCTCCACCATCCGCGGTGCCCTGAACGGCAGTGTTCCCCTGATCGGCTTTTCCGGCAGCCCATGGACCCTCGCGACTTACATGATTGAAGGTAGCTCTTCCAAGGATTTCCGGGAGGCCAAGAAGCTCATGTATGGCCAGCCGGAGGTTATGCACCGCTTGCTCGATCATCTGGCGGATGCGGTCATTGATTACCTCAACGGCCAGATCAAGGCCGGTGCCCAGGCCGTTCAGATTTTCGATACCTGGGGCGGCGTGCTGAGCAGCTGGGCTTATGAGGAGTTCTCGCTTCGCTACATGAAAAAGATCGTCGACGGCCTGATTCGCGAGAACGATGGTCGCCGGGTGCCGGTGATTCTGTTTACCAAGAACGGCGGCCAGTGGCTGGAAACCATTGCCGATTCCGGTGCGGATGCCGTTGGCCTGGACTGGACCACGGATATCGGCAACGCCCGTGCGCGTATCGGTGATCGCGTGGCCCTCCAGGGCAACATGGATCCGGCCATGTTGTATGCGCCGCCTGAGCGGATTCGCCAGGAAGTGGCCGATATCCTGAAGCGCTTCGGTTCCGGCCCCGGCCATATCTTCAACCTTGGTCACGGCATTACGCCGGATGTGGATCCGGAGCATGCCAAGGCGTTCATTGAAGCTGTTGTAGAGTTGAGCCCGGAATACCACCGCTAAGTTTGCGTCAACGTAGGTCGGATTAGGCGCGCAACGCGCGCCGTAATCCGACAACCGAAGCCCCACTCAAAAACTCCTCTGGATGCAATCTCCTGTCCGGTCTATAGTCAGGTAAAACAGGACCGGTAAACAGGAGTAACCCGTTGCCCACCAAGACCCCAGAAAAGCGCCGGTTTCACCGGATCGAATTCGATGCGCCTTGCGAGCTCCATTGCCTGGAATCCGTCTGGACGACGGAGGTGCTGGATATTTCGTTGAAAGGTGTTCTGGTCAAGCGGCCGGCGGGGTGGCAGGTGCCGTTAAAGCAGCCCTGTGAGGTGATTATCCACCTGAACGACCATGAGGCGGGAATCGTCATGGCCGTGGAGCTTCGGCACGTGGAGCCGCACCGGTTAGGTTTCAAATGCCAGTACATTGACCTTGATAGTGCCACGCATCTTAAACGTCTGGTTGAACTTAATCTCGGTGATCAAGCTCTTCTGGAGAGGGAGTTTGCGCATCTTATTGATTAGGCAGGTTTTGTCGGATTACGGCTTTGCCTAATCCGACCTACTTGGCT
>CAZFQI010000050.1:0-16090 GCA_964520755.1 uncultured Marinobacter sp. | reverse complement strand
TTGGATTTCGGCACCAGGGCGCGGGTGAAGCCGTGTTTGGCGGCTTCATAGATGCGCTCTTGGCCGCTGGGCACAGGGCGGATTTCCCCGGACAGGCCAACTTCGCCGAAGATCACCAGGTCCTGGGGCAGGGCGCGGTCGCGGAAGGAGGAGACAATGGCGGCCAGCAGGGCCAGATCGGCGCTGGTTTCGTTTACCTTTACGCCACCAACCACGTTCACGAACACGTCCTGATCGGACACGTGCATCCCGCCATGGCGGTGTAACACGGCGAGCAGCATCGCCAGCCGGTTCTGATCAAGGCCAACCGCTACCCGTCTCGGGTAACCGCCCTGGGCCATATCCACCAGAGCCTGGATTTCCACCAGCATGGGGCGGGTACCCTCCCAGACCACCATCACCACGCTGCCTGGAGCTGCATCTTCGCCCCGATTCAGGAAAATGGCGCTGGGATTCTTCACTTCCTTCAGACCCTGTTCCAGCATGGCAAATACGCCCAGCTCGTTCACCGCACCAAACCGGTTCTTGATGCCGCGTAGGGTTCGATAGCGGCTGTCGCTGGAGCCTTCCAGCAGGATCGAGCAGTCGATCATGTGTTCCAGGACTTTCGGGCCGGCCAGGCTGCCGTCTTTGGTGACGTGGCCGACCAGGAACAGGATGGTACCGGTCTGCTTGGCGAAACGGGTCAGGTAGGCTGCGCTTTCCCGCACCTGCGAGACACTGCCGGGCGCGGACTCGATATCCGCCATGTGCATGACCTGAATACTGTCTACCACCAGAATTCGGGGTTTTTCTGCCTCAGCCACCTGCATGACCCGTTCGACACTGGTTTCGGACAGCATCTTCAGGTCTTTGGTGGGCAGGCCCAGCCGTTTGGCGCGCATGGCGACCTGTTGCAGGGATTCCTCACCAGTCACATACAAAGCGGGGACGCTGGCAGCCAGATGGCAGACGGCCTGCAGCAGAAGTGTACTCTTGCCGGCACCGGGATGGCCGCCCATAAGCACGGCGGAGCCTTCGACCAGGCCGCCGCCCAGGACCCGATCGAACTCCTGCATGCCCGAGCTGATGCGGGGCTGCTCGGCGAGGCTGACGTCGTCCAGGCTCTGGACCTCCGACAGACTGCCCGCAAACCCTTCAAAGCGGGCGCCGCGAGCGCCCTTGGCATTGCTGCTGATGCCACGGACTTCGCTAATGGTGTTCCAGGCCTGGCAAGCCGTGCACTGGCCCTGCCATTTGGAATAGTCTGCGCCGCATTCGGTGCAGACATAGGCGGTTTTGGGTTTGGCCATGGGGTTGTTGCTACCTTCCGGGTTGGCTGTCGGATTATGGCTGCGCCTAATCCGACCTACGCGGGATCTATCACAATTCAGGGCAATATGTAGGTCGGATTAGGCCCGCAGGGCCGTAATCCGACAAAGGTTTTTATGCGAGCTTCTTGTACTTCATGCGCTTGGGCTGCATGGCAGAATCGCCTTTGCGCTTCTTGAAGTCCTCATCGTACTCCGTGAAGTTGCCCTCGAAGTACACCACCTCGCCATCGTCCTCAAACGCCAGGATATGGCTGGCCACACGGTCGAGGAACCAGCGATCGTGCGAGATCACCAGGGCAGAACCCGGGAAATTCAGCAGGGCTTCTTCCAGGGCGCGGAGGGTTTCCACGTCCAGATCGTTGGTTGGCTCATCCAGCAGCAGTACGTTGCCGCCCTGTTTCAGCAGCTTGGCCAGGTGCAGGCGATTGCGCTCACCGCCGGACAGGTCGCCAACCCGCTTCTGCTGGTCGCTGCCCTTGAAGTTGAAGCGGCCCACGTAGGCCCGCGAGGGCGTCTCGTAGTTGCCAACCTTGATGATGTCGTTGCCGTCGGAGAGTTCTTCCCAGACGGTTTTGCTGCCGTCCAGATCGCGCATCTGGTCCACATAGGCCAGTTCCACGGTTTCACCAACGGTGATGTCCCCGGAATCAGGCTTGTCGAAACCGGCGATCATCTTGAACAGGGTGGATTTGCCGGCACCGTTACCGCCGATAATGCCGACAATCGCACCTGGCGGAACGCTGAAGGACACGTCTTCATACAACAGCCGGTCACCAAAGGACTTGCTGATGCCGTCCACCTCAATCACCTTGTTGCCCAGGCGTGGTCCGGGCGGAATGTAGAGTTCGTTGGTTTCGTTGCGCTTCTGGAACTCCTGGGAGCTCATCTCCTCAAAGCGGGCCAGACGGGCCTTGCTCTTGGACTGG
Organism: uncultured Marinobacter sp.; assembly: GCA_964520755.1. Lineage (GTDB taxonomy): Bacteria > Pseudomonadota > Gammaproteobacteria > Pseudomonadales > Oleiphilaceae > Marinobacter. The sequence continues at coordinate 13,851 of CAZFQI010000050.1, read as the reverse complement.
CGGCCCTTGGCATTGCTGCGCACCCACTCCAGTTCCTGCTTAATTGCTTTCTGGTGAGAGGCTTCCTGTTTGGATTCCATCTCCAGGCGCTTTTCCTTGTTCTCCAGCCACTGGCTGTAGTTGCCTTCAAACGGAATGCCGTGGCCACGGTCCAGTTCCAGGATCCAGCCGGCGACGTTGTCGAGGAAATACCTGTCGTGGGTAATGGCGACCACAGTGCCCTCGTAATCGTGCAGGAAGCGCTCGAGCCAGGCCACGGATTCGGCATCCAGGTGGTTGGTGGGCTCGTCCAGAAGCAGCATGTCCGGGCCGGACAGCAGCAGCCGACACAGGGCCACCCGGCGGCGTTCACCGCCAGACAGGAGTTTTACCTGTTGATCCCAGGGTGGAAGGCGCAACGCGTCAGCCGCGACTTCCATCTTGCGTTCAATATCGTGGCCGTCGGTGGCCTGGATGTAGGCCTCCAGTTCACCCTGCTTTTTGGCGAGGGCGTCAAAATCGGCATCCGGCTCGGCATAAGCCGCGTAAACCTGGTCCAGTTCCGCCAGGGCGTCGTGGACACCGGAGACCGCCTCGTCGACGATTTCCTTGACGGTTTTATCTTCGTCCAGCTCCGGCTCCTGGGGCAGATAGCCCACGTTGATGCCGGGCTGTGGGCGGGCTTCACCGATGTAATCCTGGTCTACCCCCGCCATAATGCGGAGCAGGGTGGATTTACCGGCACCGTTGAGGCCCAGAACGCCGATCTTGGCGCCGGGGAAGAAGCTCAGGGAGATGTCTTTCAGAATCTCGCGCTTGGGCGGGACCACCTTGCCCACGCGATTCATGGTGTAAACGTATTGGGCCATGTTGGCGTAAACCTCTTGGTAAAACAGGTTCGTGAATTCGAAAACTGATGGCTCGGGCGGCGGGGCTGGCCTTCCGGGATACGCTGTGAATACGTCCATGTACGCTCGACAAAATCATCCCTGATTTTGACGATCCCGGAAGGCCAGCCCCGCCGCCCTTGATCGGACTGATTGCTATTGATCCGGTAAGGTATCGAAACCTACCAGTGATAGCAATTGAGCAGAAACCGGAGTTGGCCGCATGCCGGTATCTGCGGACGGTATAAAGGGTGATTTTTCACCCGTTTGTAAGATAGAATAGCGGCCCAATTTTTCAGGGAGCCTGCGGAGATCACCAAAGCTCTCCGGGCCAGCCAAGCACACAGGGGCAGCGCATCCATGTTTAATCGTGAAATGAAAATCGCCGGCTTTGACGACGAACTCTGGAACGCCATGCAGGCGGAAGAGAAGCGTCAGGAAGCTCACATCGAGCTGATTGCGTCCGAGAACTATACCAGCCCCCGGGTGATGGAAGCCCAGGGCAGCGTGCTGACCAACAAGTACGCGGAAGGCTATCCGGGCAAGCGTTACTATGGCGGCTGCGAGTTCGTGGATATTGCCGAAGATCTGGCGATTGAGCGCGCCAAGGAACTGTTTGGTGCTGCCTATGCCAACGTTCAGCCGCATTCCGGCTCCCAGGCCAACTCTGCTGTCTTCATGGCCCTGCTCAAGCCAGGCGATACTGTTCTGGGCATGAGCCTCGCCCATGGTGGGCACCTGACTCACGGCGCCAGTGTCAACTTCTCGGGCAAGATCTACAACGCTGTGCAGTACGGTATTAACACCGACACTGGCCTTCTGGACTACGATGAAATCGAGTCGCTCGCTCTGGAGCATAAGCCAAAGATGATTATCGCCGGCTTCTCCGCGTACTCTCAGGAGCTTGATTTTGCCCGCTTCCGCGAGATTGCGGACAAGGTGGGTGCCTACCTGTTCGTAGATATGGCTCACGTGGCTGGTCTGGTTGCCGCCGGCGTTTATCCGGATCCGGTTCCTCACGCCCACGTGATTGCAACCACCACCCACAAGACCCTGCGCGGTCCCCGCGGTGGCCTGATACTGGCCTGCGATGACGCCGACCTGCAGAAGAAACTGAACTCTGCGGTATTCCCGGGCGGCCAGGGTGGTCCGTTGATGCATGTAATTGCCGCCAAGGCGGTGTGCTTCAAGGAAGCCATGAGCGATGAGTTCAAGACCTATCAGCAGCAGGTTGTGAAGAACGCCTCTGCCATGGCTCAGGTATTTGTTGATCGTGGCTATGACGTGGTCTCCGGTGGCACCAAGAACCACCTGTTTCTGGTCAGCCTGATCAAGCAGGACATTACCGGCAAAGACGCCGATGCGGCACTGGGTCGTGCTCACATTACCGTGAACAAGAACGCGGTTCCCAATGATCCCCGCTCGCCATTCGTCACTTCAGGTCTGCGTATCGGTACCCCGGCGATCACCACCCGCGGTTTCGGTGAGTCCGAGTGTCGTGACCTGGCTGGGTGGATCTGCGATATCCTCGATAACCTGGACGATGAGGCGGTTAACAGCCGGGTTCGCGAACAGGTGAGCGCGCTCTGCGCCCGTTTCCCTGTCTACGGCTAATCGTTTTATAGCTAGACTACAGGCATGACCCGTCGGGCCGATCAGTCGGCCCGGCTTCCTCTTCGGAGTTCCTGACTATGCATTGTCCCTTCTGTGGTGAAGCAGATACCAAGGTGATTGACTCCCGGCTGGTGGCCGAGGGTGACCAGGTGCGTCGCCGCAGGGAATGCCTGTCCTGTCGGGAACGGTTCACGACCTTCGAGTCTGCAGAACTGGTAATGCCGCGTGTGGTCAAGCAGGATGGCACCCGCCAGCCGTTTGATGAGGAAAAACTGCGTTCGGGGCTGATGAAAGCCCTTGAGAAGCGGCCGGTCAGCATCGAGCAGATTGATGCGGCCCTGAATCGGATCAAATACCGTTTGCGGGCGACCGGCGAGCGGGAAGTGAAATCCATGCAGCTGGGCGAGGAGGTAATGACCGAGCTGCGTCAGTTGGACAAGGTTGCCTATGTCCGCTTCGCTTCTGTGTATCGCAGCTTTCAGGATATAAACGAATTCAAGGAAGAGATCGAGAGGCTGTCGGCAAGCAACGGCGACGCAGCTGTTGATGTGGCCAAAGCTCTGGCGGATAACCACGCCCCGAAAGGAAAGGCATGATCGAGAACCGCGACAGGGCCATGATGGCGCGGGCTGTCCAGCTTGCCTGGCGCGGTCGGTACTCTACCCATCCTAATCCCAGGGTTGGCTGTGTCATTGCCCGGGGAGATCTGGTGCTCGGTGAAGGCTGGCATGAGCGCGCCGGAGAAGCCCATGCTGAGATCCGCGCCCTGAGCCAGGCCGGTCCGGACGCCCGGGGGGCAACAGCCTATGTAACCCTGGAGCCGTGCAGCCACTTTGGTCGTACACCGCCCTGTGCCAGGGCGCTGATTGATGCCGGTATCGCCCATGTGTATGCCGCCACAAAGGATCCGAATCCCTCGGTATCCGGACGCGGGCTGGATATGCTGAGGGAGGCTGGCGTTCAGGTTACCGAAGGCTTGCTGGCGGAAGAAGCTATTCGCCTGAATCCGGGTTTCATGAAGCGGATGAACACCGGGCGGCCGTGGGTGCGGCTAAAAATGGCAGCGAGCCTGGATGGTCGTACTGCCATGGCCTCTGGCGAGAGCCAGTGGATAACCGGTGCTGATGCCCGGCGAGACGTCCAGCGCCTACGAGCGATCAGCGATGCCATCCTGACCGGTGTTGGCACGGTGCTCGCCGACGATCCCTCGCTGACAGTCCGTCGCGAGGAGCTCGGAGATATTGGCGATGCCACCGAGCCGTCCAGGCAGCCGCTGCGGGTAATTGCCGACCGGGATGCGCGCACGCCCTCTACGGCGAATATTCTCCAGGGCGGCAATGTGCAGGTGTTCTGTGCATCATCAACTCTGGCCACAGCGCCCGCCCAGGATCTGGCGGCACTGGGCATCAGCCTTACCGGCGTCGCCTGGAAAGACAACGGCATCGATCTGGCTGAACTGCTGGACTCGCTGGGCGAGCTCGGAATCAACGAGCTGCTGGTTGAGGCGGGCCCCACTCTGGCGGGCACCTTCATCAACGAAAAACTGGTCGATGAACTCTGGCTCTATCAGGCGCCGGTTTTTCTCGGAAGCACGGGACGTCCGACCGCACACCTGCCGCTGGAAACCATGGCAGATAAAGTACAATGGAAAGTGCTGGACCGACGTCAGGTAGGTGAGGATCAGCGTCTGATCCTTGCCCGCCGGTAATCCATAAACTCAGGATGTTCCGCAAGCCACTATTTGCCGGAACGCCGCAAGGGTGCAAAACCATATGGCACTGAACAGCATTGAAGACATCATTGAAGATATCCGTCAGGGCAAGATGGTCATACTGATGGATGACGAGGATCGCGAGAATGAGGGCGATCTCGTGATGGCTGCTGAGCATTGCACGGGCGAAGCCATCAACTTCATGGCCCGGTTTGGTCGTGGCCTGATCTGCATGCCCATGACCCGGGATCGCTGTGAGCAACTGGGGTTGCCGCTGATGGTCCAGCAGAACGCCTCCGGTTTCGGAACCAAGTTTACCCTCTCCATTGAGGCTGCCGTGGGCGTGACCACTGGTATCTCCGCGGCAGACCGGGCCCGCACCGTGCAGGCAGCGGTCGCCCGCAATGCCAAAGCCAGTGATCTGGTCCAGCCCGGCCATATTTTTCCGTTGATGTCTGATCCCGGTGGTGTGCTGAGCCGCGCCGGGCACACGGAAGCATCCTGTGATCTTGCGGCGCTGGCGGGCTGCGAACCGGCGGGTGTGATCTGCGAGATTATGAATGACGATGGCTCGATGGCCCGTCGGGAAGATCTGGAGCGGTTTGCCGAAGAGCACGACCTCAAGATCGGCACGATTGCCGACCTGATTCATTACCGCACCATGAACGAGCGCACCGTGGAGTGTGTGGAAGAAAACGACCTGGACACCGAGTACGGCGTATTCAAGCTTCGGACCTATCGTGACAACATCCAGGGAGCCACTCATCTGGCCATGCTGATGGGAGATATTTCTCCCGACGAGCCGGCATTTGTTCGGGTCCACATCACCGATACCCTTCGGGATCTTCTTGGGGCCCGCCGCAAGGATTCCCGCAGCTGGCCTCTGCATCACGCACTGGAGAAAGTGGCGGAAGAAGGCAAGGGCGTGGTTGTCCTGCTGAACAGCGCCGAGGACAGCTACAATCTGGAAGACCGTATCCAGGAATTCTTTGATGAGGGTAAAGGCTCCTCTGGCAAGGGCAGTTCCGGTGTTTACTTCACCGTAGGCACTGGTTCCCAGATTCTCCGGGATATCGGTGTCGGTAAGATGCGCCTGCTGAGCCCGCCGATCAAGTTTTCGGCCATTTCCGGTTTCGATCTGGAAGTTGTTGAATACGTTCCCTATACCCCTGAATGATCAACCCGGTCGTGGCCCCGATGCCGCGACACGTGAAGGAGCCATCGATGGCAGATATCAGAGTAATTGAAGGTGATTTTACCGAGTGCAGTGGGCGCTATGCGCTGGTAGTGGGCCGTTTTAACGGCTTTGTTGTAGAAAGCCTGGTTGAGGGCGCGTTGGACACCCTGCGCCGTCACGGTATTTCCGACGATGACGTCACCATTGTTCGCGTGCCGGGGGCCTATGAAATGCCCCTGGCCGTCAAGCGCGTTGCAGAAACCGGCGAGTACGATGCGATTATCGCCCTGGGTGCGGTCATCCGTGGCGGAACGCCTCATTTCGAGTACGTTGCCGGCGAAGCCTCCAGTGGTCTTGGCGCGGTCAGTCTCGATACCGATGTGCCGGTGACCTTCGGTGTCCTGACGGTGGATTCCATCGAACAGGCCATCGAGCGTTCGGGCACCAAGGCCGGCAACAAGGGTGCGGAAGCGGCGATCACCGCCCTTGAAATGGTCAGCCTGTTCAAGAAGCTGGGTGAGTAATGAGCGAAACTGAAGGTACATCACCGCAGCCGGCCCCGTCCGGCCAACCGAAAGCCGGTGATCGACGCCGTGCCAGGGCCCTCGCCATGCAGGGGCTCTATCAGCGCCATTTCAGCAAGACGGCGATTTCTGACATTGAAGCCGAGTTCATGGTCGACAACGACATGAGCAAGGTTGATCTGCTGTATTTCCGCGATCTGCTCCGTGGTGTACATCGCGAGCAGGGCGAGCTGGACAAGTTGATCGAGCCTTTTCTGGATCGGCCCATTCACGAGGTGGATCCGGTCGAGCTGGCTATCGTGCGCCTGGGGGCCTATGAGCTGAAGCATCGGCTTGATGTGCCCTATAAGGTGGTTATCAACGAGGGCATTGAAATGGCCAAACGCTTCGGTGGTACCGAGGGCCATAAGTTCGTCAACAGCATTCTCGACAAGCTGAGTGGCCGACTTCGGCTCGCTGAGACCCGCTCCCGCTAGCCCATGGGCGAGTTCGAGCTGATTCGGCGTTACTTTCTACCGCTTGCCGGGCGGCAGAAATCCCCAGCTCTGATTCTCGGGCCGGGGGACGACTGCGCGATTCAGCGGATACCCGCCGGCCGGGATCTTGTCTTTTCCGTGGATGCGTTTGTTGAAGGTGTCCATTTCCCCCGAAACTATCGCCCGGATTACCTGGGTTGGCGTGCTCTCGCTGCAGCTGCCAGTGATCTCGCTGCAATGGGTGCAGACCCGGAATGTTTCACCCTTGCGCTGACCCTGCCGGCCCTGGATGAACAGTGGCTTGAAGACTTCTCGAAAGGGCTGAGAAGTGCCAGCGAGGCGTTCGGTCTTGAATTGGCGGGCGGGGATACCACCTCCGGCCCGCTCACTTTGAGCCTGCAGGTGCATGGCACCGTGGAGCAGGGGTGCGGAATTCGACGCTCCGGCGCCCGCCCCGGTGACCTGATTGCGGTGTCGGGAACCCTGGGCAACGCCGGCGCTGCCCTCGATTATCTCTCTGAACCTACGCCCTCCGCGGACATGCTCGCCGTGCTGGAGCATTACCACCGACCCCGGCCCAGGCTGGATCTTGGGGGAAGGATTCGCCAGTATGCCAGCGCCGGAATTGATATCTCTGATGGATTGCTGGCTGATCTTGGGCATATTCTGGATGCTTCCGGAGTAGGGGCCCGGATCGAGAGTGCCAAGTTGCCTCTTTCGCCTGAGCTTGTCAGGCTCAAGGGCGAGAAGGCTTTGAACTACGCATTGCGCTCGGGAGACGATTACGAGCTGTGCCTGTGTTTCCCCCGGGAAAACTGGGACCGCGCACCGGCCTCTCTCACGAGCCAGCTTGCCGTGATCGGATCCGTCGAGGCTGAGCCAGGGCTGTATCTGGATGGCACCGACTGCAGTTCGGAGGCGCTACCTGCGGGTTTTGATCATTTCAGGAGTGAATCATGAGTCAGGAAGGCCCGACTCCGGAGCCGGAGGCGCCTGCAGTCATACTGCCGCCGGGTTTTTTGCGGAACCCGGTGCATTTGCTCGCTTTTGGTTTTGGCAGTGGCGCAACGGCAAGGGCTCCCGGCACCTGGGGAAGCCTGGCAGCCATCCCGCTCTGGTACGGTTTCGCCTGGTTACCGCCCGTGGCCTACTGGCTGGTGGTCCTGGGCGCTTTTATCGTAGGCATCTGGCTTTGTGGCAAGACCGCCAACGACCTCAAGGTTCATGATCATGGGGGCATTGTCTGGGATGAATTCGTCGGGATGTGGATTGCCCTTGGTCTGTTCCCCGACAATATTTATGGGGTGCTTGGCGCTTTCGCTCTGTTCCGGCTGTTCGACATTGCCAAGCCGTGGCCCATAAGCTGGCTGGACCAGCACCTGCCAGGCGGGCTGGGAATCATGGTAGATGATGTTATCGCCGGCTTAATGGCTCTGGCCTGCTTGTGGGCGGTGGACCTTTGGCTGGTGCCCGTCATGGTTTAGAGGGGCTCAACGCGCCCCTGTCAGTGGAGTTGCTGTTCTTCGGGCAACATCCGGACAACATGCAGAAATCGCTTCAGGCCGGTCTCTGCTCGCTCCCGTGAAGCGAACGGGCCACTGTCAAACCCTTCCCGGGTGGTGAAGTACCATTTGCTCCCTACGCAGAAGAATCGACTACTGCGAAAGGGAACCGGCCCTTCTTCTCCGGTCCTGCGTTGGGTGTCCATGGCGTCTCCTGTACTGCCCGCTTTTTGTTCTTGCTTCTCGGGCGCCGCGTTAATATCTGCCGATCTGTTTAAAATTAACCCAATTCAGGGCAAATTCAACATTTTTTTACAATTTTACGGGTTGGGTCTCAATCAGGATCAGGGGTGAAACATCCGGAGCCGGCCAGCCAAGCGCGCCGTTGTCTTGCCCTTGTCAGATGCACTCGTCAGAATGCTACGAAACCGGCGCCAGCCTGACGCCATTTCCATCCTCATGCCAAGGAGACCAAATGAACCTTTCTTATGTTAGCCGTGTTTTCCAATCTACAAGACTGGGGTGGCGCATTGGCGTTGCAAGCGTCCGCGCTGGACTGATTGCGGTGGTTGTGATGACTCTGGCGGGATGTGCCTCCAGTGTCAGCGTTGTGGAAACCTGGGATGGCAATCCCGCTGCAGCGGCCGATGCGGCCACGCTGGAGGCGCCAGGTGAGATCCGGGTTACCCGGGTGAACGGAAGTGTCATGGGCAACTTCCTGATGGAAGACCTGGCTCTCGACTATGCCCTGCTCCCCGGTGACAACGAGGTTGTCTTTGTTTACAAGACAATCTGGGCGAAAAGTGGTGTGGTCAGAAACGGAGAGTCGAAAGTTCACGTGATCGAGAGTGAGCCCCAGGTCGTCCGCTTCGAGGCGGAAGCCGGGGAGACCTATGGTTTCGAATTTGATCGGCCCGAGTCGCGTCAGGAGGCCGAGCAGGAAATGCCGGAATTCTCCGCAGAGATCGTCTCTTCGGCGGGAACGTCCGTGGCAACGTCGACCGTCTGGGATCCGAGTGAGCAGATGACCGCCTCCCGAACGCCGATTCCGGCGTCTACCGCCGAGAGCGCTTCGGCACGTGATGAAAACGCGCTTGAACAGTTGAAATCCATCTGGGAAACAGCGAGTGACGAAGAAAAGAAGGCGTTTCTTCGTTGGGCGTTCGAATAAGCTAGTCTTGCTTGACCGTTTCCCGGGCCGGTTCAGGCCCGGAAACGTTTCAGAGCTTTCTTCAGAAGTCCCTCCAACGCGGTCATGGCATCATCCGCCAGGGTCTGTGTCGGCGAGGACGCTATCGGCTCTTTGGTGTCCTCCGCTCCGAGCCGATGCATGGCCACCTCAATGGCATTGAGACTCTCGCACACGTGAGCGTGCAACGATTCTCCGTTCGCCACTACATCCGGGCAGGTGGTGAAATTCAGTGTCAGTCTCCCTTCATAGCTTACCGCGACAATCACCAGTCCCATGCTGTCGAACAGCGGTGCCGTATTGTATTGCTGAACCAGGCGTGCACCCTGCAGATACAGCGGAACCTGGGGTCCGGGAACATTAGTGATGGGCAGATTGAAGACCGGCTGATAGCGCTGGGCGATCTGCAGCTCCGAGTAGAGCCTCGCGGACAGTGCCAGCATGGTAGAGGGCAGAAGTTCGGTTAACCGATCAGCGGCGATGGCCTCCCGGTAGGGCTCCGAGGCAACCGCGTTCCAGTGTATGCGCCGAATCCGTTGGGCAGGATTGGTTTCATCGGTCGCCAGATCCAGCAGCATGGCAGACATCTGGTTCCCGGTGGCTCGGCGCAGGCTGTTGGAGCGCACCGAAATCGGTGTCATGGCCACCAGGGACTTGTCGGCATTGGCGCCCTCGCTGATCAGATAGCGCTTCAGGGTTTCGGCGCACAGGCCCAGAACCACATCGTTCAGGGTTACGTCACCAAGGGATGCCTTGATGGCTTTCAGTCTCGCGAGTTCGACACTGGCAGCGACTATCTGCCGGTTTGCCGTAATCTGACGATTGAAGGGACTGTGCGGGGCTGAAAACAGCGGCAGCGGAAGTGGCAGCTTGCGCAACTGTTTCTGGATCAGGCCCCGCGCGGTGGCCTCGGCGGCGTTGAATGCCAGGGAAGTGAACTGCAGAGGCGTACGAAGGATATTCGCGCCCGCCTGCAGCACGACCCGCTCCTCTGAGGGCTCTGGTCTGGGCTGCCAGGGCCGCGGTGATGCGATCGGGCTGGGCTCGGGTGTGTATTCGAGCAACTTGCCGAGAATTTCCTCTCCGCTGAAGGCGTCAATGGCGGCATGGTGCAATTTCACGATCAGAGCGAAGCCGTCACTGCCCGCATCCTCCTCGTCAAGTTTGAAACCGTCCACGAAAGTAATGTGCCAGAGGGGACGGTCCCTCTTTAACGGTTCCTCCAGAATCCGGGAGGCCAGGGTCATCAGGCTCGCTTTACGGCCATGTTCGCCGAGATTAACGTAGGCAAGGTGGCGTTCAATGCTGAACTCCGGGTCGTCAATCCAGTAAGGTCGGCCGAGACGCAGGGGAATCTCTTTCAGGCGCTGGCGGAAGACCGGCACGACATGCAGGCGGCTTCGAAGGTAGGCGACAAAGGTGCTGAATGCCAGTGGTTTGTCCCGCTCGCTGGCATCGAAGAGATAGACGCCTCCAATGTGCATCGGTGTGGTTTCCGATTCCAGATACAGGAACGAGGCATCCAGTTCCGACAGCTGCCGCATCAGAGAGCTCCCTTCGGCGTTGGTTGTAGCTGCAGTATAAACGAAGTGTCCCGGCAAGCGGTTGACTCATTTGCCTGGCTTCACTCCGAGTTGAAGTCATATCATTTTCTTTATTTTCAGGCTGTTAGCCAGTTCGAAACAGCGTCCTTCACGCTGAGCCGCTCCCAGAACCACATCAAGGCCTTACCCTGATCCTCGGCATGCCTCGCCATATGGAGTGTTATCGGCTGGCGTGATTCCTGGACCTCTTTGATGACCAGCTTCCCCTGGTCCAGCTGTTCGCTGATTCTTGCCCTGGGTAACCATCCCACGCCAAGACCGGCAACCTGTATGGCGATCTTCTGATCAATGTTGGCGACTGTCAGGGTTCGTTGCCGGTGGAATATGCCAGCGTGTCCTGGTGGCAAAGCGCGAGAAGTGTCCGCCGCTACGGCTGCGGGATAACGCGAAATGTCTTCCTCGGAAAGCGGCGTTTCGGCAGCTGCCAGGGCATGATCAGCAGCAACGGCGAACACAAAGGGCATGTCTCCCAGGGGCTTTGTGGTGTAGTTGCCGGCAGGCTTGCTGAAATTATCGGCGCCGATGATCAGATCCACGCGGCGGCTTTGCAGCGCATCCCAGGTGCCGGCGAAAACCTCCTCAACAATTTGTACATCAACCGGTACGCCTAGCCCATAGAATTCCTGGATTGCGGGAAACAAACATTCCGCCGGCAGCAGTGAGTTGAACCCGATCCGTAACCGCGTTTCCCAGCCCTGGGCGACCTGGCGGGTCGTGTGCGCGAGGTTCTCTGCTGCTTCAAGCAGGGTGCGGCCCTCTTCCAGAAGGTACCGGCCAGCCGGCGTCAGTCGGGCGCGGTGACCGGTTCGATCGTAAATGGCGACATTCAGGTCTTCTTCCAGCTTCTGCACGGTGTAACTGATGGCGGAGGGAACCCGGAACAGTTCGTTGGCGGCCCCGGCGAAACTGCCTTTGCGGTCGATGGCGTCAAGGACTTTGAGGGCGTCTATGGTGATGGCTGTATGCATGTTCGAATTATCTGAGGTTGTTGGCCAGAAATGCTTGTTTGAGAGCGTAGCAGGGTCCCCGGTATTCTGCCTGTATTGATTTCATCATGTTCAGGAATTTTAACGGGAGGGCATCATGGGCCTGCTGATTGACGGTAAATGGCACGACCAGTGGTACGACACTGACAAGACCGGTGGCAAGTTTGAACGGGAGGCGGCAAGGTTCCGCAACTGGGTCACCGCCGATGGCTCCCCGGGGCCAAATGGCGAAGGGGGGTTCAAGGCCGAGTCCGGGCGCTATCACCTGTATGTGTCCATGGCTTGTCCCTGGGCGCATCGGACGTTGATTTTTCGCAAACTCAAGGGCCTGGAGAAGCATATATCGGTTTCCGTGGTGCATCCGGACATGGTTGAAAACGGGTGGGAGTTCCGGCCGGACAGTGAGCAGCATCGGGATCATCTCCATGGCTTTCGGTTCATGCACCAGGTCTATACCAAGGCTGCGCCTGAGTATTCCGGCCGGGTGACGGTGCCCACCTTGTGGGATAAAGAGAAACAGACCATTGCGAGCAATGAATCTGCCGAGATTATCCGAATGTTCAATTCGGCGTTCGATGGTCTTGAAGGTGTACGTGACGATCTGGATTTCTATCCCGAGGAACTGCAAACGGAGATTGAAGAGGTAAACGCCCGGGTCTATGACACGGTCAATAATGGTGTCTACAAGGCGGGTTTTGCCACCGCGCAGGACAAATACGAGGAGGCGTACAACGCGCTGTTCGACTCACTTGACTGGCTTGAGGAGCGGTTGTCTGGCCAGCGCTATCTGGTGGGTGGCCAGCTGACCGAGGCTGACTGGCGCCTGTTCACCACGCTGATCCGGTTCGATGCGGTGTACTACAGCCACTTCAAGTGCAATCGCCAGCGGATCAGTGATTTTCCGGCGCTTTCCGCCTACGTTCGGGATCTCTACCAGGTGCATGGCGTGGCGGAAACCGTGGATATCGGCCAGATCAAACGCCATTACTACGTGAGCCAAAGAACCATTAATCCGACGCAGATCGTACCGGTCGGGCCAGAGCTGGACTTTGAATCGCCCCACGGGCGTGAGTCGCTCAGCTAACCCTCGCGACTGCGACTTCGGTTAGCAGTTCCATGGCCTCTTTGTGACCAGAGGCCGGCAGGGATTCAAGGCAGGCTTTGGCCAGTTCCGCCTGTTCCCGGGCCTTGGTCATGGTATATTCGATCGCGCCTGAGCGCTCAACGATGTCGAGGATGCGGGGTAGATCGTCCAGGCCGCCCTTGCGGATCGCCTGACGGATAAGTTGCCGTTCATCTTCGGTTCCATGGGCCATGGCGTGGATCAGGGGCAGGGTGGTTTTGCCTTCAGCAAGATCGTCGCCCACGTTCTTGCCCATGGCTTCGGCGTCGCCCCGATAATCGAGGACATCGTCGACCAGTTGGAACGCGAGGCCCAAGTGCTTGCCGTAGTCTTTCAGGCCCAGTTCCTGCTCCGCACTGGCAGCGGCGAGCAGGGCGCCTGTGTGCGAGGCGGCTTCGAACAGCATGGCGGTCTTGTTGTGGATGACCTTCATGTACTGGTCTTCTGTCAGGTCAGGGTTTTTCACGTTCATCAACTGCATGACTTCACCCTCCGCGATCACCGCGGTGGCGTGAGACAGTACGTCCATAATCCGCAGGCTTTTCAGCTCCACCATCATCTCGAAAGCCCGGGCGTAGAGGAAATCACCTACCAGTACGCTCGGCGCGTTGCCCCAGCGCGCGTTAGCGGTACTGCGGCCCCGGCGCATGTCCGAGGTGTCGACTACATCATCGTGCAGCAGGGTGGCGGTGTGCAGGAATTCGATCACGGCTGCGAGCTTTAGATGATCGTTTTCTTTATAGCCGGCGGCCTGGCTGGAAAGCAGAACCAGCAATGGCCTCAAGCGCTTACCGCCGCTTTCAATGATGTACTGGGCGATTTTCTCCACCAGGGGAACATCTGAGGAAAGCCGCTGGATGATCAGGTCATTAACGCGGCTGAAGTCGTCGGCCACGGTGTCGTAAATGCGCTGGGCTGTCATGCGGCTTGTAGATCCCTTGCTGGTGTTATCGTCGTTACGATTGTTGATATTAAAGGCAGGTCGCGGCAATGCTAGGTATTGCCGAAGGTAGTGTCAACTTGGCTTGTGTTGCAGTGCGTCTTTTCGTACAATCACGCGCCCAACTCATCCCAACCTG
>CAZFQI010000049.1:0-24619 GCA_964520755.1 uncultured Marinobacter sp. | reverse complement strand
ACGCGCCCGAAGGTATCCTGAAGCTGCTGGAGAAACTCCATGGCTGGCGCCGTGGGAAAAACACGAATACACCGAGGAGCATCTATGCCCCTGACTGAAACCAGACCGGCCCGCAGTAAACGTATTCCGGCCGTGGAAGTCCTGGAACCCCGGGCCCGCGATAGCTGGACCCACACCCGCAACGGTGACCCCCGGGGATACATCGACGCGGACAAGCTCAAAGAGTTATGGATCCACACCGGCACCGCCTGCAACCTGGCCTGCCCCTTCTGCCTGGAAGGTTCCCATCCCGGTGATGGCCGGATTCCGGGCATGAAGCTCTCCGATGTGAAGCCATTCATCCACGAAGCCATCGACATGGGTGTGGAGCAGTTCTCCTTCACCGGCGGTGAGCCCTTCGTGATCCGCGACTTTGTGAATATCCTGGATTACGCCAGCCAGCACCGGCCCTGCTTCGTACTCACCAATGCCACCGAGCCGCTGCTCAAACGCCGGCACCAGGTGTTGCCACTGCTGGACAACCCCTACCCGATCCACTTCCGCGTCAGCCTGGATTTCCCCGATCGCGCACGGCACGACAAGGATCGCGGTGACGGAAGCTTCGATCAGGCACTGGAGGGCATCCACTGGCTGATCGAACAGGGCTTCAAGGTGTCCATTGCCCGCCAGACAGATCCGGAGGAAATTCCGGCGGATGTCGAGGCGGCTTTCCGTGAAATCCTTCGGGAGTGGAACATTCCGGAAGACCTGGCCTTTACCGCGTTTCCGGACCTGGGTACGCCGGGCTCTGAAGACGGCAGCCCGGAGATCACTGAGACCTGTATGGAGAAGTATCCGACCAAAGAGGCTCGTTCCCATTTCATGTGCACCTATACGCGGATGCTGGTGAAGAAGGGCGAACAGGTTCGGGTGTATGCCTGCACGCTGGTGGATGATGATCCCCAGTACGATCTGGGTGGAACGCTAACCGAGAGCATGGATGAGCGCATTATGTTGCGGCATCACCGGTGTTTTTCCTGTTACCGCTTCGGGGCCAGTTGTTCGGCGCCGGCTTGATTCTGGTTTAGGGCCGCTCAGGACTGATTGCTGGTCATTGGCGGCCTGGGAGGTGAGGTTATTTTCCCTTGGGAAAAACAACTCGCTTCGCTCAGACATCTTTTTCCTGGCGGGAAAATAACCTCACCACCCAGACCGCGGGTACGGCTTTGCTATTCGGTTGCTTGGTGGGAATAAAGAACCAAAGAACAAGGGAACGAGAACATGAACTTCACAGAGGCCTCCCTGTTTTGGGGATTCCTGCTGGTGTACGGCGTGGTTATGTACGTGCTGTCGCCGAAGAGCAAGAACGCGAATTCGTTCTATAAAGGCGCCGATGACCAGGGCAACCCGGTGGGGCAGTGGTCGCTGACGGCGAGTATTTTTATCAGCTGGATCTTTGCCAAGTCGGTGACCAATGCGGCGAACCTGGGTGCGGCTTATGGCGTGGTGGGCGGTCTGGCTTATGCCAGTTACTGGCTGTCGATTCCGGTGGCCGGGTATGTGATTTACCTGATCCGGACCCAGACCGGGGCCCGGAGTCTGCAGGATTTTCTGACGTCGCGGTTTGGGCGGCTGGCGAGTCTGGCGTTTGCGGCTGCGATTCTGATCCGGCTTTATAACGAGGTCTGGAGTAACACTGCGGTGGTGGGCGGCTATTTCGGGCTGCCCGGTGAGTGGGAGTATTACGCGGCGGCGATGCTGTTTACGGTGTTTACCCTGGCCTACAGCCTGAAGGGCGGGCTGCGGTCGTCGATTTTCACCGATGTGATTCAGGCGTTCGTGTTTGTGTTCTTCGTGGGGGCGGTGTTGTTCCTCATTATTCCCGCCAACGACACCAGCGCCCTGCTGACCAATGGCGAGTTCCGGCTCAATGCTGGCTTTGATCTCTTGCTGGTGGCTTTGCTGCAGCTGTTCAGCTATCCGTTCCACGATCCGGTGCTGACCGACCGGGGCTTTGTGAACAAGGAGAAGACCATGCTCAGAAGCTTTGTTGTTGCCGGGCTATTGGGCTTTGTGGCTGTGTTTATCTTCAGTCTGGTGGGTGTTCACGCTCGGCTTAACGGCATTGAGGCCATGGGCAATGCGCCAGCGGCGGTTGGTCAGTCCCTGGGGCTGGCGGCGTTGTTCTTTATGAGCGTGGTTATGATGACCTCGGCCGGTTCCACTTTGGATTCCACCTTTACTTCCCTGGCCAAATCTCTGGCGGTGGATCTGCCCCGGCTCGCCCGGCGTGCGTCTGACAAGCTGCCGAGCATGCGGGTGGGTGCGGTTGTGATGGTGATCTTTGCCTTCCTGGGCAACCTGCCGATGTTTGCCGGTACCGATATCCTCAAGGCCACCACGATTTCCGGCACTATGGTGATGGGGCTTGCACCGGTGTTCCTGTTTTACGGTTTCACCAAGTGGTCGCCCTGGAGCTTTCACCTGAGTTTCTGGACCGGCCTGGGACTTGGCTTGTTGCTGGCAGTGGGGTTGATTCCTTCAAGCTGGGCAATTGGTGACGGCGCGTACGCAATGCTGCTGGGTGTCAACGCCTATGGTTTCCTGATTTGCACGACAGGGTTCTTCCTGCCGTTGGTCGTCCGCCGTTTGGCGGGGCGTTCGTTGGCTGCCGGAGAGGCCTGAGATCATGACCGAAGGCCGCAGCTGTCCGCTGGCGTATCGATACTCTGCCAGGGCCCTGTGCCAGGAGCCCCGCTCGGTCTCCGAGGATGTGCTCTACATTATCGGCGGGCTCTACGGCAACCCCTGGGCACTTGATGAGATCGAGCAGATGGCACTGGCGGAAGAGCGGCAGGGGCACCGGGTGAGGCTGGTATTCAATGGCGACTTCAACTGGTTCAACGCCAGTGACAGTCTGTTCCGTAATATCAACAATCGGGTGCTGGATCACACCGTCAGTCTGGGCAATGTGGATTACGAGCTGGCGCAACCCAGTGCCGGTGCCGGCTGCGGTTGCGCCTATCCGGATTTCGTCGAACAGGGGGTGGTGGAGCGGTCGAACCGGATCATGGAGCGGCTGCAGGGTATTGCCGCGGAGCACCCGGATATCCAGCGACGATTGTCACTGCTGCCAAGGTATTGGTGTCTTATATTTGGAGGACTAAAGGTTTTGGTGGTGCACGGGGATCCGGAGTCCCTGGCCGGTTGGGGGCTGGCCCACGAAGCGTTTGCCGAGGGAAACGACAACAAACTTTCGGAGTGGTTCATGGCCTCGGAGGCAGACGTGATTGCCTCGACTCACACCTGCCTCCCGGTGCTCTGGTCGGGCCTGGTCGGTGAGCGGAGTCGGGTGGTGGTTAACAACGGCTCTGCGGGCATGGGCAACCTGAAGTCAGATCCCCGCGGGCTGATTACCCGAATCGGCTTCTCCAGCCCCGTCACTGAGCCGGTTGCTGGTATTCAGCGCCAGGGTTTGCATGTGTCCCTGCTGCCGGTATCTTTCTCTCTGGAAGCCTGGCTGCCCGAGTTTGACCGGCTCTGGCCGTCCGGTTCGCCCGCAGCCGCATCCTACCGAAACCGGATTCTGAATGGCACTTCTCTGACTGCTGACGACGTGATTTTCCCTTCTCTTATTTAACTATTTTGTCACTGGCGAATGCGTCAATTCGGTCTATCCTGAAAGAGTAGGCCACTGCCTTTTCGTGGGTGTGTTTTTGGCCTGACTTGAAATATATTTTGTGGTCTATATAATTCTGCACCAACTTCTAGAGATGAATTGATCACGTTATGACAACAGAAGGATCGAATACCAACGCCATCAAGCTTCGTGTACCCGTGAAAGATGATGGCTTCAGACTCAACCAGCTGGTGGATGAGTGCCCACCGCTGGACCCGAACTCGATTTACTGCAACCTGTTGCAGTGCAGCCACTTCGCCGAAACCGGCGTGGCCGCGGAGAAGGACGGCGATCTGGTCGGCTTTATCTCCGGATACATCCCTCCCCAACAGCCCGATACCGTGTTTGTCTGGCAGGTGGCGGTCCACGAGAAAGGCCGTGGACAGGGCCTCGCCAAGCGGATGCTTAAGGAAATCGTCAGCCGTGATGTGTGCAAAGCCGTAACGCACATGGAGACGACCATTACCGCAGACAACGAAGCCTCCTGGGCGTTGTTCCGGTCATTCGCCCGTGACATGGGAGCCGAGCTCACCTACCACGAGCACTTCGAGAAAGAGACTCACTTTGGCGGCAAGCACGACCCCGAGTTCCTGCTGCGCATAGGTCCCTTCACGAAGCCTGTCTGAGAGCCCGAGTTCAGCGCCGGCGCACGCCGGCCCTGACTGATTGAAAGACTGTGTATTGGACTAGCCGACCGACCACTGAGGTAGGTCTGTCACAAGGCTTTAACCAACGCACGGCGGGCTCGTCGCGACCGACATCTGTATAACCGGTGAGTCCCCGCGCATCTACCTCGAACCTGACATGCTAAGAGGCAAGACCATGGAAATTTTCAAGTCGACCGAATCCGAAGTTCGTGTATACAGCCGCGCGTTTCCGGTTATCTTCAACCGTGCCAAGAACGCCCACCTGTATACCGAGGATGGCAAGGAATACCTCGACTTTCTGGCCGGCGCCGGTTCCCTGAACTACGGCCACAACAACGACACCCTGAAGAAGGCACTGCTTGAGTACATCGAGGCAGACGGCGTGAGCCAGGGCCTGGACATGTTTACCACGGCCAAGCACGACTTCATCGAGGCCTACAAGAAGCACATCCTCGATCCCCGTGGCCTGGACTACAAAATGCAGTTTACCGGCCCCACCGGCACCAATTGCGTTGAAGCGGCCCTGAAACTGGCCCGTAAGGTCAAAGGGCGCAACGGGATTATTTCTTTCACCAATGGATTCCACGGCGTCACCATGGGCGCTGTCGCAGCCACCGGTAACAAGCACCATCGGGGCGGTGTTGGCACCCCGCTGGGTAACGTCGATTTCATGTTCTACGACGGCTACCTGGGCGACGATGTCGATACCCTGGCGATCATGGACAAACTGCTCAGTGACGGCTCTTCCGGCTTTGAGTTGCCGGCGGCAGTCATCGTGGAAGCAGTTCAGGGCGAGGGTGGCCTGAATGCCTGTCGCGCGGAATGGCTGAAGGGTCTGTCCGAGCTGTGCAAGAAGCACGACATCCTGCTGATCCTGGACGATATCCAGGCAGGTAATGGCCGCACCGGCGAGTTCTTCAGCTTTGAGTTTGCCGGGATCAAGCCGGACATCGTAACCGTGTCCAAGTCTCTCAGTGGCTACGGTCTGCCGATGGCGCTGGTGCTGTTCAAGCCGGAACTGGACGTGTGGGATCCGGGCGAGCACAACGGCACCTTCCGCGGCAACAACATGGCGTTCATTACCGCACGCACCGCTGTGGAGACCTACTGGAAAGACGATGCGTTCGCCAATGAGGTGAAGGCCAAGACCCGGGTGCTGGGCGATGCCCTACAGGCGATTTGCGACAAGTACCCCGGTCAGTTCAAAATGAAGGGGCGCGGTTTGATGCGTGGTATCGAAGCAGCCCACGCGGATATCACAGGCCCGATTACCAAACGTGCCTTCGAGCACGGCCTGATCATCGAGACCAGTGGTCCGAATGATGAAGTCATCAAGTGCCTGATGCCGCTGACGACCAGCGAGGAAGACCTGAAGAAAGGGGCTGCCCTGCTGGCGAAAAGTGTGGACGAAATCATGCAGGAAGGGCTTAGCGAGGCGTCGTAAGACGCCCGTACCTCCGGACATTCATGCTGCAGGATAGCAAAGGCAAGATTATGACTAGCCAACTACATACCGTTGAGAAAATCGGCGGCACCTCGATGAGTAACTACGAGGCCGTCCGTGACAACATCATTATCGGTAATCGTGAGAAAGACAATCTGTACCAGCGCATTTTCGTTGTGTCTGCCTATGGCGGCGTGACCAACGAACTGCTGGAACACAAGAAGACCGGTGAGCCGGGCGTTTATGCTCTGTTCGCGGATGCCGAATCAGACTGGGCCTGGGGTGATGATCTCACCAAGCTGGTCAAGTTCCTGACCGATATCAACGGTGAACTGTTTGAGGATCCGATGCTCAAACAGCAGGCAGATCAGTTCATTACCGACCGTGTTGAGGGTGTCCGTGGTTGCCTGATTGATCTGCAGCGCCTGTGTTCCTACGGTCAGTTCCAGCTGGAAGAACACCTGCTGACGGTGCGGGAGATGCTGGCGGGCATCGGTGAGGCCCACAGTGCTTTCAACACAGCGCTGAAACTCCAGCAGGAGGGTATAAACGCCCGTTTCGTAGACCTCACCGGCTGGCGCGACAATGAATTGCTACCGCTCGACGAAAAGCTAAAGCAAGCTTTCGATGCTGTAGATCTTAGCCGTGAGCTGCCGATCGTGACCGGTTATGCCCAGTGCAAGGAAGGCCTGATGCGCACCTTCGACCGCGGTTACAGCGAGATGACCTTCAGCCGGGTCGCGGTGATCACCGAGGCCCGTGAAGCGATCATCCACAAGGAATACCACCTGAGCTCCGCCGACCCCAACATCGTTGGCGCAGACAAGGTTGTTCCGCTGGGGCGCACCAATTACGACGTGGCAGATCAGTTGGCCAACCTCGGTATGGAAGCGATTCATCCCCGCGCCGGTAAGGGGATGCGCCAGAACGAGATTCCGCTGCGGGTAATGAACACCTTCGAGCCGGAGCACACGGGTACCCTGATCACCGGCGATTATGTGAGTGAAAAACCCCAGGTGGAGATCATTGCCGGCGCCAAGGGCGTGTTTGCCGTGGAAGTGTTCGATCAGGACATGCAGGGTGAGCCGGGTTCCGACCGTCGCATTCTGGATGTGTTGAGCCGCTTCAAGGTGCGCTTCATGTCCAAGGACACGAACGCCAATACCATCACTCATTACGTGGGTAGCACGCTGAAACACGTCAAGCGGGTGGTCAAGGCGCTGAAGGAAGAGTTCCCCAACGCGGAAATCAATACCCGCAAGGTGGCTGTGGTTTCCGCCATTGGCAGCGATATGAAGGTTCCGGGCATTCTTGCCCGCTCCGTCAAGGCCCTGGCCGATGAGGAGATCAGCATTCTGGCCCTGCACCAGTGTATGCGCCAGGTGGATATCCAGTTTGTGGTGGACGAGGACGATTACAAGAAGGCCATCGTGGCCTTGCACGGAGTTCTGATCGAGCCCCACAACCACGAGTACGCCATTGTTGCCGCCTGAGCGGCAAATGACTTTGCCTCAATAGCAGCCCCCACAGGTGGACAGGTCGCTCCACCTGTGGGTTTTTACCTACCCTTCCCCCGTAAATCCATCAGCACCGGCACATCGTATTCTTTGATGTAAATTCTGACCGGTACCCTAGTCATGCAAAAGACCGAAAGGCTGGGACCGTCTCCGACAACGCCCAACGATGGTGAAAGGGATTCCCTGGTCGGGCTGTACTTCAGGGATGCGTCCCGGTATGAACTGCTGACGGATGCGGCCGAACGCCGCCTCTCCCGAAAACTGACGCTCTGTTACCGAATCATCAGTACCGAACTGGCCCTGCCGGAGGAGACTCCACAGACGTTCCGGGAAGTGATCGGTAGCCTCGGGGATGCGTGTGCCTTCTCTTCCCGATGTCGCCGGGCGTTTCATCTGGCGACTGCCTGTCGGCGCAAGCTTATCCAGAGCAACCTGCGCCTGGCGGTACACATTGCCCGCCGTTATGGCCAGCACGGTATCCCCATGTCGGATCTGATTCAGGACGCCAACGTCGGCCTGATCAAGGCCGTGGAGCGTTTTGATCCCACCAAGGGGTTCCGGTTCTCGACCTACGCCTACTGGTGGATCAGCGAGGAAGTCAAACGCTGTCTGCAGCGTGGGACCCGCCTGGTGCATACACCGGAGAACGTGGTGGACGAGATCCGCCAGCTGCACAAGGTGTCCCTGAAGATGCATCAGAACCTCGGCCGGACGCCCTCGCAATCCGAGCTGGCCCGGGAGATGGAAGCAAGCCCGTCCAGAATAGGCGAGCTGAGGGCGCTCGCGACCAGAGAGCTGTCCACCGACGTACCGCTCGTGGAAGATGGTTCAGTCACCCTGGGTGACAGCCTGGACGCCGGCGACCAGACGGCACCGGATCATCCGATGTCTGACAGAGATCGCCGTAGAACACTCTCGTCCATGCTCAGCGAACTGAGTGATCGGGAAAAGGATATTCTGTCACGCCGGTACGGCCTTGACCTGCCAGAGCCCGAAACCCTGCAGGTTATCTCGGATGATCTCGGCATCAGCCGTGAGAGGGTTCGTCAGATCGAGAAGACGGCCTTGAGAAAACTGCAGAGTCGTTTTGAAACCGCAGAAGATGCCTTTGGAGCCTGATCGCTGATCAGGCTTTGTAACCCCCAGGAAAATCAGTGGGCCGTATGGATAAGGAAGAACCATGCGGCAGCGGTTAATTGGCAGACCAGAACCACCGAAGTAAGAATAAGCCGCAGACGCAAATACCAGACTGGCCAGTAGACCCGCATCCAGCGTGCATCCACCAGGTAAAGGGCGAGATAGGCGATGGTGTACAGAAGTATCTGACCGGCGACCGGCAGCAGGAGGCCAATGCCTGCGGCAACAAAAAATACCTGGCTGAGCAACATGGTTACCAGGGGTGACAAGGGATAGCAGCAATTGTCCAGCTGCATGGCAATGGGCCAGTAAACCCCAGCCATGAATGCGAGAATGCCGGCGCTGTAGAGGTAAAAATAGCCGAGCAGGCCAATGCTGTACTGGGGCATGAAAAACAGCCCTGCAAGAATCCCGATAAACGGGATGAGTCCGGCGATGCCAACGAGTATGGCGAGTCTTGCAACAGCAATCACGTTTTCTGCCTCTGCACCCTGATTCGCATGGGTTCTATCTCTGCGGGTTCCATGCCGACCATTTCATGGTAGGCGGATGGGTGCACCACCTGGGTTTCCCGGACATCGAAGGAGGCGAGAGTATCCTGAATCTGCCAGGCGCTCCGGAACAGACTGGTGGTGCCGTTTTTCTCGGAAAGTAGCAGTGGTTTGTCATCCATGATCAGGCGGGCCATGTAGTGTTGGCCCTCAAGCGACAGGATCTCAAGCAGGTCGATAACAGGACTCTGCATGTTTCTCAGTTGGTCGAGAGTGATTCGCACAGTAAAGCTCCGGGGGTTTGAAACACTCCAGAACTTACGACCCCCCAGTCTATTGAGATCATTGGCTTAGTAAATAGCACTCCCGGTGTTGTGGGCACGCCACCAGATGATCGTTCACCATGCCCGTTGCCTGCATAAACGCGTAGACGATGGTAGGGCCGACGAAGGTGAACCCGGAGCGTTTCAGGGCTTTCGACATGGCTTCGGATTCCGGTGTGGCCGTGGGAACCTCGGAAAAGGATCGCCAGCGGTTCTGGATCGGCTGGTTCTCAACAAAGGACCAGAGAAAATCACTGAAACCTGTGCCTTTATCACGCAAATCCAGATAGCCCCGGGCATTCTTGATGATCGACTGAACCTTCAGTCGGTTGCGGATAATGCCCGGGTTGGTCAGCAGCTCTTCCACCCGGGACTCATCGTAATGCACGATTTTTTCCGGATCGAAGTGGTCGTAGGCGGCGCGATAATTTTCCTGTTTCCGGAGAATGGTGATCCAGCTCAGGCCCGCCTGCTGGCCGTCCAGGCAGAGTTTTTCGAACAGTGCAAGGTCGTCGTATTCGGGGCGGCCCCACACGGTGTCGTGATAGTGCACGTAAAGCGGGTCGTCGCCACACCATGGGCAGCGTTCCGGGTTATCCATAAACTGACCTGTGTTATCTGTGTCTGGCCCGGTTTCGTACTACGGGCCTTTGCGTCGAATAGTGCGCTGGAACAATGGCTCCCACGAGGCCTCCATGGGCTCGGCATCCACAAGAGCAAAGTCGTGTGGCGGCGGCTCAAGCAGGGTGATCTCCGGCCATACCGGCCGGCTTCCCCGATACACCACGGTTACCAGGTAGCCCTCAATGTAGCAGCAGGCGGCCTGCCAGTCCTGTTCAGGCTGGTCGCCGTAGATTTCGAAATTCTTGCGCACCTCCAGGGTCTGCAGGTTGCCGGCAATGCCCCGTCCTGTGGCTTTCAGCCAGGCTTCTTTCAGGGTCCAGACCTTGAGGAAAGTATTGGAGTCGTCTTCCCGGAACAGCCATTCCTGCTCGACCGGGGAAAACCAGCGTTTCACCACCTTGTGCCATTGGGCGTGGCGCTGGCAAGGCTCGAGATCCAGCCCAATCGGTGAGCCCGAGCGGGTGGCGCAGGCCGACAAACCCTGGCTGTGGCTGAGGGACAAACGCCAGCCTTCAGGCGTGCCGGAGGCATTCGGGCGGCCGGCCACCGGGCAGCAATGCTGTGGCGATACCCCGGCTGATTTGCCAATGGCCTGGCGAATCAGCCAGCGGCTCGACAGGTACTCCCTTTCCCGGGGGCCGCTGAATTTGCTCGCCGTCTGGCGCTCGTAGTCGGTCAGCCACTGCGGGTGGGCAACCTCCGGCCCGTCCGTCTGGTGGCACAGCCAGATGGCGGGTCGGGTATCAGGGCTGAAGTCGTTGGATGTGCCAGCCATCGCCTTCCCTCACATATTCAAAGCGGTCGTGAAGCCGGCTGGGTCGACCCTGCCAGAACTCGATACGGTCGGGAACGACGCGATAACCGCCCCAGAAACTGGGCAGGGGCACTTCGCCATCGCTGAATTTGCGCTTGATCTCGGCCACTTTCTGTTCCAGCAGTCCTCGGGAGGTAATGGCCTTGCTCTGTTCGGAAACCCAGGCGCCAATCTGGCTGCCTCTTGGCCGCGACGCGAAGTAGCGCAGGGACTCAGCCTTGCTCACTTTTTCAACGGCGCCCTGGATCCGTACCTGTCGGTTCAGTCCGATCCAGGGGAACAACAGGGCCGCCTGGGGGTTTTCCTCCATCTCCCTGGCCTTCCGACTGCCGTAGTTGGTGTAGAAGACAAAACCCTGGCCGTCGAAGTACTTCAGCAATACCGTGCGCAGGTCCGGCATGCCATCCCGTCCGGCGGTTGCCAGCGACATGGCGTTGGGTTCGAGAATGCCTGCCTCCCGGGCGTCCTCAAACCAGCCCTGGAACTGCCTGACCGGATCACTGTCCAGCGCATCGCGATCCAGCCCCTCGCTCTCGAAATCACGACGCATATCGCCGATGTCCATAATTCTTCCTCAAATTCGAGTTTAATTGGCCGGGATAAATACGACTCCGAAGCATATCGGGTTCAGGCCTGTCTGTCAGCGCTGCTTATGTCCGAGTCGGTTACATAAATCCAACAATGGAATGAGACCCGGTTCACAGCTAACTCGTATCTCTCCGGACGTTGATTCAGGTCAGTACCGAGCAACAGTGAACGCTGGCCCGTTCACACACATCAATTAAAGGTCTGAACAAGATGATGTCCGAATACGATCTGCCCCTTGTAGTCGCTTCGTTTCTGGTCGCTGTGCTGGCGGCTTACGCGGCCCTGTTTTTTGGCGCCAGATTGACCAATGCCAAAGATGGCGAGCGTCGAAAATGGCTGTCTGCCGGCGCCCTGCTGATGGGAACCGGCGTCTGGACCATGCACTTTGTCGGGATGCGGGCCATGCCGATGGACGTCGAAATGTCGTTCGATGTCCTGATGACGGCGGTTTCCTGGCTTGCCGCTGTGGTTGCCTCCGGCGTTGCTCTGCACATCATC
Organism: uncultured Marinobacter sp.; assembly: GCA_964520755.1. GTDB lineage: Bacteria > Pseudomonadota > Gammaproteobacteria > Pseudomonadales > Oleiphilaceae > Marinobacter. The sequence goes on along the minus strand of CAZFQI010000049.1, from coordinate 12,878 downwards.
GGGCGTGAGCGTTTGGGAGTGCCCCTGTTCATCGGTGCGACGCTGTCCATGGCCGGTGGCATTGTTGTCATGCATTACCTGGGGATGTACGCGATGCGAATGTCAGCATCGCCGACATTCAACGTCGGGTTTCTCATGGTTTCCATCGTGATCGCTGTTGGCGCTTCCGGGGCCGCGCTTGCCCTGTGCCGCAAATTGCAGCACATGGACGGTTCCGGATCCATGGCGATTCAGTTTGTGGCTGCCCTGGTCATGGCTGCGGCGATCTGTGGCATGCACTACACCGGCATGATGGCGATGACTTTCCCTGAAGGCGCCGTACCTGCGGCTGATAATGGACTGCGCGGGGGCTGGATGGGCATACCATTGGCCGTTTTCTGTATCGCCCTGCTCGCTGTCGCGCTGGTGGTGACGGTGCTGGATGTGAAACACCAGCGGGAACTCGCGGTGTTCAAGATGGAAGAGGATAAACGGGTGGCAGAACTTGCCTTCACCGATGCCGTCACGGGGCTCCCTAACCGGTCAGCACTGGAACAACGACTGCTGGACATCCTTGCCCGGGACAACGCAGCTGGCAACCCGTTTGCCCTGATTTATCTGGATATCGCGAATTACCGGGAGCTCTCCACGGGCATGGGAGAGCAGTCTTTGAATGCGGTGGTCAGGGAAATCAGTGGGGCACTGCGGGATCAGATGTCGGAGCAGGTGTTCCTGGCCCGGTATTCGGCCAGCGCCTTCTTTGCCCTGGTGCCGGATAATGAGGGCAGTCAGCATGCCTTCATGTATAAACGGCTGAGGCAGCTTGATCAACGTATTGGTACCCCGGCCATGCCGGTCACCTGGCGCGCTGGTCAGTCCGCTTACCCGGCAACCGGTAATTCCACACGCAAGCTGTTGCGCGCTGCCATGGTGCCGAGGGACCTTGATGAGATTGGCCAGTATACCAACATTGCCGCTGACCCGGAGCTGGTGTTGCCGGGTCATAACCGTCACAGCTGACAAAATGGCACCAGGCCGACTATCCTTGTGAACAGGCAGGTGGGCAAGATTGCCCCGGGAATCCGCCGTTTATAAGGAGATGTCCGTGGCCCAGAGCCGTCAACGCAGTCATTTATCCAGGAATCTGCTGGTCGGATTCCTGGTCCTTCTGATTCTGTATACCCTGGCAGGTTTCCTGCTTCTTCCCTGGTGGCTGGAGCGGCTGGTGCCCGAGCAGCTGGATCAGCGGATGGGCTGGCAGGCAGAGATCACCGATATCCGAACGAACCCGTTTACCCTGACGGTTGAGGCTTCGGGACTGTCGGCTGCCGACAGTGATGGCGAGCAGGTGGTTGGCTTCGACCGTCTCATGGTGGACATGAACTTTTTCCAGCTGGTTCGTGGTATCGCCGGTTTCGAGGCTATCCAGCTGGACGAACCTTACGTTCGGGTGGACCTGCTGGAGGGCTACAGCGTTAATTTCGCGAGAGACTGGCAGGCGGCCAATCCGGAACCCGCCCAGGCAGAGCCGGCAGCCGGGCAAGCCGATGACTCAGCCGCGGCGCCGAGACTTTATTTCGGGAGAATCGAACTTAACGGCGGTGAAATGCTGTTCCGGGATTTTACCAAGGAGAATATGGCAGAGTTCCGGATCATCCCGCTGGATCTGACCCTGAACGATCTGGCCACCTGGCGCCGGGAGGGACAGGACAGCGATTATTCCGTGCTGGCGGCATTGGGTAGCCAGACCATCGAGTGGCAGGGCGATCTGAGTGTCTCACCGTTCTATTCCAACGGTACCCTCAAGGTGTCATCGGTGGACCATGAGACCCTGGCCCATTTTCTGGCACCGTTTTTCCCCTATGACCTGCGTGGTGGCAGCGTCAACCTCAGCTCGGATTACGAAGTGCAGGCCGGTGACGTTTTTTACCTGGAAACGACCAATGGTCAGCTGGAACTGGAGAATCTTGCCATCGCTCTGGATGAGCAGAGCGAGCAGGCCAGGCTAAGCAACGGCCTCCTGTCTGTGGATGCCATCGGTTTTGACCTTAACCGGCGGGAGGTCCGTATTGGCCAGGTTTCTCTGGAAAACCTGGATCTCGCCATGGCGCGGAGTGCTACCGGAGAGATCGACTGGTTGGCGCCACTGGCATCCGAAGACGGCGAAGCTGCAAGCAGCGGCGAAGCTTCGGCCGGCGGCGAGCCATTTCGCTGGTCCGTCGCGGGTGTGACGCTCTCCGGGGGACGTGTGCTATGGCAGGACAGTCAGCCGGCGACGGCGGCTGAAATTGCCCTTGAACAGCTCTCGGTTTCAATTGGCGAGCTGAGCCATCAACTTGAGGAGCCGGTAACCTACAAGGTGGCCGGAAGGCTGGCCAGTGGCGGGCAAGTTTCATTGAACGGCCAGGTAACCCCGGCGCCGTTTACGCTGGAGGCTGCCATTTCCGGTAGCGATGTGTCTCTGGCTGCCTTCGAGCCCTATGTTCAGGAAGGAGCCAATCTTACGATTACCAACGGAACCCTGGGCGTGGATGGCAATCTCGATCTTGACGGTCAGCAGGATCCGCTCACCGGCACCTTTAGCGGTACTGCGGAAGTGGCCGGCCTGAATCTGAAGCTGCCTGACAGTTCCGGGTCTCTGCTGTCATGGCAAACGCTGCGCCTGTCGCCGATTGAATACAACGTATACCCCGCCCGGCTGGAAATCGGCACCGTGACCCTGGCCCAGCCGGTCATCAACATCGTTCGCAATACCGACAGCGTCCATAACGTGGAACGCATAGCCAAAACATCCGGCCCCGCCGAAGAGCAAGAACCGGCCCAAGACCCACAGGAAGCGGGCGATTCCGAACCGGAGTTCATTTTCCGGATTGGCCAGCTGATGCTCGAAAATGGCGAACTGGCATACACCGACCGTACTCTGGATCCGGCCTTCACCACGTCGTTTGATGAGCTGAATGGCAGCGTGACCGGCCTGAGTAACATTTCCCCGCAGCAGGGCAAGGTGTCCATCCGCGGCCGGGTAGGCGGCGTGGCCGATCTGGACTTTGAAGGCACCATTGGCACACTCGGAACCGAGGACGTCAGCGACCTCCAGCTGATGATGCAGGATGTTTCGCTGCCGGCGCTCTCGCCTTATTTCGGTCGATACCTGGGCTATGGCGTGGACAGTGGCAAACTGAACCTGAACCTGGATTATGAAATTGCCGGTTCACGGATTGATGCCTCCAATCTGGTGGTGATGGATCGGCTTGAGCTGGGGTCCGCCATAGCCAGCGATCAGGCCGTCAATGCGCCGGTGAAGCTGGGTCTGGCCCTATTGCGGGATAGCAAAGGGGTTATCGAAGTGGACCTGCCCATCAGCGGCGACCTGTCCGACCCGGACTTCAGAGTCGGACAGGTAGTGATGCGGGCGTTTGTGAACCTGTTGGCGAAGGCGGCGGCGTCGCCGTTCAGTATGCTTGGCTCGATTGCCGAACTGGCCGGCCTGAGTGGCGAAGAGCTGGGCAAGGTGAGTTTTATTCCCGGCAGTATCCAGTTGGCTGAAGGGGAGGCGGAAAAGCTGGCCGCTCTGGCAGACGCGCTGTTGGACCGGCCGGACCTGTTGCTGAACATTCGTGGCAACGTTGAGCCCCAGGCAGATGGCCTTGCCCTGTTGCGGGACGAACTGACCGCGGGTGGTGAGCAGGAACTGTCCGAGGAGGCATGGCAGGAGGCCCGGGAAGCCTACCTGGCCGGTGAGCGCTCACTGGCGCCAGAGGCGTTGAGCAACCTGGCATCCTCGCGAGGCGTAACCCTGCGTAACGTCCTGCAGCAAACCCACGAGGTACCCGCGGACCAGTTGTTCCTGCTGGATCCGGCCCGCAATGCGGAAGTGGGAGGTGAGGGTAACGTGATCGTGGCGTTCAATCTGGACGTTCGTTGAGTTCAGGGTGCCTCGAAACCGGTCAGGAAACCGGCTGGTAGTGTGAGCCCCCAGCTTTCAACGAGTTGCCGGTATCGACCGTTGTCCACCAGCGGCGCCAGCAGTCGCAGCATCTCGTCTGCGCTCGCGGCGCCGCCCTCTCGAGCGATGATGCTGAGCTGATAACGCTGATCCGGCTCACTTGAAATCAGTAATTTGTCCCAGTCTTCCGGATGACGGGCCAGGTGTCTTTGCAGATAAGAATGGCTGACAATAGCCACCTCGGCAACGGACGGCCGATCTGCCTTGATCAGCTTGATGTTACGGGTGTGGCTGTCGGAAAACTCGATGTTGAATCTCTGCTCCAGCACGGAATTGTCGGTTTCGTAACCGGTGAAGCCATAGTGATAGCCCGAAATAGCGACAATAGAACGGCTTTGCAGATCTTTAAAGAATGAGGAATCTCTGCCGGGCTTCTTGAGGGCAACATACAGTTCTTCGTCGGCGAGGACCGGGCGGCTGATATCCACCTCTCTCTCTGTCCAGCCCCAGTCCGGGCTTTCAAAGAAGATGACATCGTAAAGGCCGGCATCGAAATCCAGGTAGCGACGCTTGGGGGAGGTGTGAAAGACCCGGAAGGATACCGCTGGGTGGGTCTGCTCGAGTTCGTGCAGCAGGTCTCCGAGCAGGCCCGTGGCTTCACCGCTGTTGTCAACACTGGCGATTGGGGGAAAGTGGTAAACGCCCACAGTGATTTCGGTTTCGTTTGCGTAAACCGGTGCCGTTGCCAGCATAATAGCGGCGGCAAGGATGGCCAGTATTTTCCGAACGTACGCTTGAGCGGGCACAATGACCCCCCAGTTGTGTAACAATTGAATACGGGTTCAGAATAGCACGGTAAATTTGTGCATCTATAGCAAAAGATTATTAATTTATGCAAAACGGATCTGTAAGTGATGGGTAACGTTGCCAGCCATTTTTTTGCCTATGTCTCCCGCCTGCGCTGGATCAAGCGTTGGGGGCTGATGCGAAATGCCATTGAGGAAAATGTGGCCACCCATTCCTGGGAGGTGGCGACCCTCGCCCACGCCCTGGCCATTATTCGCAACCGGCATTTCGGTGGCCAGGTGAACACCGACCGCATTGCGGCGGCAGCGCTCTACCATGATGCGACGGAAGTGATTACCGGGGATATGCCCACTCCGGTCAAATACCATTCCCGGGTTATGCGTGAAGCATTCGGGGATATCGAGCACAAGGCCGAGGGCGAGCTACTGGCGTTGTTACCGGAGGATCTGCGTGAGGATTTTTCACCCTACGTTCGGGAGTCTCAGCTTCCGGCAGAAGACCGGGAGCTGATCAAGGCCGCCGACAGGCTCTCGGCGTGGCTCAAGTGCCGGGCGGAGATCCGGGCCGGCAACAAGGAATTCGAGCCGGCCGCTCGACAAATCCGCCAGCGGCTGGACGCAGACGGGCTGCCAGAGGTTGCCTATTTCCTGAAGGTGTTTGCCCCCAGTTACGAGCAGCCCCTGGACAATCTGCTGGGGTGACAGCCGTTAGGGCTTAACTGTTACCTGCAGAGCCAACCAGCCCGCCACGCAAGCCGTCGCGCTGCAGGTGCTGGCGAACCGCGTCCTCAGGGCTGCCCGCCAGTTCGCGGAACATGCCCATGGAGCCCAGAAGGGCCGAGGATTCGTAGGGCACAAACACCCGCTCACCTTCTTTCGCCATATTCGGCAAAACCTTGATATAGCTCTGGCCCAGCAGGTAGCCAATAACGGTCTGTTTGTTTGCCTCGGAGTCACCCATGGCACTGAGTACCAATCGAATGGACTCCTGCTCGCCCTGGGCCCGGAGAATGGCAGACTCCTTGTCGCCCTGGGCATTGAGAATGGCGGACTCGCGCTGGCCCTGGGCCATGGCGATGGCCGCCGACTTTTCACCCTCGGCCTCGGTAACCGTGGCCCGGCGCTTGCGCTCCGCAGCCATCTGCAAACGCATGGCTTCTTCCACTTCTTCCGGCATGCTGATGTCCTGGACCTCGACCCGGGTAAGCTTGACGCCCCACTTGGAAGCGGCCTCTTCCATTTCGGCCTGAATGGCGTTGTTCACCTCGCTGCGGGATTCAAACAGCTTGTCCAGTTCCATCTTGCCCACCACCGAGCGCAGAGTGGTTTTTGCCAGAACTTCCACCGCCTGGCTCATGTTGGCCACTTCATAAACAGCCCGGCGCGGGTCGATTATCTGGTAGTAAAGAGCACCGTTGATCTTCACCGTCACGTTATCGGTGGTCACCACCGGTTGGCCCGGAAAGTCCATAACCGTCTCCCGGCGGTCAATCCGGATCTCATCGCTCATCACCGGATGATAATCTTCGCCCATGCGGACATAACGAAGCATGCTGATGGCTCGGGGCCGCTCCACGAAGGGAATAATAATATTCACGCCGCTTTCGAGGATCCGGTTGAACGAACCCAGGCGCTCAATGACCATGACCTCGGACTGGCGCACGATGACCAGACCCTTGGCAATGATGAAGATGCCGATGGCGACTACGATCAGACTGATAACCAGTCCGGGTGAAAGATACTGTTCCATGCTTACGGTTCCTTGTGTGTGATCGTCTCAACAACGGCGGTCGTGCCGTCAAACTTTTTGAAAATGACGTCGGTTCCTTCCGGAAGGTCGGTTTCTCCGGTGTCAGTCACTCGCAGGCGATAAAAATCACCATTGACCTTGATGCCGGTGGCACCGTCGAAATCCCGCTTCAGGGTCTGGTAACGCCGGCCCTGCTCCACGCCCGTGCCGGTTGTGCCATAAGCCACGCCCTTGGGTGAGAAGCGCGGCCGGATCCAGCGAATGGCGACAGGCACCAGGATTCCCGAGAACAGCCCCATACCGGCCAGCTGCCATTCGAATGACACACCCAGGAAAGCCAATAGAGCGGTCAGTGCCGCGGCAATGCCGAGGGCGAGAAGTAAGAGCACTCCGGAGGTCAGTTCGGCCAGGCACAGCGCCAGGGCCAGGATCAGCCAGAAATGCGTAAGACTCCATTCCATAAAGAAAATCCACAGGTTCGGGGGAGGTAGAGGGCCGTTGTCGCGCACGGGCCAACGGCAACGGATTGTACCGGAAACCGGGTGCCCCGTCAGAGGGTGGCCGGAATGCCATGTGGCCTGGTTCACTAAAGCCATATCCCGCAGGCAGGCAATTGTTAGAGTATCTGCTTTAATTGATGTGCCTACAATTAAGAGGTCTGTGACCATGAAGAATCTTAAGAATAAAGTTGCCGTTGTTACCGGTGCCGGTTCGGGTATCGGCCGCGCGCTCGCCAGATCGCTGGCGGACCGGGGCTGCCGGCTGGCGCTGTCTGACGTCAATGAGGCAGGCCTCGCGGAAACCGCGGAAGCGCTTAAAAACGCCGACGTGAAGACCTACCGGCTGGATGTGTCCGATCGTGATGCGATCTTTGCCCATGCGGAGGAGGTTGTGAAAGATTTCGGTCAGGTCAATCTGGTCATCAACAATGCGGGCGTTGCCCTCTCTGCCACGGTGCGTGAGATGACAGACGAGGACTTCAAATGGGTCATGGACATTGATTTCTGGGGCGTTGCTCACGGTACCCGGGCGTTCCTGCCTCATTTGATTGCCTCAGGCGATGGCCATGTGGTGAATGTTTCCAGTGTGTTTGGCCTGATCGGAGTGCCCAAACAGAGCGCCTACAACGCCGCCAAGTTTGCGGTGCGAGGATTCACCGAAGCCCTGCGTCAGGAAATGAAGCTGGAAAACCAGCCGGTGGCGGTGAGCTGTGTGCACCCCGGTGGCATCCGGACCAATATTGCCAATGCCGCGCGCATGGGGAAGTCCGAGAACGCCGTCGCCCAGCGTAAAGGCTTCGATAAACTCGCCATGACCACGCCCGAGAAAGCCGCAGAAACCATTGTAAAAGGCATCCTCAAGAACGAGTCCCGCATCCTGGTGGGCCCGGACGCCTGGGGTATTGATGCGATCAACCGTCTGCTGGGTTCTGCTTACCAGCCGCTGGTGGAGCGTTTCTCCCGCAAGAACCTCTATATCTGAAGGCTCGATGCGTGCGGCGGGCCTGAAGGTTGGGCTCGCTGTACGTTTTACAAACAGTTTTTCGGGGCTATACTCGGAAGCTGATCCAAGGAAGAGTCAGCATGAATACGCCTCACCATTCTGACCTGGGGGCCACTCTGGAACAGAGCCGCTCGGGTCTGCGCGACAACCATCGCCGCTCACTGATGCGGCTGCTTTTTCTGGTCACCGGCTCGGCACTGGTGGTTTTCGCATGTCTGCAGATTCTCAACGGTTATCTCTGGGTGGGTGTCGGAGAGTTGTGTGCCAGCGCCTTGCTTTTTTTCGGGGTCTGGCGCCTGAAAACCACGCCCCACCTGCAGCAATGGATCTATGCCTACCTGGTGCCGCTGTTCGCGTTCTTTCTGCTGATCATGCTTTTGCCGGAAGCATCGGTGGCCGCGTTTGTCTGGGTCCTGATGATGCCGGTAATGGCCTATCTGCTTCTTGGCAAGCACGAAGGCATGATTTTAAGTCTGCCCTTCATGCTGGCCGGCGGCGTGATCTACTTCATTCACCTCGGCCAGGTCGGGAATCCCCACGCCATGATCGATCTGCTCAACATGGTGTTGTGCGGTGCACTGATGCTGGCCTTCATTCACCTGTATGAGGTGCGCCGGGAAGAGGCCGAGCAGCGCCTGGTGGATATGGCCCAGACCGATGCACTGACCGGTTTGGCCAACCGGAGCAACTTCCAGGGCACGTTGAATCGCACCATTGCTGAGTGCGAACGTAGCGGTAACGGATTTGCGCTGGTGGTGATGGATATTGATCACTTCAAGGTTGTGAACGACACCCTTGGCCATGAGGCCGGAGACTTCGTGCTGAAAAACATCAGCCGATGCCTGACCGAGCGCCTGAGAAGCACGGACTTTGTCGGCCGCCTGGGTGGCGAGGAGTTCGGTCTGATTCTGCGAGATGTGAAGCCGGCGGATGCGTTTGTCCTGATGGACGAGCTGCGCCAGCGAATCTCTGACCGGGAGCTGCCCTACGGCGAAGCCCGCATCCGGGTGACCGCCTCCTTCGGGATAGCCCAGTGGCCAGACCACGGTCGTGAGGCCGAAAGCCTGTTCCGGGTTGCCGACCGATGGCTTTACAGTGGCAAGCGAGCCGGCCGAAACCGGGTTGTAGGGGCTGGCCATAATCCCCGTCAGCTTGAGATTCTGACTGTCGAAGCCGGCTGATTCCGGTATTCTTGGGGCAATCATTCTCCTGCAAGATTGAAGTAGCCCATGTGTGAACTGCTGGCCATGAGCGCCAATACGCCCACCGACCTGTGTTTCAGTTTCACCGGCCTGACCCGTCGGGGTGGGCAGACCGGCCCCCACAAGGACGGCTGGGGTGTGGCCTTCTACGAAGGCAAAGGCGTCCGGGCCTTCCACGATGCCGATGCCAGCGCCAATTCCCGAATCGCAGAAGTCGTCCAGACCCACCCGATCAAAAGCGAAGTGGCCATCTGCCACATTCGCCAGGCCAACGTCGGCGACATCTGCCTGGCCAACACCCACCCCTTCATGCGCGAACTCTGGGGCCGTTACTGGGTGTTCGCCCACAACGGCCAGCTTTCCAGCTTCCGTTCAAATCCGGGGTTCTACGAGCCGGTCGGAACCACCGACAGCGAAGCCCTGTTCTGCGATATCCTCAACCACTTGCGCAGCCATTGTGACCGGAACACCCCCACTGACGACATCATCGATCGGCTCGTGCGCCTGTCGAAGGCTTACGCGAGCAAGGGTGTGTTCAACCTCCTGCTGAGCAACGGCGACTGGCTGTTCACATACTGCACCACCAAAATGGCCAGCATTACCCGACGGGCTCCGTTTGGTCCCGCCCGTCTGAAAGACGCGGACGTGACGGTCGACTTTGAATCGGAGACCACGCCGAACGATATTGTCAGTGTGATCGTTACTGAACCGCTGACTACAGATGAAAAATGGGATGTTTATCAGCCCGGTGAATGGAGGCTTTGGCGGAAGGGAGAGGTCATTCGCTCTGGCGTCGCCGAGCCGAAGGCCTGACCCGGGAGTGGGGAATCGGGTGGGGAGGTCTTTCTTCCGGGAAAAGGCAACTCGCTGCGCTCAGACATCATTTTCCCTGCATAAAGACCTCCCCACCCGCTTCCCTTCAGTGGTGGGGAGTTGCTTCCGTGATTACTGAAGGGTTCGGCGATTACCCTTCTGATACTGTGGTGCGATGTGTGACTGGATTTCTTCCTTGAAAAGGGCAATCAGGTCGCTGTTGTCGTGATCCCAGGGGTGGAAACCGGGTTTGAAGTACTCCAGCCATGTGGGAATAAGGCTCGAGAAGGTGCCATTTATGCCCCAGAGGCGCCAGAGACCTGTGGCCGTGTCTTTCAAAGAGAAGTTCTTGCGGTCGTTCAGCATCATCCGGCTGGTGAAATAGGTGCTCATGACACCCAGGGCGGCGGTGCTGAAGGCGAGATAAAAGGTTCTTTCGGCGTAGGTGCCGCCGGCCGCCTGGAACACATCGTAGGCGACCGCCTTGTGTTCGGTTTCTTCAATCGCGTGCCAGACCCACAGCGGGCGCATGGATTCATCCATGTCCTGACGTACATCGTCACGCTCCAGCAGCATGTCGGCCATCATGGCGGTCAGGTGTTCCAGGGCACAGGTGATGGCCAGCTGGTGACGCTTGGGCAGCTTCTTGGTAATCCCCAGAACCACTTCCAGGTGCTTCTCCAGCTCTTCCACCGGCATGCCCTGGTCCCGAACGTGCTGGTTCATGGCGATGTGTTCCAGGGAATGCATGGCCTCCTGGCCAATGAACCCGCGTATCTCCTCTTTCAGTTTGGGATCAGAGATCTTGTCCCGGAACGCTCTTACCGAATCCACGAAGAACTGCTCGCCCTGCGGAAACAGCACCGAGAGCGCGTTCATGATGTGGCTGATGGTGTAACTGTTGTCGACCCAGTAACGGGGCACCTGCTCACCGAATTCAAACCCCATGCGCTGGGCGGTGATGGTGACGTTGTCGGGCGTATTGGAGGCCCGGGTAATCGGAGGCGTCTTCTTTTCTGTGGTTTTGTTGCTCAGCATGTGTGTACTCCTCACTCTGGCTGATGTCATGGCTTCAGTGTGGGGTAGTCAACGTCGGGCAGGAATGCGCAAAGAGGACGGCTGTCGATCAGGATGGGACACGCGGGCAATTGATTGGCCAAGTTGACGGACGGCAGGGGGCGCCTGGCCCCACTGTCGCGGCGTAAGGCATCTGATAGAGTCGGTTCAAGTGCTTAAGCCAACTCGATAATAAGGAATGCCAATGAGCGCAAGCGGTCCGGACAAAGAACGGCAGATGCTGGGACTGTTCCTGGTGCCGGGCGCTTACCTGCGGGTTCTGGCCGAGACGGTCCGGCAACTGGGTTATAATGACCGCTTACTCTATGAAGGCCTGGACGTCACCCCGGACGATCTCAAGTCCAACGACAGCCGTGTGTTTGTAACCGATGCCATCATCATGGCCAAGCGGGCCCTGAACCTGGCCGGCAACGACGGTCTCAGCTTCATGCTGGCCCGGGAGTTGCGGCTGACGATCCATGGCACCCTGGGCTTCGCCGCCCTCACCAGCCCCACCTTCGCCGATGCCCTGGATTCTGTGCGCCGATACCTGCATCTTCGGGTGCCGTTTCTCAGTATGAGTCAGTCCGAAGCAGGGGATCAGGTGCTGGTAAAACTCTGCACCGAATTCGAAGTACCCGGCCTCTATCCGTTTTTGGCGGAGACCGTCAGTGCCACCCTGATCCTGCTGACCGAACAGCTCCTGGACCGGGAGGACGCCGCCAAACACGGCTTCGCCCTGGAAGACGGCAAACTGAGCGGTGTCACCGTTCGCCTGAGCGCCCCGGAGCCGCGCTGGTATCGCCAGTTTGCGGACCAGCTGCCGGTACCGTTCGAATATGGCCAGCCAGACGAGATGATGGTATTTCCCCGGGAACTCCTGGCCGTGCGCATGCGCCTGGCCGACGCCGAAGCCTCCCGAATGGCCCGCGACCAGTGCGAGTTCGAGCTGCAGAAAGCGCTGAAGGAACAGGGCGACATTGTCCTGGCAATCCGCAACATGCTCCGGATGATGCCGGGCCCCTTGCCGTCACTGGAAGCCATGGCCGAGCGTTTCTGCGTCTCGTCCCGAACCCTGAAACGCCGCCTGGCGGACCGGGATACCAGCTATCGGGAAATCCTCGAATCGGTGCTGAAAGACCGGGCGATCCAGTTGCTCCGGTATACCAACCAATCGGTCAGCGAGATTGCCTACGAGTTGGGTTATGCGGACCTCTCCAATTTTAGCCGGGCATTCCGGAAGTGGACCGGCAAGTCGGCCAGCGAGTTTCGCGAAGGGGGGCCGGATCCGGCTCCGGAGGTTGGTCCCTGAGGTTTGGCTTGGGTGTTCGGTCGATCGGGCCGCTTGGTTTGGAGCGTGGTCGCAGGGCGGGGCATAAATTTTTCGGGTAAAAAGCAACTCGCTTCGCTCAGACATCTTTTTCCCCGAAAAATTTATGCCCCACCCCACGCCCTGCAGACAAAGGTGAGAGCCGTCTAAGATATTCATGGAAGTGTTTTAATTTGTTTTTCTTTCCTATGCCACAATGGTTCGACGGACGGGGGGAAGGAATATTTTCCCGACAGGAAAAAGATGTCTGAGCGAAGCGAGTTGTTTTTCCCGAGGGAAAATATTCCTTCCCCCCGGCCAGCCACCAGATCAGGAAGGCTGGGTCAAAAACACAGCATTCTGACTAACCATGAATAGGACCGCGAAAACATGACAGAACGCCCAGACACCCACAGCAAACTCATCGGCTACCTGCTCTGGATCTTCGGATTCCTGGGTTCGCACCGGTTTTACTACGGCAAACCCGTTACCGGCACCATCTGGTTCTTTACCC
>CAZFQI010000048.1:0-24816 GCA_964520755.1 uncultured Marinobacter sp. | reverse complement strand
TGTGGACGACGGCGCGTTGCTGAAGGAGCTTTTCACCCGGGACGGTGCCGGCACGCTGGTCAGTGGCGATCATTATGAGCAGTTTCGTCAGGCCCGGGTGGAGGACATTGGCGGGATTCTGGAGCTGATCCAGCCATTGGAAGAACAGGGCATTCTGGTTCGTCGTTCCCGAGAGATGCTGGAAACCGAGATTGACCGGTTTGTGGTTGCCGAGCGTGACGGCACCATCGTTGGCTGCGCCGCTCTTTACAGTTACCCGGAGGAGGGCGCCGGTGAATTGTCCTGCTTCGCGGTGGATCCGACCTATCGCCGGGCCGGGCGGGGTGACGAGATTCTGGCGATGGTCGAGAAGCTTGCCAGGGGGCAGGGCATCCAGAAGCTGTTTGTGCTGACCACCCAGACCGAGCACTGGTTTCGGGAGCGGGGCTTCCTGCCTTCCACCGTGCAGGCCCTGCCGGGACCCAAGCTGGCCTCCTATAACACCCAGCGGAACTCAAAGGTGTTCTTCAAACCGCTGTGACAGGGCAGCCAGGTAGTCGGACCTCTGGGGTTCGGGTTTTTCGGAGAGCGCCTCCACGGCCTGGTAAAAAGCCGGGAAATCGTAGTTTGCGTTCCGGAGCATTTGCCGGAACGCCGGTACATGCTGGTTGTACTGGCGAAACAGCGCCAGATTGGCATTGTTCAGGCTGACCGGAGCCGGCCCGAATGGTCCCGGTTCAGGCCAGTCCGCGGAAAGTTCCTGATAGGCGAGAGCCAGGTCTTCGAGGATGTCGGCCTTGCGGTTTCTCAGATGTTGGTCTGGCAAACTGTCCGATTGTACGTACAGGGCTGCCAGTCGGGCGCTGAAGTCTTCGACCAGGGCAAGGGTCTGGTTTCGGCGAGCAAGGCGGCCCAGCGCCTCCCGGAACTGTCCGGGTTTGCCCTGTTCCGATAACCAGAGTCTGAGCCCTTCCAGCTCCACGGCGGTGGCGAAGCTTTCGTTAAATGCGGTGTCATCGGCAATGTAGACCACCCTGTGGGCCAGTTCATGGAGCATCAGCGCGACCATGCGCTCCTCTGAGAGTCGGGTAAAGCCGGTGTGCAGCGGGTCATCAAACCAGCCGAGGGTGGAATAGGCGGTCACGCCGCCAATGAATGTGTCGAAGCCGTTATTGAGAAATTGCGCCTCCTCGGCACGGGCATCTTCCAGGCTGAAGTACCCCCGGTAGGCCTGGCAGCCGAGAACCGGGTAGCACCAGCGGTGTGGCTCCAGCGAGAACTCCGGTACGGCCACCAGGTTTACCACCACCCAGGGTCTTTCAAGCTGCACGTAGTCACTGAAGGCGTCTCCCACCGGCAGGGCCAGTCGTAGAGCGGCGAATTCCCGGACCTGTTGAGCCAAAGCAAGTTTTTCCCGCAGCTCCACTGGCGTAGTGTCGTCTGAGAAGACCTTTTCCACCGGCTCCCCCGACATCATCAGTGATAGATGCCCACCGACAGCTTGCGAATAGTAGCCAATGGTCGAACAGCCGTTAAGCATTGTTACCAGTAGCAAAAGTAGATAGATCTGACTAAGCTGTTTCATGGGTCAGGATGTTATAGTGGATTGGTTTGCCTGCGGGGGCCAGGCCGCTATAGTACAATCATGGTCTCTATAGTAGCAGCCGGTGGCATCCGCCATTGTTTCAGGGACGTGAGTCGGTACCGGGCATTGTGTCCGGTGACTGGTCCGGCTTTGCGAGATATCAGGTAGTTCATGGATCCGAGAGAACGTCGTAGCAGCCCCCGCCAACCCATCAAGCTTGCCGCCCAGATTGATCTGGGAACCGGTGAAGCCTGGCCGTGCCAGATCGCGGATTTCTGCGCGGAAGGGCTTTTCGTTCGCTATTCAGGCGAAACCTCCAAAAAGCTGGACCGCGCCTTTGCTTCCGGCACGCCGCCGGAACTGGTTGTGCGTTTCCGTGGCCTGGACGGCGCCCGACGCCATGAGCTTCACGTCAGCATTGTCCGGCGTATTGATGGCGCCATGGGGGTCAATTTCAGCCGTCCGAACCCGGAGGCGGTTGATGCCATGCTGCAACAGTGCGGTGGCTCCCGGCGACAGGATCGCTCTTCTCTCCGTGCCCCCAGCGACCGAGTACAGTTTGTTCTGCACCAGTCCGCCAAGGCGGTGATCCAGTTCATCGAGCCGTTGATGGATGCCTGTTTCGTGCAGATGGTGGAGGGCCTCAAGCAGGCAGCCCAGAAAGCCTCCAATGACCAGCAGGCCAACGAATACATGGATGCCTCGGGCCAGATCCAGGCCCGGCAACGGGTCATGTGGCACCAGATGGCGCGAAGCCTGGAATCGCCGTTGAAACCAGCCCCCAAGGGGTTTCCCGGCTCCGAACTCTCGGTGGTGGACAAAGGCGAGTTCGAGGACTGGCTGACCATCCGGGTGATGGTGACCAAGGCAGATACCCAGTATCGGGGTGATTTGCTGCAGCTCAAGCTTCGGCTGGACAAACTCGGAATCGCCAACGCCACGGGGCACCATAACCCTCTCGGGCCATCCCTGGTCTGCGAAGCGTTCCACCATGGCCTTAACCAGCTCAAGGCTTCCCGCGAGGTTGAGAAGGTCTGCCTTCGGGTCTTCGAGCAGACGGTGTTGCAGCAGCTGGGTCCTCTTTATAAGGAACTGAACGATATTCTGATTCGCCATGGCGTTCTGCCAGACCTGGATCTCAGTAAGTATCTGAGCGAGCAGGCCGGGGCAAAGCCGGAGGAGAAGACCGAGCCGGTTCAGCCAGAGCCGGTTGCCGAGGAGATTGCTGCCGCGGAACCGACGCCAAAGGCGGAACAGGAGAGCGTCAGATCCGCGCAGCCACGTCGGAAACCCGGAATGCTGGGTGGCGAATTCCGGGGGTACGCCCAGGCCGCCCAGACAGCGTTCGCAACCGTACGCAATCTGCTCAACACCCTCAGCGCCAGCCGTGTTGCCCGGGGCGACCCGGAACCCATGCCGTTTCAGCCCAACGCCAGGCCATTATCGTCGGGCGAATTCCAGCGCGAGCTCCAGCAATTGCAGTCCCAACCGGTTGAAGCGGGCGAGGAACTGGCCCCGCTGAAGGACAGGGTGGTAGAAAGAGTAAAGGCAAGCGGCGATAACCGGCTCGATGAGCAGCAACAGGAAACGGTTGATGTGGTCGACCGGTTTTTCAAGTCGGTGGTGGAAAGCCCGAAGCTGAGTGAGGATGCCCAGAAGCGTATGCGGCAGCTGGAAGTGCCAGTCCTCAAGGTGGTCATGCGGGATCCCGCGTTCTTTGACGATCAGGACAGCCCGGTCCGCGGCGTGATGAACCGCCTGGCGCAACTGGGTGTTAAGGGCGGCCGGATCAACCCGGTGGTACAGCGTCGCGTTGATGAACTCATCCAGCGTATCACCACCGACTTCGAGCAGGACACCGGGGTATTTGAGAGCACAGTCCAGGAGCTGGATACCCTGATCGATCGCCAGAATCTTGTTTATCGCAGGAACGTCGAGCGGGTTGCAGCCGCGGCGGAAGGCGCCCAGAAAGTGGCCGAATCGAAAAAGGCCGTGGCCGGTGTACTGGATGAGAAACTGGGCGGGCGCAAGGTACCCAAGGCCGTACTCAGCCTGCTGGATGGTGGCTGGCGGGACCTGCTCTCACTGACTTGGATCCGGCAGGGGCCGGACAGTCAGCTCTGGCAGGATTACCTGGCTGTGATCGATTCCCTGCTGTCCTTCGCAGACGATCCCGACAGTTCCATCAACCTGCCGGAGTTGTTGCGGGTGATTCAGGATGGTCTGGGTTCCATTTCCAGCAATCACATGCCGTCTTCCCAGATCCGGGACGAGCTCAAGCAGTTCCTGGTCCGCAGCCCGGAAAAAAGTCCCGAGCTGGTTGAGGTGCCGCCGGCCAAGCCGGAGCAGGCGGACGCGAAGAAACTGTCTGACCGTGAACAACGCAGCCTTCAGCGCTGGATCAACCGGGCCCAGCAACTGCGTACCGGTGACTGGCTCCGGGACCAGGAAAACCCGAACGAACCCCAGTACATCCGTCTGGTCTGGATTGCCCGCGGATTCAGCCGTTTCGTGTTTGTGAACCATCAGGGCATGCGGGTGGTGGAGCTGGAGCTTGAGGCTCTGGCCCGACATATGCGCAAGGGGATTATCGTTCCCGACAGCCAGTACGAGCGGCCCCTGGTTGATGAAAGTATCGACCGGATGGTTCGCAAGGTCTACGACCAGCTGTCCTGGGCCTCCACCCACGATGAACTGACCGGCCTTCTGGGGCGGAGGGAATTCGAGCGTATGCTGGATCAGCAGCTGGCCCGCCGTGAGGACGAGCGCTCCCTGGTGCGCCTGGATCTTCGCCGTTTCCGCCTGCTGAATGACACTGCCGGCTACCAGGCCGGTGATGAGACCCTCAAGCGGGTAGCGGATATTCTGCGCAGCCACGTTGGGGATGGTATGCCCGTGGCCAGGTTGGCGGGCAATGAATTTGCCATGCTGGTGCCCTCCGAGAGTGCCGGCGATGCGGCCAGGGATCTGATCAGGGCAGTGGAGGCCGCCGAGTTCAGTTTTGGCGGCCGGGATTACCGGCTTTCGGCCAGCGCCGGTGTGGTTCCCACATTGCCGGCACTGGTGAGCGCCGAACGCTGGTTGCGGGCCTCTGAGCAGGCGCTGGCGACGTCCCGCCATCAGGGTCACGGCAAGGTTTCGGAGTATAGCCTCGGTGCCGAGGATCAGGCCCGCCAGGAGCAGATTGCCGCCAAGGTAGCCAGCCTCAGTGACCTGAATGAAGAGCGCATGCTGCTGCGCTGCCAGAAGATCATACCTCTGCACGCCAAGGCCTCCATGGCGGCGCAGTATGAGGTGCTGATCAGCATGTACGACGACGACGGCAACCTCATTACCGGCCGGGACTTTGTTCGCATGGCTGAGCGTTATGACCGTATGCAGGCGGTAGATCGCTGGGTGGTCGGCCACATGCTGGACTGGCTCAGGGACCAGGCGCCGGACCCGCGGCACTTTGGCGGTGTCTGCATCAACCTGTCTGGCTACTCCATGAACGATCAGTCGCTGCTGGAGTTCATATACGAGAAGCTGAGTGAGAAGGATGCGCCGATTGAGCGGCTCTGGTTCGAGCTGACTGAAGCCTCCGCGATCAACGACGTTCAGTCGGTGGCAGACTTCATTGTCGAGATGAAAGAGCTCGGTTGCCGGTTCTGCCTCGGCAACTTCGGCAGTGGCCCCAGTTCGTTCGAGTTCATGCGTTCGTTGCCGGTGGATCTGATCAAGATCGACAGTGCCTTTACTGGCCAGCTGTCCACCAGC
This sequence comes from uncultured Marinobacter sp., assembly GCA_964520755.1. Classification (GTDB taxonomy): domain Bacteria; phylum Pseudomonadota; class Gammaproteobacteria; order Pseudomonadales; family Oleiphilaceae; genus Marinobacter. The sequence goes on along the minus strand of CAZFQI010000048.1, from coordinate 19,496 downwards.
GAAACCGACCGGGCGATGGTTCGCTCCATGGTGGATATGGCTCATTACATGCACCGGGAAGTGATTGCTTCGCAGGTTGAGTCCCGGGACGTTCTGGATATGCTCCGGCAGTTGGGGGTGGATTACGCCCAGGGCTTCGTGATCGAGAAGCCCCGTTTACTCGACAGCCTCACCTGATTCCGGCAGTCTGCGTCTATGTCAAAACGCCATCCGATCATCGCGGTTACCGGTTCATCCGGCGCAGGAACCACCACCACCGGCCAGATTTTCAGTCGGATGTTCGCCAGTGAGGGGCTGAATGCGGCCATGGTCAGCGGTGACAGTTTTCACCGTTACAACCGGGAGCAGATGGCGAGGCTGGCGGCCAAAGGCCAGTTCGGTGAACGCAATCACTTTGCCCTGGCTGCCAATCACATCGACAAGCTGGAAGCGCTTTTCTACGATTACGGCCATACCGGGAACGGCCGTTACCGGCAGTACGTCCACGATGAAGATCGCAGGCTGGCTGAAGCCGGACACAAGCCAGGAACCTTTACGCCCTGGGGACCCTTACCTGCCGATACCGATCTGCTTTTCTACGAGGGGTTGCACGGCGGCGTGGTCAGCGAAACCTGCAACATTGCCCAGTACGTGGACCTGTTGATCGGTGTGGTGCCTATCGTGAACCTCGAGTGGATCCAGAAGATCCATCGGGACACCCACAAGCGGGGATACAGTCAGGAAGCGGTGGTGGAAACCATCATCAACCGCATGGATGACTATGTTCACGACATCGTTCCCCAGTTTTCCCACACCCACATCAATTTCCAGCGTATTCCACTGGTGGACACCTCCAATCCCTTTGTCGTCCGGGATGTGCCCACCGAGGACGAGAGCATGCTGGTGATCCGGTTCCGGGATCCCTCGGAAGTGGACTTCCCCTACCTTCTGCAGGTGATGGCCGGTAGCAGCCTGTCCCGGCACGATACCCTGGTCATTCCGGGCACAAAAATGCCGCTGGCCATGGACCTGATTGTCAGGCCCATGGTGCAGCGGCTGATGGCGCGAAAGCCTTTTGCCTGATCCTTCAGGCGGTCAGGCGGCCGTCCCGGTAGTCCCGGAGTGTCTGCTCAATCTCTTCCCGGGTGTTCATCACGAATGGGCCGTACTGGACCACCGGTTCACCAATGGGCTTGCCGGCAATCAGCAGCAGGCGCGCCCCGGATTCTCCGGCACTGAGAGCAATCTGATCGCCCTTGTCAGCCAGAATGTTGGCGGCGCTGCGCTGCAGTGAGGTTTCACCGAGGCTGGCTTTACCCTCGTACAGATACAGCATGGCGTTGTGACCTTCCGGAACCGGTAGGGTAACGATTGCCCCCGATGTCAGGTGGATATCAGCATAGATCGGCTGGGTGCTTCGGCCCGGCATTGCGCCTTCGTGAGGCTGCCCGGCGATCTCCAGAGAGCCGGCGATGAGCTTCACCTTGCCGCCCTCGAAGGCGATCTCGGGAATGTCTTCAGGCTGGAGATCCCGATAGCCGGCTTCGGTCATTTTTTCCGCCGCCGGCAGGTTCAGCCAGAGCTGGAAACCACGCATCACGCCTTGTTCCTGCTGGGGCATTTCCGAGTGAATGATGCCGCGGCCGGCGGTCATCCACTGCACACCACCGTTGCGCAGATCGCCCCGGTTCCCGAGATGGTCCTCGTGCAACATGTGCCCCTCGATCATATAGGTCACGGTTTCGAACCCCCGGTGGGGGTGCGATGGGAAACCGGCGATATAGTCGGCGGCCTCGGCGGAACCGAACTCGTCCAGCATCAGGAACGGATCAAGGCGAATGTTCTGTTGTTGGCCGATGGAGCGCTTGATGCGTACGCCTGCTCCGTCGGAGGTTTCCATCGCAGGGATAATCTGTTTCAGGGAGCGCAGGGTCATGGTGTCCTCCTCTCGTTAGCTCTTGGCTCTATTTAAACGGGATGGGAGGAGAGAATAAAACGCAGAAATCTGGGGGGTGACATCAAAAAAACTGAAGGACCGGTGGCGCCCGGCTCAGGGCGCCACCGCGGGTCGCTATTCCACGTTGCGCGAGTAGAAAATCTCAAGCATTTCCCGACGCAGGCGGTCTTCAATGGATTGGGCTTCGGCGGGATCAAGATCACCGGCGTTCACTCCGAACACATAGTTATCGAGGTCGAAGTTCTTCAGCATCATCTTGGTGTGGAACAGGTTTTCCTGGTACACGTTCACATCGATCATCTGATACGCGTTCTGGGTATCCTCGGTCAGATAGTTCTGGATCGAGTTGATGTCGTGATCAATGTAGTGCTTGGTGCCGTCCACATCACGGGTGAAGCCGCGAACCCGATAATCCACGGTGACCACATCGGAATCAAAGCTGTGGATCAGATAGTTCAGCACTTTCAGGGGTGAAATCAGACCACATGTGGATACGTCGATGTCTGCCCGAAAGGTGCTCACGCCATCGTGGGGATGGCTTTCCGGATAGGTGTGAACGGTTACGTGGCTCTTGTCCAGGTGCGCCACAATGGTATCTGGCAGCGGGCCCGGAGATTCCTCGTTATCAGGCTCCTCGCCGTTGGTGAGCTCGTGCTCGGCGATCAGCATGGTGACCGAGGCACCGTGTGGCTCATAATCCTGGCGAGCGATGTTCAGGACGTTGGCGCCGATAATCTTGACGACGTCGGTCAGAATCTGGGTCAGACGCTCGGCGTTGTACATCTCGTCAATGTAGTCGATGTAGGCCGTGCGTTGTTCTTCGGTCTGCGCATAACAGATGTCGTAGATGTTAAAACTCAGGGATTTGGTCAGGTTGTTGAAACCATGCAGCTGGAGTTTGGATTCCATGCTCAGCCCCTCCGGATCGTGGAGATGAATGACTGCAGAGCTGCATTGCTGAGCTCTGCCGAGGCCGCCACCGACTACTGACCGGGTTGTTCACCTTTTGCGCAGACCGGCGGAGAGGGTGCGTATTATGCACACCGCACGTGATGTTGAATAGTATTTGCAATGACATTTTAGCATCCGTGATTTCCGCTGCACCCGACCCCGGGGATTTGGCGTATGAGAGGCGCCGAAGCGGTTTATCCGGCCTGCTAATCGGCCTCGTGAACCTCATAGGTGTGACTGATCTCAACGCCAGCCTGTTCCAGCATGATGGATGCTGAACAATACTTTTCTGCCGACAGGCTCACGGCCCGCTTCACCAGGTTTTCCTTGAGGCTGTTTCCGGTTACCACAAAATGCAGGTGAATCCGTGTAAACACGGCAGGTACCGCATCGGCACGCTCTGCCTCAAGCTCGGCGTGGCAGGCGGTTACATCCTGCCGGCTTTTCTTCAGGATGCTCATGACATCAAATGCGGAGCAGCCTCCCAGCCCCATCAAAAGCATTTCCATCGGGCGCGGGCCGAGATTTTCACCCCCGTGGTCCGGCGGACCATCAAGCTGGACGCTGTGGCCGCTGCCGCTGGTGGCTTTGAAACTGGCATTGCCGGTCCAGTCTACAGTTGCTTTCATGGGATGCTTCTCCGTTGTGATTGCTCGGGACCAACTTACGTCAAAGCCCCGACAAAGATGACCTGTGGCCGGATGCTAGCACAACCGGCCTCGCCAGGCAGGCCGATCACGGATACATGTTGTATACTCTTTCCGGTTGCCCGCAACAGACCTTCTTGTTATAAGTTGCGGAGTTTTGCAAGAAAAAAGAACGAACCCGCACGGAAAGCCGGGTGCATAACAAACATTGGGACCCGCCAGTATCTGAGGAGGCACGACTCGCATTATGGCCACTATCGTCAAGCCGGTTGAGCAGAAAACCAAGCATCTCGACTATTTCCTTTCGCAGTGCCATCGCCGCCGTTACCCAGCCAAGAGCACAATTATCTATGCCGGTGACAAGAGCGATTCCCTGTTCTACATCGTCAAGGGGTCGGTAACCGTCATCATTGAAGACGACGACGGCCGTGAGATGATCATGGCCTACCTGAACGCCGGCGACTTCTTCGGTGAGATGGGGCTGTTCGACAACATGGATTCCCGCAGCGCCTGGGTGAAGGCCAAGACCGAATGCGAAGTGGCGGAAATCAGCTACACCAAGTTCCGGGAAATTGCCCAACAGGACCCGAGGGTTCTCTACTTCATCGGCGAGCAGATGGCCTCCCGCCTGCGCCAGACCACCCGCAAGGTCGGTGACCTGGCGTTCCTGGATGTCACCGGGCGTGTTGCCCGTACCCTCCTGGACCTGTGCAAGGAACCGGATGCCATGACCCACCCGGATGGCATGCAGATCAAGATCACCCGGCAGGAAATCGGCCGTATTGTTGGCTGCTCCCGGGAGATGGTCGGCCGGGTGCTGAAAACCCTGGAAGACCAGGGACTGGTCAGGGTCAAGGGCAAGACCATGGTGGTTTACGGTACCCGCTGAGTCTTACTGATCACCCTGTTTTCCAAAAGGCCGCTTTCAATAGCGGCCTTTTGCATTGCGTAGCCAGCGTAGCCGGTTGCTGTGCCCGGGCTTCAGGCCACCAGAGCAACGGACTTGATCTGCATCCAGACGTGCATGCCCGGCTCAAGACCGAGCTGGGCGACGGCGCGGGAGGTCAGTCTCGACAGGAGGGGTGTCGGTCCGGCCAGAAGCCGAACCAGGCTGATGCCGGGCGCCACATCGGGATCAATCTGGTCGATGACTGCAGGCACAAGATTCTGGATGCTCTGGTCGGAATGTTCGGTCAGGGCCAGGCTGACATCCCGCGCCAGTACCCTCACCCGAACCTGGTCTCCCGGTTTCACCCGGTGGTCACATCGCAGCCAGAGCTGGCCGCCATCGAACCGGAACAGTGCCAGGTGCCAGTGGTCGTCAAGATCGATAATCTGGCCTTCCAGCAAGGCACCGGCGTCGTCCTGGACGCGGAACGGGTTATCGATGCCGGCCAGGGTTTCCCGCAGTGGCCCCTGCGCGACCACACGGCCTTCTTTCAGCATCACAATGTGATCCGCCAACCGGGCAACTTCTTCGGTTGAATGGGATACGTAGATAATCGGAATGGCCAGCGTATCGTGCAGCCGTTCGAGATAGGGAAGGATTTCCTGCTTGCTGTTGAGGTCCAGAGCGGATAACGGCTCATCCATCAGTAACAGTCGTGGACTGGTCAGCAGGGCCCTGGCAATTGCGACCCTCTGACGCTCACCACCAGAGAGGCCGACAGGCATGCGGTCCAGGTGTGATTCCAGGCCAAGCCAACGCACAGCATCGTCGAATCCGATTTGTCGGTCGCCGGCCGGAATGCGCCGGTACCCGAATTCCAGATTCTTGCGCACGTTCAGGTGAGGGAACAGGTGGGTTTCCTGGAACACATAGGCCAGAGGCCGCTTGTGGACCGGACGTATGAACGTCTCGGTTTGCCAGGGTTCGCCAAGGACAGTCATGGTGCCGGGGGCACTTTGCAGGCCGGCCATGCACCTTAAGAGAGTGGTTTTGCCACACCCTGAATGTCCGAACAGGCCGGTGATGCCGGTGCCCGGCAAGGTCAGGTCTACGTCGAGGCCGAAGCCGGGGAATGTGCACTGAAAGCGGGCCCGGATGGTGTTGGAGACGGTCATCTGATCGCTCCGGAACGGGCTTTTCCGTTAAGCGCATAAAGAGTCACCAGGACCACGAAGGAGAATACCACCATGCCGGCGGACAGCCAGTGGGCCTCGGTGTATTCCAGCGATTCCACATGGTCGTAGATGGCGACAGAAAGCACCTTGGTTTCACCCGGGATGTTGCCGCCGATCATCAGGATCACGCCGAACTCGCCAATGGTATGGGCAAAAGTCAGTACGGCGGCTGTCAGGAAGCCGTTCCGGGCCAGGGGCACTGCGACGAACAGAAACCGATCCCAGGGCGCTGCACGGAGCGTGGAAGCGACTTCCATGAAGCCCTCACCAACTGCTTCGAATGCGTTCTGTAGAGGTTGAACGGTAAAGGGCAGGGAATAGATGACCGACGCCACTACCAGGCCTTCGAAGGTAAATGGCAGCAGCCCGATACCCAGGGACTGAGTCATCTGGCCCACCCAGCCTTCCGGACCCATGACCAGCAGAAGATAGAAACCCAGCACGGTAGGTGGTAGAACCAGGGGCAGCGCAACCACGGCCGCTATCGGTTGCCGAAGCCAGTGTCGGGTCCGAGCCAGCCACCAGGCGATAGGGGTGCCGATCAACAGCAGCAGTACAGTGGTCGTCGTGGCCAGCTTCAATGTCAGCCAGACCGGATCCCAGTAGGTTTCAAACATCAGTTGGTCGTGTCACTTCCGGTGTCGTATCCATAGCTCCGGATAATAGCAATGGCGGCGTCTGATTTCAGAAAATCCATCCAGGCCAGGGCGGCCTCTTTGCCGGCTCCCCGATTCAGCAGGATAACCTGCTGATCAATGGGGTGGTAGTAACTCTGGGGAACTTCCCAGGAAGTGCCTTTATCATCTTCCCAGGATCGCACCTGGGACAGAGCTACGAAGCCGGCCTGGGCATTGCGGCTGACAACGAACTGGAACGTCTGGGCAATGGAGTCCCCCCGAACCAGTTTTGGCTGCAGGGCATCCCATTGGCCCATATGCTCCAGAACCTGCTGCGCGGCGAGGCCGTAAGGGGCAGTCTTCGGGTTGGCGATGGCCAGCCTCGCGAAGGGCTGGCTGGCCAGATAGCTCCGGGCATCCTCAAAAGCTCCAGTGGCAGGGCTCCAGAGCGCCAGTTTGCCCCTGGCGTAGGTGAACCGGGTGCCGGAAATGCCAGCCTGCTCCTGCTCGATCAGCGCTGGCCGTCGCACGTCGGCGGCCATGAACACGTCGAAGGGCGCGCCATTTCTGATCTGCGCGTAGAGTTTACCCGTGGATCCGAAGCTTGCGGATACGGTGTGCCCGGTTACGGCTTCAAACTGCTGCGCCAGTTCCCGGGTTGTGTCGGTAAAGTTGGCGGCGGCCGCGAGACTGACCTCGCCAGCAAAAGCCCTGGTGATGGTGAAGCCAGACAGGCACAGAGCCAGTCCCAGGGTACGGAACAGCCTGAGGCCTCGAGGATAACCCATGCAACGTCCTTACAGGTTCAATCAATGATGGCTTGAGTTTGTGGTGAAATTTCCGGATGCGCGACCGTTGACGGTGAATCTGAGGTCAGGCACAAAGACCGGAGGTAATCCCGGACCTCGTCCCGGTTGGTCTCGTTGAGCATCTCATGGCGGCCGCCTTCGAACAATCTCAGGGTGACGTTTTCAACACCCGCCTCACGAATCGTCTGGAAGTGCCTTCGGACGCCACGCCCCATTTCCCCTACGGCATCTGCAGTGCCTGAAAACAGATGCACTGGCAGATCTTTGCGCCAGACCGCCGGCGAAAGGCGGAGCATACCACCAATAAAATCCCACCATAGGCCTACCGTGCAGTCGAAACCACACAGCGGGTCGGCAATATATCGATCCACCTGGTCCGGATCGCGGCTGAGCCAATCGGCATCGGTTCGGTTCGGGCGGAACTTGTGATTGAACTGCTCAAAGGTCATTCGCGCCACCAGGCGGCTGCGGTGCCGCTTACCGCGAACCAGTCGGATCAGGCCGATCAGGGTCCGGGATGCCAGAAGCTGGCCCCGGTCAATGCGGTTGGTGGCGCTGAGGATCAGGGTGTCCAGTTTGTCGCCGTGGTTCTGGGCGTAGGCCTGGGCAATAAAGGAACCCATGCTGTGGCCCAGCAGGTTGACTGGCAGCCCGGGAAATCGGGCACGGCTGTGTTGAACCACCCGATGCAGGTCGTCAACCACACGGGTCCAGCCATGCTGGTCAGCATAGTGCCCCAGGTTCCCGGAAGGGCAGCTCGGGCCATGGCCCCGGTGATGATAGGTGATAACGGCTATGCCGTTTTCGCCGAGCCAGCGTGCCAGTGGTTTGTAGCGGTCGCCGTGTTCTGCCATGCCATGGCTGATAATGAGAATGGCGGTCGGTGCCGCCGGGGTCAAGATCGTCCCGGTTACCGTGTGGCTGTCACCACCGTTCAGCGTCAGGGGATGTTCGTTCATTGTCACGGCCCGTTTCCTTGTTGTTTTTCACTGTGGCCGGGCGTTGCCACTCCGGCGGTTTCCATAGGTGGGTAAGGCGAGACAATAATCCGCCTGGCTGCGCCATGTCGCGGAACAGGTCCACGTATTCGTGGGTCCATAGCACAATCAGGTTGTTGGAGCGGATCGGGCGGGTGATTCCATACTCGGGCGGATCCTGGGCATTTTCATCGACAAACGTGCCGAACAGGCGATCCCACACTATCAACGTGCCGCCGTAGTTACGGTCGATGTAACCGGGATTGCGGCCATGATGAACCCGGTGATGGCTCGGGGTGTTGAACACAAGTTCAATCCAGCCGGGCAGCTTCCCAACCAGTGTGGTGTGAATAAAAAACTGGTACACCAGTGACAGTGCGTAAGCCACGCCAATCCAGACAGGGTTGAGTCCCAGCAATGCCAGGGGCAGGTAGAACACCCACATGCCGTTGAAAATGTTGGTGGCATTCTGGCGCATTGCGGTGGAGAAATTCATTCGCTCCGAAGAATGGTGTACCACGTGCGCGGCCCAGAACCAGCGCACCCTGTGACTGGAACGGTGCATCCAGTAGAAGCAGAAATCCACGCCCAGGAAGGTCAGCAAGGCAGTGAATGCGTTAAGTTCCAGATCGAACAGGCGGTAGTGGTAACAGAGGGCGTAAACAGGAAATGCAATCAGGCCGGCGAAGAGCAGCTCGGTCACCTGGTAGCCGGCACCAAGGGCAAAGTTCCTGATTGCTTCCCGGGTATCCATCAGCTTTGGGTTGTGCCGGATCTTCAGGTATTCCCACAGGGCAACGGCTACGAAGACGGGGGTGGCAACCACAAAAATCAGTTGCCGTTCATCCAGCGCCAGCCAGGGCGACGCCATCTTCCACAGGGCCAGCAGACCGCTTTCTTCCAGTACGGCCAGCATCATGTCGGTCAAAGCCATAGAGTTCCTGCCGGGTTCCAGTTCCTACAGGCTTATTCTGGCATGTAACCCGGGCAGCGGAATGTCGGTTCACGCCAGATCGGCTGACAAATTCCGACACCGGCTGACTCAGTTGGGCTGGCGATTTTCACTGTAGATTTTCTCCAGGGGACGGATCTGCTGTTGCCACTGGTCCAGCCAGATCTTGATGTCCCTGGGAATCCGGGCAGATTTTGGCCAGGGTACCGGGTATTGCGCTGGCTGGAACATGGGAGCAAACAGGGACGCGGCCGTCAGGTCGGCACGGGTGAACTGGTCGCCAACCAGAAAAGGGCGCTTGCTATAGATGTCTGCCAGCTCGGTGAGAAGATCTTCCATTACCTGCCGGGATTTTTCAGAGGTTTTCTCGTTGATCTTCATCCACTGGCGCATGACTTCGTCAACCCGACTGAACGCCAGGCTGAGGATTATCCGGTTATAGAATGGAGTACCGGCAGCCAGCATGGGCACCACGATTTTGGGGCGCTGCAGGAAGTGGTGGTAGGAGTAACAGCGTATGGCGGGGCCGGCTTCCTCGTCCAGCCGGCGTTCCCACGCCAGCGCCTGCTCGCGCAATTCCGGATCGTTCGGAGTCAGGGAGTGCTCCGGAAAGCTCTGATCCAGGTAATCCAGGATGGCCGCTGAGCCCTGAACCACCTGACCATCATGTTCCAGTACCGGTACTGAAGAGGCCTGGCCAGTCAGTTTCCGGATGGTTTTTACATGCTGGCCGGGCAGCAGATTGACCGTTTCGTAGTTGAGACCCTTGTAATCAAGGGCCCATCGGACTTTTTCGCAGTAGTGGGAAATGGCAAATTGGTGAAGTTTCAGCGCCATGGGGTCGTCTCCTCGGTTCAGCGTTCTAGCATACTGCCGGTAAGGCGGTATAAGAAGTCTCGTCGAACACTCATGGTGGCCTCGTCAGTCTTTGGCTTATAAAATGTAGGCCTAAAACGTGCCTACAAGGGAACTGACCATGCACTCAAGACGAGTTTTGATGCTGTCCGTCGTCACGGCGGCCGGCCTCGCAGTCTCCGCCTGCTCCTCTCTGCCCGATATCAGTCAGCCGGTTTCCGGCAGCTATGCGTGCGGGCAACTTGATATAGCCGTATCTGGTAATGAGGACAGCGATCTGATCAGTGTCGATTATCTGGACCGGCGGGTTCTGCTCAAGCCGGAAGAAAGCGCCTCGGGAGCCCTGTATATTGCCCCGGGCGATGACCAGACCCGTTTCTGGAGCAAGGGTGAAAAAGCGACCCTGACGATACGGGGGCAAACGTACCCGGAATGTTTGCAGCCGGGTGATCTGGAAATGCCGTTTGAGGCACGGGGCAATGAGCCTTTCTGGCACGCGACGCTTGAGCAGGGCGAATTGTTGCTGACGCGTCCGTTCGAAGAACAGGGAACACGCCGTGTCCCGGTTGAACTGAAAACGGCCAATCGGCACGGACGGGAATTCGTGGCGACCCTGGACGGTGTGCCCATCGCGCTCACCGTGGCCAGGCAGCTCTGCCAGGACAGCATGTCGGGCGCCCAATACCCGGCACAGGTGCGCCTCATGGTCGGTAATGACGAATATACCGGGTGTGGTGGCGATCGCCAGCGGCTCTTCAGGGGCGCGGTATGGGTGGTGGAGGATCTCGCGGGCACAGGCATCATTGATCGTTCGCGAATAACCATTGAGTTTCTTGAGGACAACCGGTTGGCCGGCCGGGCGTCATGCAACCGGTACACCGGCACTTATCAGCTCAGGGGCGAAGGCGTTGCCATCGGTCCACTGGCCTCAACCCGCATGGCGTGTGCACCCGCGCTGATGAATCAGGAAGACCGGTTCCTCGGCCTGCTGGGTGAGGTGACATCCGTGCGTATCGGGCAACATGGCGAGTTGCTCCTGTCGACGCCAGACGGCGGCACAATGCGGGCGTTTCAGTCCGACCATGATAGTCCGTAGCGGGTCAGTATCTCGGCTACCCGGCCGGTGCTCTGCAGGGCTTTGGCTCCTTCCGAGAGGAGGGCCGCGAGCTCAAGGGAGTCAGTGCCGACCGGGGAAAATGCAACGTACAGCGGTGACTCATGGATCACCGTAGCCATTCTCAGACTTTCAGCGCTGCCATCCTTTTTCAGTTCCCACTGCATCACGTAACGATCTTCCGGGAAAACGTCGGAGCGCTTCTGGTGCAGGAGTTCGATAGCCCGGCTCAGTGGTGCCGGCCCGGAAAGTACCCAGATCCGTTCCGAATTGTCCTGATACTTCTCGATATAGCTGTCCAGTTCCGGTGAGTAGGCATAGCCATTGATTGCCAGCAGCGTGAACTGGCTGAGTGAATCAATGCCACTGTATTGCCAGTTGTTATCCGGGTGGGTGTAGAGCGCAATCTTGGAGTAGCCAATAGCGGCCTCGGGAAATACGAAGTCCGGTGCATCGCCGGGAAGGGCACCGACAACGGCATCCACATAGCCGTCCCGGGCCTGTTGGAGTGCCCGTGCCCAGCTCATGTTGACGTACTCCACATCGATGCCGGCCAGGCCAAACGCCTCCCTGGCAATGTCGATCATGTAGCCTTCGTGATCGGAACCGGCCTCACAATTGTGAGGGCACCACGGGTCTGCGGCAATGACGACGCTCTGGCGCGCCTGTGTAGCGGGCACGGGCAGGGCAGGTTCGGCCGCCTTCGCTGCCGTTTCAGGAACCAGTGGTGGCGTGTCCTCTTGCTGAGAGCAGGCGGCAAGAAAGAGAATAAAAGAAAGAACCAGGGTTTTTGCCATGGTGATAAAACCGGTTTACCGATACGTCGGCTTTATCTCAAGCATAGACCCTGGCGGCGGTTTTGTAATGGTCCGGAAGAAACCTCAGGCCGCGTTTTTGTTCCTGTCGGCTGAGGCCGCTGTGGGCACCAGTGCCCTGGCCAGGTCTTTCATGTGCAGAGTGCCCACATGCTGGTCGTTCCTGACCACCCGGAAATTCAGGGACATGTCGCCTTCGGATTTCAGCAGTACCGATTCCAGGTTGTCTTTTTCCGAAATATCGCCGGCAAAAGTGGCGTCACCATCGTCCGGCGGGCTCATCACAGATCGTACCCTGAGCACCCGTGCCCGGTTGATATCGCTGATGAAGTCGACAATGTAGGGATCGCCCGGGTTAAGCAGAATCTCCTGGGGATCCCCTTGCTGGACCACCTCCCCGTCTTTCAGAATGACCAGATGGTCCGCCAGCTTCAGGGCCTCATCCAGGTCGTGGGTGATGAATACGATGGTTTTCTTGAGCTCTTCCTGCAGCTCCAGCAACAGGTCCTGCATATCGGATCGAATCAACGGGTCCAGTGCCGAGAAGGCTTCGTCCATCAGCATGATAGGGGCATCGGAGACCAGTGCCCGGGCAATACCCACGCGCTGCTGCATGCCGCCTGACAACTGGTGGGGGTACTGGTACTCGTTGCCTTCCAGACCAACCCGCGCGAGCCATTTACGGGCGTCGGCCTCAAAATCCGAGGTTGTGTAGCCGCGGATGTCCTTGGCCATGCCGGCGTTCTCGAGCACCGTTTTGTGGGGCAGCAAGGCGAACTTCTGGAAAACCATCGACATGCGCTCCCGGCGCAGCTTGCGCAGCTGCTCCTCGGTGTAGCTCATGATGTCCTCGCCGTCGACGCGGATTTCACCGGCGGTGGGGTCGATCAGCCGGTTCAGATGCCGGATCAGGGTGGATTTTCCGGACCCGGAGAGGCCCATGATCACCGTGATCTCGCCGTCGTGTACATCTACGTTGATATCCCGCAGACCGAGTACGTGTCTCTGCTGTTCCAGCAGATCGGCTTTGCCCATGCCCTTGCGGACATGCTCCAGGGCAACATCCGGGGTCGGGCCGAAGATCTTGTAAAGGTTTCGGATCGAAATCTTGATGTTTTTCGCCATGGTGGCTTTCCTCACTGCTTCTGAGACACGTTGATGCGCGCCAGGGACGCCTTGGTAACCCGGTCAAGAATAACCGCCAGGATCACGATGCCAAGGCCCGAGACCAGGCCAACGCCCAGTTCCAGATTGCGGATACCCCGGAGGACCAGAACGCCAAGCCCGGGTGCGGACACCAGGGATGCGATCACGACCATGGCAAGACTCATCATGATGGTCTGGTTGACTCCGGCCATGATGTTGGGCAGCGCCAATGGAATCTGCACTTTGTAGAGTTTCTGCCGGGGTGTCATACCAAAGGCGTCTGCAGCCTCAATCACGTCCTTGTCCACCAGCCGGATACCCAGGTTGGTCAGCCGGATCACAGGAACAATGGCGTACAGGATGATGGCGATACCGTAAAGTTTCGATTCAGTGACACTGAACAGGAAGATAAGCGGGATCAGGTATACAAAGGGTGGCAGTGTTTGCAGCATGTCCAGCACCGGTATGATCATCCGTTGCAGGGAATTGCTGCGGGCCATGGCGATGCCTATGGGTACACCCAGTAACACGCACAGGAAGGCGCAAACAAAGATGATCGCCAGGGTTTGCATGGCGTAATCATAATGGTCGATAAAGGCCAGCAGTACGATACTGCCGCCTACGAAAAGCATGAGTTTCCAGGATTTGGTGACCACGTAAACAACCGCCAATAACAGGGGGATCACGATCCACCAGGGCGTGTTCAGCATGCCGTAGAGTGCCCCGTCCAGAAACCAGCTCAGTGGCTGGGTTAATGGATCGAGAACCAGGCTCAGGCTGTCTTTTATGGCCAGAAATCCCTGTTCCAGGCCCTTGGTAAGCTCCCGGGACTGGGGAAATGCGGCACAGGATTCGTTCAGGGCGTCCATGGATGGAAACGGGAGTTCCCATATTGAGGCCGGTTCGGCGCTCTCTCCCTTGTTTTTGTTCAGCAAATCGGCCATCGACATAGGGCCGCTGCTTTTGCCTTCCGAGCACCACTGCTCAAGGCCCAGTGATGAAAAAAGCGAGTCGTAGGTTGCCATGGGCGGTCAGTCTCTCCTGCGCGCGTCTGAAATCAGAACGGTTTTCGGAAAACGGCCCGGGACACCGATAGAGCGTGTCCCGGGCGGGGCAGGTCGATCAGTTAAGAACGTTGGCCAGCCGCTCTCTCGCGGAGTCGTTCAGCCAGGTTGACCACTCATCGCTGTTATTGGTGAGGTAGTAAACCGCAGCTTCCTCGCCCGAGGCGTTGTTGGCGTCCATCCAGGCCAGGATGCCGCTCATGGTCTCGGTTTTGAATGTCAGCTTGCTGAGCATGTCGGCCACTTCCGGCTCGCGCTCTTTGAAGTCGGTGGTTACCGACGTCAGGATCGTGGCCGCCGGGAAGTCGGAAACGCCCGGGTTATCGACATCCTGTGTCTGGTTTTTCTGATGCACGTCCGGTTTGATCTCGCCGAGGTCAACCCGGGTCATGTCGTACTTGCCGAGGGGAACGGTGGGGCCCCAATAGTAACCGAACCAGGGTTCTTCGTTCTGGACGGCAGACGCCATAGAGGACGCCAGGGTCTCACCGGAACCATGGTTGAATACATCAATGCCAGACTCTTCCAGATCCAGGGCGCGAATCAGGTTGTCACTGACAACACGGCAGCCCCATCCGTCCGGGCAGTTGTTGAAGGTGCCGCCAACCAGCTCGGGGTTGGCCATCACGCCTTCGATGGTTTTCAGTTCGGGGTGCTCTTCCGCAAGGTAAGTGGGAATCCACCAGCCTTCAACGCCGCCCGGATCCAGGACCTTGCCGAGGCGCTCCACCTTGCCCTGTTCTTCCAGGCGCAGATAGGCCTCGCCCGCGGAGTTCAACCACAGCTCGGTTACGATGTCAGGCTCACCGTTTTCGGCAACGGAGGTGACCGCCGGGACGGTATCGGAAGGGACGATGGTGACGTCACAGCCGTAGCCCTGCTCCATAATAAAGGTGGCCACGTTGGTAACGACCGTGTTGGACGCCCAGTTCATTTCAGTGATGGATACCTCGCCGCAATCGGCCTGGGCCGCGACGGGTACGGATAGCGCACAAAGCAGTGCAGCAGACTTAAGCTTTCGCATAGTCACTTCTCCTTTTTCAGGGTTTGTGATTTTTGGAGGATGTTGCCGGTGTTAGTGTCGATACAGGAGGGGCCGCGATCCGAAAGGATCGGGAGAACAGCCATTTTATGGTCGCTGTTGTGATCGAACAAAATAAGAAAATCTCGGTTAATACCTAGTAACAAGGATAACGATCCTCAGCGTAGTTACAAGGGCGTATTCCAAATGCGTCTTTGTAGGAGACACATTATTCACTTTTGGAGCTGTCAATAAGTTGTAGTAATCAACGGTTACACTCCGCGAATCTGATACCGGAGTATGCCATGACAGAGTTGCGCGACCTGACGCCCCACACGTCGATTACCCAGGAGCAGGCCGGCCGAGACAGTCGCCAGCGTCGGCTGTTGCGCACTTTCCTCCCGGAGATGGTTGCCCTTGAACGACTGCTGGCCGAAGCGCCGAAAGTGGCGACCACCCGGGTGGTTGAGCGGGTAGTCATGAAGGATCTGTCGCTGCCCATCTATCAGGTCGATATCGGTTCATCCCGCTCGGATGTGCCGGCGGTGCTGATTGTGGGTGGCGTACACGGGCTGGAGCGTATTGGTAGCCAGGTGGTAATGGCCTGGCTGAAGTCACTGCTCGCCAGAGTGACCTGGGACGAACATCTGGCGGGCTTGTTGCAGAAGGTACGGATTACCCTGTTGCCCATTCTTAACCCGGGCGGCATGTACCTGAATCAGCGCAGCAATCCCAACGGCGTGGATCTGATGCGAAATGCGCCGATCACCGCCCAGGATCGTAGCGCATTCCTGCTTGGCGGGCAGCG
Organism: uncultured Marinobacter sp.; assembly: GCA_964520755.1. Classification (GTDB taxonomy): domain Bacteria; phylum Pseudomonadota; class Gammaproteobacteria; order Pseudomonadales; family Oleiphilaceae; genus Marinobacter. Next base: position 3,660 of record CAZFQI010000048.1, on the reverse strand, counting down.
GATCTCGCCCCGCTTACCCTGGTACACCGGAGATCCCGAACAAGGTATGGAACCGGAAAACCAGGCGCTGGAAGTGGTGATACAGGCGCTGCTTCCGGGGCGACCCTTCAGCGTGTCGCTCGACTGCCATTCCGGGTTTGGCATGCAGGATCAGATCTGGTTTCCCTACGCCTACCGGCGACGCCCCATGCGCCGGATCGCTTCGGTCATGGCGCTGAAGCTGATCTGGGAACAGGCTTATCCCAACCACGACTACCGGTTTGAGCCCCAGTCCCGGCATTACCTCACTCACGGTGATTTATGGGACTACTTCTACAAGCAGGTCAATCGAGAAAATGCCGGCGTTTTCCTGCCTCTTACCCTGGAGATGGGTTCCTGGCGATGGATCCGCAAGCGCCCGCGTCAGTTGCTGCGCCTCGACGGTTTTTTCAATCCTCTGGTACCCCATCGCCACAAGCGGGTTTTGCGCAGCCATCTGGCCTGGATGGACTTCCTGGTTAACGCCGCGGCCAGCCACGAAAACTGGTTGCCGGTACGGGAAGAGGAGTCCATGCTTAGGGAAGCCGCGATCATGCACTGGTATCGGGATTCTCACTAGCGATTCAATGGGTCTGGGCATTCATCGAACGGAACACTCATATGCACTGGATTCTGTTGCGGGGGCTGACGCGGGAACACGCGCACTGGGGAAGCTTCCCGGAACGCCTTCGGGAGGTATTTCCGGATCACCAGTTCCATAGGGTCGATCTGCCCGGTACGGGTGTGCGCTATCGGGATGAGAGTCCCGCAACCATAGCGGCTATCCGGGAGAAGGTTTCCGGGCAAGTCAGTCATATTCCCGGTCCATTCAGTATCCTGGCGCTCTCGATGGGTGGCATGGTGGCCCTGGACTGGGCCCAGCATGCTCCCGAGGGCCAGATTCAGAATCTGGTTCTGATCAACACCAGTTCCGGCTTCAGCCCACCCTGGCAGCGCGTGCGGCCAGGCGCCTGGCCCCGGGTGCTGAGACTCTTGGGCCGCCGGGAGCTGTTTGATCGCGAGCGGGACATTCTCAGGCTCACCTCCAATCGTGAGGTTCCCTTGTCACTGGCAAAGCAGTGGTACAGCATCCAGCGGCAACGCCCGGTCAGTCGTCGAAATGCGGTCAACCAGTTGGCTGCGGCGGCCCGCTATAAGCCTGGCGAAAAACGCCCGATGTCAGACGCCCTGTTGCTGGCCAGTCGGGGCGACCGTATTGTCCATTGGCGTTGCAGTGCGGCGCTCGAAGAACGCTGGCAATGGACCATGAAATTGCACCCGGATGCAGGACACGATCTCCCACTCGACGAGCCGGAGTGGATTATCCAGCAGCTTCGCAACTGGTTGCCGCGCTAACCCCGGTTGCTTGACGCAACTCTTCTTTCCGGTCAGTCTTCTCGTTTTAAACCGCCTAGGCCGTCATTCATAAGGAACGGAGCCGATAATAATGAAAATCTTCGAAACCAAAACCGCCCCCAACCCCCGCCGTGTGCGTATGTTCATGGCCGAGAAAGGTCTGTTGGACAAGGCCGAATTCATCGAGATTGACCTGCAGAAGGGTGAAAACCTGACACCTGAATTCGTCGCCCGAAATCCGATGAAGAAAGTGCCTGTGATGGAACTGGATGACGGCACCTGTATTGCAGAGACCATGGCAATCTGCCGCTATTTCGAAGAGAGCTACCCGGACACGCCGACTCTGATGGGCGACACCCCGCTTGAAAAAGCCCAGCTTGAGCAGTGGCTCCGGTGGATCGAGCTGTTCTTCTTCATGCCCACCGGCATGTGTTTCCAGCACACCACCGGTTACTTCAAGGACCGGATGAACCCGATCAAGGAGTGGGGTGAGGAATGCGGCAAGAGCGTTGAGAAGTTCATGCACTTCCTCGACAAGCAGCTCGAAGGCAAGGAATACATCTGCTGCGACCGCTTTACGGCGGCCGATATCAACGCCTTCACAACGGTGGCGTTCGCCCGCGTAGTGGGAATCCGTATCAAGCCCGAGCAGGCAAACTTGCAGGCCTGGTATGACCGAATCAAAGAGCGCCCCTCTGCCCAGGCCTGAGCCACAGGCCAGTCAGAAACCAGAAGAGAGATCTTAATGACCACAACGGATTCAAGACTCCAGTGTGCGCTGGCGTTTATTGACGCAGCGAATAAGGCCGATCCCAATCAGGAGTCTTTTGGCAGCGAACGCCTCCCGAAGGAATACGCCTACAGCTTGCACATGACCCGCTGGCTGTTCGAGCTTGAATCCGACCCGTCTGAACGCATGCAGATCGCCTGCCGCGCCCAGCACATAGAGCGCTGGACTATGCCGCGGAAAGAATATCCGGAGGGTCGCAAAGCCTATTACCAGTGGCGTCAGGCCTGTGGCCGGATGCACGGCCGCCGGGCCGCCGAGATCATGGCTGATTGTGGTTACCCGCAGGCCGAGTGCGAGCGGGTAGAGACCATCCTGACCAAGCGGGAACTGAGGCAGGATGAGGACACGCAGCTCCTGGAAGACGTTGCCTGCATGGTGTTTCTGGAGCGATATTTCGCGGATTTCTACGAGGAAAAAGCGGACTATGACCGGGAGAAGTGGTTACGCATCGTGCGCCGGACCTGGGGCAAGATGTCGCCCCGGGGGCACGAGGCGGCACTCAAGCTGGCAGAGGGCATGCCGGCGCATTTGTTGGCATTGTTGCAGGAGGCGTTGGCTGAGCCTGATGCCTGATGGGAGCATGCAAGCCGGCGGGTAAAGCTTTCCAAAATACGCTGTGAATACATCCTTGTACGCTCGGCTCCGCCATCCCTGGCTCCGCACGATTTTGGAAAGCTCCACCCGCCGACTCGCCCCATCTGAAGGAGTCAGCCTGCAGGGAAAAACAGCTCCCTTAATTTGAAACCAGGCTCCTCGGCCCGCATAAACGATTCGCCCACCAGGAAACCGTAGATCCCACGGTTGGTCATGGCCTCGACGTCACTGCGGGTCATGATGCCACTTTCCGTAATGGTCAGCCGGTCCTGGGAGATCCGCTGGTGCAAATCAAAGGTGGTGTCCAGCGAGACATCGAAGGTATGCAGATTGCGGTTGTTGATGCCGACCAGAGGCGTCGTCAGCGTCAACGCATCATCCAGTTCCTCACCATCGTGAACTTCGACCAACACATCCAGCCCGATCTCATGGGCAATACCTTCCAGCTCCTGCATCTGGTCTTTGGTCAGGCAGGCGGCGATCAGCAGAATACAGTCGGCACCGATGGCCCGGCTTTCGTAGACCTGATAGGGAGCGACCATGAAGTCCTTGCGGATCACCGGCAAACTGCAGGCATTGCGGGCGGCAACCAGATAGTCCTCGTGGCCCTGGAAGAAGTCGCGGTCGGTAAGCACGGACAGGCAGGCGGCACCGCCCTTCTCATAGCTTTCGGCAATGACGGCCGGCTCGAAGGGATCTCGCAGAATGCCTTTGCTCGGTGAGGCTTTCTTTATCTCTGCGATAACAGCGTGGGTCTGCTGTTCAATTCGGCTACGCAGAGCATTGGCAAAGCCTCTAGCCGCCGGTTGATCACCGGCTTTGGCTTTCAGATCTGCAGCCGAAACCTTCGGTTTCCGCTCGTCAATTTCTTCCCACTTACGGTCAACGATCTTGCGAAGAAT
>CAZFQI010000047.1:16581-25028 GCA_964520755.1 uncultured Marinobacter sp. | reverse complement strand
TGCTGAATGAGAGACTTCTGGTGCTCCGCAAACTCCCGAATCAACGCCTGCGCCTTATCCGAATCCCGCGCCAGAACCGCCTGCGGCAAATTGGCAAAGAACTCACTGGTCTGCGTCAAACCCCGGCGATACCGATCGGCGCTCAGATAATAGGCCCGACTCACCGCCGGCTTGAAATTCGACAGTGCCTCCGTGAGATACGGATTCCCCACCACCTCGCAGCAGGCATCCATCACATCGAAACTTGCCTCCACCACCCCGGAGATGTCGCTAGACGAATCCTTTATCTCATCAACAACCTTGCTCACCGCCCCAAGCACCAAAGGCTTGTCACGCTCCTGCCAACGCTCACAAAGCCGCACCGCCATCATCATCAGCAAGTGCATATAAACATCATAAAGCTCGGAAGCATGGGCCGCGTCCAGCCGGGTTGCCGAAGCACCCTTGCGGGGCGTGATCTCCACCAGATGCCAGCGCTCCAGGGTGTAGAGAGCTTCCTTGACCGACGCACGGCTGACCTTCAGTTCGCTAGCCAGGGTGGCCTCCTGAATCCGCTCACCGGGGCGAATCTGCCCGGTCATGATCCGCTCTGCCAGGTAATTGGCAATCTGCTCGGCCAGCGTGTTGGGCACCTGAAAATCCATAAAGGCTCTCTGAACAGGTCGTAAAAACCGGTCGGCTTCTGCGCTGATCCGGCCGGCATGGGAGTGTGTGCGCATGAGTTTATCACAGCCTCTGAGTCTGACAGTCACAACGCCTTGATCCGCCGGGGGTTCCTGGAAATTGTCAAAAAACTCCTCTCGACTGGTTGACGACTGATATATTGTAGGACAATAATGCACAAAACAACAGGTGATCAAAGCTTCACCAACAAGCATCCGATGGAGAGAGCCCAATGAGCACAACGCAGTTATCGGTAGATCGCGAAGCCACCCGCCGGCGGCTATTGCTGACCCTGAAGAAGTACAGCTACCTGATAGCCATGGTTCCCCTGGTACTACCGCCTCTGCTGCTGGCCGCAGGCCACGCGACCGATCTGGTAAACCTGTTTTCCTGGGGCGTCCCAGTCGTTGTCTTCGGGATCATCCCGGTGCTGGACATGCTGCTGGGCAAGGATTCCCTGAACCCGGATGAAGAAACCGACGTGCCGCGAATGGTCGGCGAGCGGTTTTATAAAGCCATCACGCTTGGCTGGGTAGCCGGCTTCGCGGCCCTGCTGGTCTGGAGCATGTTGGAACTGGCTTCCGGCACATTCAGCCTGATAGGAAGTATTGGCTGGATCGTCTCCATCGGCATCGTCGGTGGCCTGGGAATCAACGTCGCCCACGAACTCATCCACAAAGACGAAAAACTCGAAACCCGGGCTGGCGGCTTCCTGCTGTCACTGGTCTGCTACGCCGGCTTCAAAGTCGAACACCTGCGCGGCCACCACGTGCACGTGTCCACCCCCGAAGACGCCTCCTCATCGCGCTACAACCAGTCCCTCTACAACTTCCTGCCCCAGGCCTACGTACGCAACTTCCTGAACGCCTGGAAACTGGAAGCCGAACGCCTGCAGCGCAAAGGCCACAAAGCCCTCAACTGGCGCAACGAACTGATCTGGTGGTACAGCCTCAGCGTCCTGGTACTGGCCGCCTTCACCATCGCCTTCGGCTGGCTCGGCGCCGTCTTCTTCCTGGGCCAAAGCTTCATCGCCTTCACCCTGCTGGAAATCGTCAACTACCTCGAACACTACGGCCTGCACCGCCGCAAACTCGAAAACGGCCGCTACGAACGCACCGGCCCCGAACACAGCTGGAACAGCAACTACTTCCTCACCAACGTCTTCCTGTTCCACCTCCAACGCCACAGCGACCACCACGCCTGGGCCAAGAGACGCTACCAGATCCTCCGCCACCACGAAGTGGCTCCCCAGCTCCCGGCCGGCTACTCCGCAATGATCGTCCTGGCCATGTTCCCCCCGCTCTGGCGGCGGGTAATGAACCCAAGGGTAGAGGCCTATTACAAAGGCGAAGAACACCAGTTGGTCTAGCGCCAGAAAAGGCAGGCTGCCTCAAAAGTTCGATCGGCGGGGGTGTGAGGGAGCTATTTCTGCAGGGAAACGACTGTCTGAGCAAAGCGAGTTCGGCTTCCCGAAAGAAATAGCTCCCTCATGGCCCCGCCAGCCCCCTAAGTTCAGATCGGCCTAACTCCACAGGCCCCCCAGTCTTCAGAGCGTCTCTGAAGAAACGCCGGCCAAAAAACCGGCCCTCAAGACCCCGCAGGTTAGTCTCTGGCCCCGGGGTCTTTTTTTACGCCCTTGAAATCCCCCTGAAACGCACACAGGTATAATGTTTGAATCCTGCGCAAAAAAGGGAAAACCACAATGCCCAAGCATTTCGAACAGGCCCCCGGCCTACACGAAGACCCCGTTCCCGAAACCGAAGGCTACGTATTCAACCAGACCATGATGCGCATCAAGGAACCCGAGCGCTCCATGGACTTCTACACCCGAGTAATGGGCATGCGCCTGGTGCGCAAACTGGACTTCCCCGAAATGAAGTTCACCCTGTATTTCCTGGGTTACCTGGACGATCGCCAGGCCGGACTGGTGCCGCACGATGACGCTCACCGCACCACCTTTACCTTCGGCCGCGAAGCCATGCTTGAGCTGACCCACAACTGGGGTACAGAAGACGACAACGACTTCGGCTACCACAACGGCAACGACGAGCCCCAGGGCTTTGGCCACATTGGCGTTGCGGTACCAGACGTCTACGCCGCCTGCGATCGCCTGGAAAAGCTCGGTGTGGATTTCGTGAAAAAGCCGGACGACGGCAAGATGAAAGGCCTGGCCTTTATCAAGGACCCGGACGGCTACTGGATTGAAATCCTGCAGCCAGACATGCTCGAGAAGCAGCGTAAGGAAGGCTGATCTTCCTTACTCCGCGCCGGCCTCCTGGCCGGCTGCGGGCCTGCGGCCGTAGCGGGACGCCACGATCACCGCTGCGGTCAGAATCAAGGCCCCGGCAATACCGATCGGCCCCAGAATCTCCTCCAGAAACACCCAGGCCAACAGAGCCACGAACAGCGGTTCCAGGGTCACGATGATGCTGGACAGTGTCGCCGGCGTGGTTTTCATGCCGCTGAAAAAGCACACATAACCGATGCAGGTCGGCACCACGCCAACATAGACCACCATCAGCCAGTGCCCGAAATTCAGGGTTTCCAGCCCCTCAAATCCGCCACTCAGGGCCACCACCGGCAACAGAATCAACGCCGCCGTAAAGAAACAGATAAACGCCGTGGTAAACACCGGCGTGCCGGCAGAGCTGTAGCGGCTGGTGAGCGTGAAACCGGTGTACACACAGGCGGCGAATAACGCGATCAGAATGCCGGCGAGCCGAAGGGTACCGGTGGTATCCATATCGCTGAGAACCAGCATGGACGTTCCGATAATGGCGGCGATCAGTGAGAGCACCGTCAGCAGGCCGGGTTTCTCGCCCAGCAGGGGCGCAGCGAGAATGGCCACCAGAACCGGGGGCAGGCAGAGCGCGATCAGGGTGGCAATGCCGGCTCCTGTCAGATCGACAGCCAGCAGATAGCTGCCCTGGTAAAACGCCTGGAACAGTCCCAATGCCGCCAGAGGAAGCAGGGCTTTGCGAGTCAGGGTTCGTAATGAACTGCCGGGCACACTGGCCCCTGGATTGGCCCGTTCAAGGCGCGCCTGCTCCCGCCGCATCAGCAGCCAGAAAAACGGCAACGCCACCGCCAGCCTCAGAAAACCCAAGGTGATGGCCTGAAGCTCGGTACCGGTGAACAGAAATTTCGCAACAATACCCGTGGTCGCCCATAGCAGGGCTGCCAGGGCGATCAACAGGGCGCCTTGGATCATTCAATCATCAACACAATCAGCTCTTTGGGACCGTGAACACCGTAGGCAAGGGTTTGCTCGATGTCGGCGGTTTTGGAAGGGCCTGAGATTAACAGGGCATTGGTCGGCATACCAGCGGCCCAGTTCTGGGCCTTCATGGCTTCATGAAAGGTTGTGTAGAGTTCCGAGGCCTTGAGCACGGCGATGTGCACCGGCGGCACCAGGCTCATAAGCCGGGGCTCATCATTGTTTGGCCACAGGATCAGCGAGCCGGTCTCGGCAATACCGCCACGTGTGGAAGTAATGCTGGCGTCCACCTCGTTGAACAGGTGGCCCTGCCAGCTCTCGATCGGCTCGTCGTAAATCAGAAGTTCCGGCAGATCGTCACGGCCGGCATCGCGAAGGGCCTGGCCGATTTCGTGCTGCTTCGGAATCAGCAGATTCCTGGCACCGCGGGTGTTCAGCACCTCGGCCAGGCGATCCATCCACATGTCTTCGGTGCAGTGGTGCACCTCGCCGTGAACCGATTCGATCATCTTCTCGAACCGCTCGATACGTTCCCTGGTGGACCAGTCATCGCGAACCAGAACCGAGAAGTCACATTCCGGAACCGTCAGTTCGCCGCCGGTCCGGTTGCGCAGACGCTGAAGAATCGTTTCCCGGGAACTCATTGGCCACGCTCCTTCATCCGCTGGTGCAGGGTCTTGGCGGCCAGTTTTGGCGCCGTGCGGTAATCGGTCCAGGCGCCGGCTTTTGAGGGCTGCAGGGCCCTGAATTTGCTGGCGACACCGGTGCCAAGGCGGTAAATCCCGGGGCTGGCGTGCATCCAGGCCCAGCCCTTCCAGATCATCGCTTCCATGGAGCTTCGCTTGGCACCATGGCCCCGCACCTTGGCCGGGTGAAGTTTGTCACCATCCACGGACTCCTGGCGCAGGCGCACCAGAAGGTCCGGAATCGGGATTTTTACCGGGCAGACTTCGCCACAGGCGCCACACAGGCTCGATGCGCTCGGTAGATGCCGGCCCTCATCCAGGCCAATCAGGTGCGGCATCAGAATCTTGCCGATGGGGCCCGGGTAAGTGGTGCCATAGGCATGGCCGCCCACGCGGGTGTACACCGGGCAGTGATTCATGCAGGCGCCGCAGCGGATGCAGCGCAGGGTGTCCAGCAGTTCGTCGTCCTGGTAGATGGTCGAACGGCCGTTATCCACCAGCACCAGATGAACGTCCTCGGGGCCATCCAGCTCCTCGGCCTTGCGTGGGCCGGAAATCATGTTGAAGTAGGTAGTGATGTGCTGGCCAGTGGCCGAGCGGGTCAGCAGCGCGAGCAGGGCAGAGACGTCTTCCATGGTCGGCACCACTTTCTCGATGCCGGTGACGGCAATGTGGCACTTCGGCACCGTGGTGGTCATCCGGCCATTGCCTTCGTTTTCCACCAGGCAGAGGGTGCCGGTCTCCGCCACCGCAAAGTTAACCCCGGAAACCCCCACGTCGGCATTCATGAACTTTTCCCGCAGTTGCTGGCGGGCACTGGCGGTGAGGTATTCCACATCGTTGGAGAGATCGGTACCGGTTTTATCGTGCAATAACTGGGAGATCTCACCGGTGTTCTTGTGGATGGCGGGCATGATGATGTGCGACGGGGTCTCATCCGCCAGCTGCACGATGTATTCGCCCAGATCCGACTCCAGGGCCTCGATACCCTGTTCCTCCAGGTAATGGTTCAGCTCCATTTCCTCGGAGACCATGGACTTGCCCTTGATCACCGTCCTGGCATCCCGGGCCTTGCAGATATCCCGCACGATCCGGCAGGCCTCATCGCCATCCACCGCCCAGTGCACCTTGATGCCATTCTCGGTCAGCTTCTTCTCAAGCTGCTCCAACAGGTCCGGCAGGTTGGCGAGGGCCCGGAGGCGTACATTGGCGCCCAACTCCCGAAGGGTTTCCAGGTCCCAGCCTTCGAAGGCGGCTTTGCGCTTGGACATCAACCCGTCCATGGCGCCCCGGAAGTTCTTGCGGATCTTGGGGTTTTGGATGGCCGCCTGGGCCCGCGGGTGAAACTCTTTTACATCTATATGATGGCCAGTGTGCTCGGCTGTCTCACTCATGACTGCTGCCCCCCTTTGCCCTGGGTTCGCGCCCACAGGAAACTCAGAATGTGCTGGCCTTCAACAGGCTTTTGATTCTTTTCGGCGTAGCCGGCAATGTTCATCAGGCAGCCGCAATCGGTGGTCACAAACTGCCTGGTGCCGGTATCCACCAGCGTGTCCACCTTCTCGCTAACCATGGCCCCGGAAATCTCCGGGTGGCGAACCGCAAAGGTGCCGCCAAATCCGCAGCATTCCTCGGGCCGCACCTGTTCCACCAGATTCACGTTCTTGAGCTGGCCCAGTAGTTTCGGACCAACCTCTGCCACGCCCATTTCACGACGGGCGGAGCAGGAAGTATGCATGGCCACGGTGGTGGGCTCACCGAGGTCTTCCAGCTTGATATGGCAGACGTTCAGCAGAAAATCCGTCAGCTCCCAGACCCTGCCGGCCACCTCCGCGGCTTTCACTTCGTCCGGAGTGTCTTTGAACAGATCCGGGTAGTGCTTGCGCATCATCCCGCCGCAGGAGCCGGAAGGCACCACAATCGGCCAGTCGCCGGGAAACAGGTCGAGCTGTGCCCTGGCTACCGATCGGGCCTCATCGTGATAACCGGAGGTATAGGCCGGCTGGCCGCAGCAGGTCTGGTTCTGCGGGAACAGCACCTCGATCCCTTCGCGCTCCAGTAGCTCCACCCCGGCAATGCCCGCATCCGGGTAGAACATGTCCACCAGACAGGTGCCGTAGAAATAGACTTTCGCAGGTTTTGCAGGATAAACCTTGATGGGATCAACCATGTGCGGACGCTCAAAGGTTTTTGAATTGTTATCCAGCAATAATAGGGTGGGGAGCGCGGTGTTGCCAGACGACTTTATGGGCAGGAAATGATGGGCAGGCGGGGGAGACAGAAAGGGCAGCGGCGGTGCGCCACTGCCCGGGGTATTACTTGACGGTCAAGCGCGTAGCATTCTTCTCAACAGTGCGCTCGCCAATGCCTTTGACCTTGGCAAGATCAGAGGTAACGGCAAATGGGCCGTTGGCTTCGCGGTAGGCAACAATGGCTTCGGCTTTGCTCTGGCCAACGCCGTTCAGGTTGGCAAGGGTGGACACATCGGCGGTGTTGATGTTGATGGCGGCTTCTTCGGCGTAGGCGAAGCCGGTTACCAGACTGAACAGCAGAACGAGGGTGGCAAAGATAGGCGTGCGTTTCATGGGTTTGAGCTCCTGAGGCTAATCTGCGTTATTGGTATGTGCCAGGGCGCAAAGCAGCAGAAGCGAAATGTAAGAAGAGAGCAGAAATGTCTGTGGGGATGGGGAGTGCACGGACGGGACCACAATCCTTGTGATCCCCGATTCCGTGGCTGACCCCTGCCTGATCCTTCAGGCGTGCGACTCATCCTGAGCGCGTCTTCCCTGTGTTCATCCCTGTAAGCCCTGATCCTTCGGGCAACTCCTGAGCCGCGGAGGGCTCTTCCCTGGAGTTCTCATCCTTGAGCCAACGTTCCTTGCTGGCTTGTCATCCCTGACACTGACCATTCTACTGGGGAACGAATTCCTACCTATCGGAGAATCGCTCCCAGATTTGTGCGATATGTCTTACAGGTTTGTAAGTTTTGGGGTGCAGACCGAAATGAACGCGAGTTCAGTATTTACGCGTCCTGCGAGGCAATTTGTTGCCCGTTGCGATGGGCCGCGGCGGCCTCCCGAATCCGTTCCATGGTGATCTCCCGAACCGCCTTCTGGCTGGCCCGAATATGGCGGGTCAACCGATCCGCCGCCTCACTGGCCATGCCGTTACGAAGCGCTTCCAGAATCGCGGCATGCTCCACATAGGTGGCGTCCACCCGGTCATCGCGAGTGAAGTCCAGGCGCCGGATAATCCGGAGCCGGTCGGTGATCTCCCGGTGAATTCGAGTCATCTCCCGGTTTCCGGCCGCCGCCACCAGGTCGCAATGGAAACTCTCATCCAGCGCCCGAACCGTGCTGCCCACCGCCCGTTCGGAAGGGTGGTCCGGGTTCCAGATGGCCGTCAGCGTGCGGATTGCGGAAGGTTCCTCATCCAGCCCACAGATCTTGTGCATCGCCGCCCGCTCAAGGGTAATCCGCAGGTCATACAGCTCCTCCACCTGCTGGAAATCAAACGGCTTAACCTGCCAGCCACTGCGGAACAACACTTCCACATAGCCTTCCCGCTGCAACCGGTAAAGCGCCTCCCGAACCGGAGTCCGGCTGGCATGCAGGCGCGTTCCGACATCGCCCTCGCTGAACTTGTCACCGGGGATCAGGCGGAACTCAAAGATGTCGTCCTTCAGGGCTTCGTAAACCCTGTCTGCCATGGACTCTTTTCTTTTGGTGTTTGTTGCCATTCTTCTTTTCGCCCTCTTTTTCGGGGTCGCCTGTTAAATGGAGTATGGCCGCTGGGCCGGCTGGTGGGGTGCGGGTTTCAAAAGACGCCGTGAACCCATCCCTGGGGGCTTGATCGCAGCATCCATGCTGCTCACACTTTTG
>CAZFQI010000047.1:1765-16481 GCA_964520755.1 uncultured Marinobacter sp. | reverse complement strand
CTGATCTCACCGGCCTGGATCGCGTTTATCTCGAATTCCATTTTCATGGCCTCCACGATCACCAGCGGATCACCTTCGGCCACGGTATCGCCGGGCTTCACCAGGCATTTCCAGATGTTGCCCGCAATCTCCGCACTCACCAGCTCTCCGAATTTCGCCAGGTCGGAGACGTCCGCTTTTGGCGGGGCCTTGGCCAGTTTATCCAACTCCTCGGCTTCGCTGTCTTTCCACAGGGCCACTTCCTTCGCATAGGCCGCCTGCTGCAGTTCGCGGAATTCGGCGATGGAGTCGGCGTTGGCGTCGAGGAAGGCCTGGTGGGATTTGAGGTCGAAGGTTTCTTCCTCGATTTTCACCGTTAGCTGGCCGGCGCGGAACTGGTCTCGCATTTCGTCCAGTTCGGCTTCGGTTACCGGGTAGTAGCACACCTGGTCGAAGAACCGTAGCAGCCATGGGGCGCCTTCAGCGAACTGTGGGTTCTTCAGGTACTTGTTCCAGATCGGCAGGGTGCGACCGACGAGCTGGTAGCCACCGGGGGAGTCCATGCCGTAGATGCACATGTACACGCCACCGATGCCCACGGTGCCCTCCGCCGTGTAGGTTCGGGCGGGGTTGTATTTGGAGGTGAGCATCCGGTGCCTTGGGTCCAGGGGCACGGCGCAGGGGGCGCCGAGGTAGACATCGCCCAGGCCCAGTACCAGGTATCGGGCCGAGAACAGGATGTCGCGGACTTCTTCACGGGTTGGCAGGCCGTTGATGCGTTGCATGAAGTCGACGTTGTTGGGCAACCAGGGGGCGGTGTCGCGGACCGACTGGCGGTATTTGTCCACCGCCTCCAGGGTGGCGCTGTCTTCGAAGGCCATGGGCAGGTGGATGACCCGGCTGCGGACTTTCAGTTCGTCTGTCGGCGGCAGGGTGGCTTCCAGGTCCAGCAGGTACTCCATCAGCGCCGCCTGGGGCAGGATGCGAGCATCGTACCGCAACTGCAGGGAGCGCACGCCGGGGGAGAGTTCCAGCAGGCCGTTGGGTTGCACGTCGGCGATGGCTTCCATCAGGGCGTGGATGCGCAGGCGGCAGCCGAGGTCCATCACGTTGGGGCCGTATTCCAGCAGGATGTACTGGTCGCCGGCCTGTCGGTAAGCAACTTCCGGGCGGCCGTCGGTTTCTTCCAGATGGGCAAGGATGGTGGCGGAAAGGCCGTTAACCGGGGCCAGGTCCGGCTTCACCAGATCCACCATCGGCGGTGCCATCAGGCTCTTGATGGCCAGTTCCTGGCGCTCGGAGAGTTCCACGGCGGTGTCGTTATCAATGGCCACGAACCGGATGGTGTCGCCGGGTTTTACCTGGCCGACTTTCCACAGTTCCGCCTTGGCAATGGTCACCGGGCACACAAAGCCGCCCAGGCTGGGGCCGTCTTTGGTCAAAATCACGGGCATGTCACCGGTGAAGTTGATGGAGCCGATGGCGTATTCGCAGTCGTGGATATTGGACGGGTGCAGGCCCGCTTCGCCGCCGTCGGCCCGGGTAAACTCGGGCTTGGGGCCGTTCAGGCGGATGCCCAGGCGGTTGGAGTTGTAGTGCACTTCCCAGTCCTGCTCGAAGAACTTCTCGATGGACGTTTCCGTGAAGAAATCGGGCGCACCATGGGGGCCATAGAGCACGCCGATTTCCCAGTGGTCCGGATAGTCGGGGATCAGGTCCGGGTCTGCCGGTGCGGGATCGTGTGTCGGTGCTGTGGTGGTGCAGGCCGGCAACGCAGTCTGGCTGATGCCGAGCATATCGCCGGGGCGCAGGGGCCGGCCGCCGTGGCCGCCGAACTGGCCGAGGGCGAAGGTGGAACGGCTGCCGAGATACACCGGTACATCGAACCCGCCGCGTACGGCGAGGTAGGTGCGACAGCCCTTGATGGCCTTACCCACCGCCAGAACCTGGCCGGCTTTCACGGTGATGGGTTTCCAGAACTCCACCGGTTTGTCATCCAGGGTGGCTTCGGTGAGCGCACCGGTCAGGGCGACGACGGAATCCTTGTGGAACTTCAGGCTGGGGCCGATGAGGGTGGCTTCCAGGCCGGCGGCTTCGTTGTGGTTGCCGACGATACGGTTGGCGATGCGGAAGGCATAATCGTCCATGGGGCCACTGGGCGGCACGCCGATGTTCCAGTAGCCCACGCGGCCGGGGTAGTCCTGCACGGTGGTGTAGGTGCCGGGTTTGACCACTTCCGCCACGGAGGGTTTGAACTCGAAGCTCTCCAGCGCCCGGGTGGAGACAATGCCATCGGCAAAGCTTGGCTGGGCCACCACCTGGCGCAGGTAATCCAGGTTGGTGGCAATGCCCATCAGCCGGGTTTCCGCCAGGGCGGCTTTCAGTTTGGCCAGGGCCTCGTGCCGGTCTTTGCCATGGACAATCAGCTTGGCAATCATGGGGTCGTAGTGGGCGGAGACTTCGCTGCCGTTTTCCACCCAGGTATCCACCCGCACATCGTCTTCCGGCCAGTGCACGTCGGTCAGCTCGCCCGGCGAGGGCTGGAAGTCCTTCAACGGATCCTCGGCGTAGATACGCACTTCCATGGACGCGCCGTTCAGCTCCGGCTCGAAATTCGCCAGGTCCGGGCTTTCGCCGGCGGCGATCTTCAGCATCCACTCGATCAGGTCCAGACCGGTGACAGACTCGGTGACCGGGTGCTCAACCTGCAAGCGGGTATTCACTTCCAGGAAATAGAACTCGTCCCGGTCGGCGTCGTAGATGTATTCCACGGTACCGGCGGAGCGGTAATTCACCGACTGCCCAAGGGAGACGGCCGCATCCAGCATTTTCTGGCGGGTGTCGGCCGGCAGGTTCGGGGCCGGGGTTTCTTCCACCACTTTCTGGTTCCGGCGCTGCAGGGAGCAGTCCCGTTCGCCCAGGGCAACCACATTGCCTGCGCCATCGCCGAACATCTGCACTTCCACATGGCGGGCCCGGGCGATGAAGCGCTCCAGGAACACGCCGCTGTCGTTGAAGAAACTCTGGCCCTGGCGGCGCACGGTTTCAAAGGCATCCCGGAGTTCGCTTTCGCTGTTGCAGCGGGTGAGGCCGATGCCGCCACCGCCGGCGGTGCTTTTCAGCATCACCGGGTAGCCAAGTCGGTTGGCGGTCTGCAGAGCTTCCTCGAGATTCTCCAGCAGACCGCTGCCCGGTGCCAGGGGCACACCGGCAGCTTCCGCCAGTTCCCGGGCCCGGTGCTTCAGGCCGAACTCGCGCATCTGGTCGGGGGTGGGGCCGATAAAGGCAATACCATCGGCCTCGCAGGCCTCGGCAAAGTCGGCGTTCTCGGAAAGAAAGCCATACCCCGGAATAATCGCCTCGGCGCCGGTGTGCTTGGCGGCCGACAGAATCTGGGCCTTGTCGAGGTAGGTTTCGCTGGCGCCGTTACCGGTCAAGGCGATCGATTCATCGGCCAGGGTCACATGCAGGCTATGGCGATCCTGGTGGGAATAGACAGCAACACTGCCAACGCCCATGGCCTTGAGGGTGCGAATGGTGCGGACCGCGATTTCGCCCCGGTTGGCGATCAGTACTTTGCTAAACATGATGGCGGTTCTCCTTATGCCTTGCCGGATTTAAGAGCGGCTATGTACGCGCGCCAGCCGCCAAATTCGGTGACATCCCGGGCGCCGTCGAAGCCGTAGCCTTCACAGATAAAGCCGTTCACCCAACGGCCGTCGGCCAGTTCCACATTGCCGATGCCCAGGGGCGCGGGAATCAGATCCACAAAGGAGCCGAAGGCCGAGGCGGGCATTTCCCAGACTTCCACGATGATCTGTTCACCCTCGCCTGCGGCTACCCGCTTCAGGCCGGGTTTGGGCGGGGTAGTGTTGGGCAGGGCGTAGAGCCGGTAATTGGCGGAGGTGGTGGTTTGCTCCAGCAGCACCGAGAAGCGCTCGGTGAGCTGGGTGTTCAGGGGCATTCCGCTGAGGTGAGCGCCTACTACCGCCACCTGCACGGTGGGCGTTGAAATGGCAGCGCCGGGGGTTTCTTCCGGGCGGGTTTTGTCGGTGGCGCCCAGGGGTGTCGGGTTGGTGTTGAGCCACTGGCAGGCCAGGTGCTGCAGTTCGGTGTCTTTCCAGGCACCGCTGATCAGGGTTACGCCGAAGGGCAGGCCGTCGTCCCGGAACCCGGCCGGAATGGCCAGGGCGCTCATGTCCGCCAGGTTCACGAAATTGGTGTAGGTACCCAGCTGGCTGTTGAGGGTGACCGGGTCGGCGTTTACCGCTTCAATGGTGGGTGCTGTAGGTGCGGTGGGCACCAGCAAGCCGTCCACATCGGCCAGCAGCTCATCAATCCGGCGCTGCAGTTCTTCCTTGCGGTACTGGGCCTTGAAGGTGTCCGTGGCGCTGAATTTGCCGGCGTTGCTGATAATGCCTTTCACCACCGGGTTCATATCCTCACTGTGGCTGGCCATGAAGGCTTCCACGGCGGCATGGCGTTCCGCCACCCAGGGGCCTTCATAGAGCAGTGCCGCCAGTTCCAGCATGGGGCTGAAATCCATCGGAACCAGTTCCACATCCAGTCCACGCCACTGGCTGATGGCAGTGTTCCAGGCCGCTTCCGCCTGCTGGTCTCCGAACCACTGCGGATGTTCCGGAATGGCGAGCCGTCTGATCGGGCCGGGGCGACGCAGCGCGGGGCCATCCAGGGGCAGGGCGTAGGGTGCCTTGCGGGAGAACGCATCGCCGGCGTCGAAACCGGTCATCACATCAGACACCAGCCCGGCGTCGTTCACCGTGAGCGCAAAAATGGACACGCAATCCAGGGAGCGACAGGCCGGCACCACACCCCGAATACTGAACTGGCCCTTGGTCGGTTTTAGCCCCACCAGGTTATTCAGGCCTGCCGGCACCCGGCCGGAGCCGGCGGTATCGGTACCCAGTGAAAATGGCACCAGTCCGCGGGCAGCCACCGATGCGGAGCCGGAACTGGAACCGCCGCTGACCACGTCCGGCTTGAAGCTGTTGGGCACTGCGCCATAGGGCGAACGGGTGCCGACAAGCCCGGTGGCGAACTGGTCGAGGTTGGTCTTGCCGATCACCACCGCACCAGCCGCCTTCAGGCGGGCAATGGTGGTGGCGTCTTCTTCCGGGGTATAGGCAAACGCAGGGCAGGCAGCGGTGGTTTCAAAGCCTCTGGCATCAATATTGTCTTTCGCCGCGAACGGAATGCCATAAAGTGGCAGAGCGGCCTTGTCGCCACCGACGGCTTCCAGGGTTTGCTCCAGTTCTGCCAGGGCCATGGCCAGGCCATTACCATCCAGCAGGGAAATCCAGGCCACGTCTGTGGAATCCAGATCGGTCAGCAGCTCACCCAGCAGCGCCGCCGGCGAAGCGCCTTCTTTATAGGCGTTCTGCCAGTCCTTTATGGTCCATCCGAGTGTTGAAGGCATTGCTTGTCCTCATGTGCGTTATCAACTTGTATACATGTGGAATGGCAATGCCTGTGCCATTTGCGGAAATTTATTGATAAGTCATTAAAAACAGTCGGTTACCTGTTTCAGTTGCAAAAGTGCTCCGGCGCGGCGCGCCCAAAGCCGGTGCGGGTGCACCAAAGCGGAACGGTAAAACAGAGGTTTGGAGTGGGGCGGATGGCTTTCGGTCCGTGTCTTTTTGGCTTGTATACTAGATAACATGCTGTTTTTGCGGGATATACATGGAATGTGGAACAGCAGATGCAGTGGCTACTGTGCGTTTCAAGACGAACTGCATCCCCCAACTAAAGAAAAGGACGCACAACATGAGCCTCAAAAAACACGTGAAACTGGGCCTCTCTGCACTCGCACTTTCCATCTCTTTCAATTCCATGGCGGCGGAAGACCCCATCAAGGTGGGCATCCTGCACTCACTGTCCGGCACCATGGCGATCAGTGAAACCGTTCTGAAAGACACCGTTGAAATGCTGATCGAGCAACAGAACGCCAAAGGCGGTGTGCTCGGTCGTCAGATGGAAGCGGTTGTTGTAGACCCGGCTTCCAACTGGCCGCTGTTTGCTGAAAAGGCCCGCGAATTGCTGGCCCAGGAAAAAGTCGACGTGATCTTCGGTAACTGGACCTCGGTTTCCCGTAAATCGGTACTGCCGGTGGTGGAAGAGCTGAACGGCCTTCTGTTTTACCCGGTACAGTACGAGGGTGAGGAATCCTCCGAAAACGTCTTCTACACCGGCGCTGCGCCCAACCAGCAGGCGATTCCTGCGGTTAACTACCTGATGAACGAAATCGGCGTCGAGCGCTGGGTGCTGGCGGGTACCGACTACGTCTACCCGCGCACCACCAACAAGATCCTTGAGACCTACCTGATGGACATGGGTGTGGCCAAGGAAGACATCATGATCAACTACACGCCGTTTGGTCACTCCGATTGGCAGAACATCGTTTCTGACATCAAGCGCTTCGGTTCCGCCGGCAAGAAGACCGCCGTGGTTTCCACCATCAATGGTGATGCCAACGTGCCCTTCTACCGTGAGCTGGGTAACCAGGGCATTGCTGCCTCTGACATCCCGGTCGTTGCCTTCTCTGTGGGTGAGCAGGAACTCTCCGGTATCGACACCGGCCCGCTGGTTGGCCATCTGGCTGCCTGGAACTACTTCATGAGCGTTGATAATGACGCCAACTACGACTTCATTGACCAGTGGATCGAGCACACCGGCAACGACGAAGCCGTAACCAACGACCCGATGGAAGCCCACTACATCGGTTTCAACATGTACGTGGAAGCGGTCAAGAAAGCCGGCACCACCGACGTGGACGCGGTGAAAGACGCCATCATCGGCGTAACCGTGCCCAACCTCACCGGCGGCTACGCCGCCATGATGCCCAACCACCACATCACCAAGCCGGTATTGATTGGCGAGATCCAGGATAACGGCCAGTTCTCCGTTGTCTGGGAAACCCCGTCGCTGGTCGCTGGCGATGCCTGGTCTGACTACCTGCCGGGTTCACGGGACATGATTGCCGATTGGCGCAAGCCCATGTTCTGCGGAACGTTTAACACCGCAACCGGCACCTGTGGCGCGTCTGCGGGTGAAATGGCCGCCGAAGCCGAGTAAGGCTCAGACGGTATAGCTCTAATAAATAGCACCATGGACAGCCGGGGGTAGTTACGCCTCCGGCTGTTGCCCCGCAACACGCTTGAAACAGACAGGACACTCTCATGAGCATCTGCCGATCGCTCACATTGCTGCTTATCGCCCTGTTTTCCCTGCTATCGCTGCCCGCAACGGCGCAGGAAGACGATCCTGGCAAGGCTCTGCTGATCAACCTTGCAGAGGCGCCAGCCAGTAAAGTGGAAGAGGCGATTAACGCCATCGTCAGCAGTGGTGATGAAAGAGCCAGGGGCTGGCTCGAAGCCTACGGAAGCAACCGCCTGAGCCGGATAAAAGACACCGGGCAGGTGGTATTGGTACTGAACAACCGGGGCAGGGACTGGGAAATCGCAGATCCGCTGACCGGAGAGAATATGGGTGAAATGTCCCGCCGTGAGCTGGACAGAGTCGCCATCAATAACCGTATACGGGGCCAGCTTGAAGGCATACTCGCCATGCTGGACCTGAATGCCAAAGACCCGGATGTGCGTGAAGCCTCCGCGCAGGACATGATGGGCAAAGTGGACGCCTCGCTGGTGGAGCCGCTGGAAGCGCAGCTGGCGAAGGAAGAAAACGCCGCCGTGCGCAACCGCATTGAGGAGGCCCTGGCCATCTACCGGGTAGGCGAGGGCAATCTGGAGGCCGTGGACGTGCTCGCCGGCAGCCTGCATCCCCGCGCCCGCGCCGCTTTGAACGAAGCCGTTCGCGGTGACAACGAGGCGCTGGCTCAACGTGCCGCCAAGGCCCTCGAAAGCATTGAACAGAAACTCAAACTGAACCGCGCCGCCGAGACCCTGTATTTCGGCCTTTCCCTCGGTTCGGTTCTGGTCCTCGCCGCCATTGGCCTGGCCATCACCTTCGGCGTGATGGGCGTGATCAACATGGCCCACGGCGAACTGATCATGCTGGGTGCCTACACCACCTGGGGCATGCAGCAACTCTTCCCCGGCCAACCTGGCCTGGCATTGATTCTCTCGATTCCCGCCGGCTTCATGGTCGCGGCCACCGCCGGCATCATCATTGAGCGAAGCGTAATCCAGTACCTCAAAGGCCGCCCGCTGGAAACCCTGCTGGCCACCTTTGGTATCAGCCTGATCCTGCAACAGCTGGTGCGCACCGTGATCTCTCCGCAGAACCGTACCGTGGTGACGCCGGAGTGGATGAGCGGCTCCCTGGTGATCAACGACGCGCTCTCGCTGACCCTGAACCGCCTCTATGTATTGGCCTTCGCCTTGATTGTCTTCGCCGGTCTGATGCTGATCATGCGCAAGACCCGCCTGGGCCTGGAAGTGCGCGCCGTCACCCAGAACCGGGCCATGGCACGCTCCATGGGCATCCGCGCCACCCGGGTAGACATCATGACCTTTGCCCTGGGCTCCGGCGTGGCCGGCCTCGCCGGCGTGGCGCTGTCCCAGCTCACCAACGTGGGCCCGAACCTGGGCCAGAACTACATCATTGATTCGTTCATGGTGGTGGTGTTCGGCGGCGTCGGTAACCTCTGGGGCACCCTCATTGCCGGGCTTTCCCTGGGCACCATCAACCAGCTGCTCGAACCCTGGGCCGGTGCCGTCCTCGCCAAGATCATCGTGCTGGTGTTCATCATCCTGTTTATCCAGAAACGGCCGAAGGGGCTCTTCCCCCAGAAAGGCCGGGCTGCGGAGGGTTAAGGTATGTGGTTGACTAGACCCCTGCGTGAGCGATCCACGCAACTGTTTCTTGGTGTGCTGTTTACGGCCCTGGTGGTGGTGACCTTCCTTCACCTGTTCATGCCCCAGGACAGCGCCCTGCATGTGAGTGCCTTTACCGTCACCCTGCTGGGCAAATACCTCTGCTATGCCTTGCTGGCGGTGGCAGTAGACCTGGTGTGGGGTTACCTCGGCATCCTCAGCCTGGGCCATGGCGCCTTCTTTGCCCTCGGCGGCTACGCCATGGGCATGTACCTGATGCGCCAGATTGGTGACCGCGGCGTGTATGGCGACCCGGTGCTGCCGGACTTCATGGTGTTCCTGAACTGGCAGGAGCTGCCCTGGTTCTGGCACGGGTTCGACATGGCCTGGTTTGCCTTCATCATGGTGCTGCTGGCTCCGGGCCTGCTGGCCCTGGTGTTCGGCTTCCTGGCCTTCCGCTCGCGGGTGACCGGGGTGTACCTCTCCATCATCACCCAGGCGCTCACCTTCGCGCTGATGCTGGCCTTCTTCCGTAACGAGATGGGCTTCGGCGGCAACAACGGCCTCACCGATTTCAAGGACATTCTCGGCTTCAACCTGCGCACCGACGCCACCCGCCTCGGGCTGTTCATTGCCACCGGTATCGCCCTGGCCATTGGCTACGTGATCTGCCGGGGCATCGTAACCAGCAAACTGGGCCGGGTGAGTGTTGCCTGCCGGGATGCCGAGGCCCGAACCCGCTTCCTGGGTTACCGGGTGGAGCGGGTACAGCTGTTCGTGTTCGTGGTCTCCGCCATGCTGGCGGGTGTGGCCGGCGCCCTGTACGTGCCTCAAGTGGGCATCATCAACCCCAGCGAATTCTCGCCCCTGTTCTCCATCGAGATCGTGGTGTGGGTGGCCCTGGGTGGCCGGGCAACCCTCTATGGCGCAGTGATCGGCGCCATCCTGGTGAACTACGCCAAAACCGTGTTCACCGGCATCATGCCGGACGCCTGGCTGTTCGCCCTCGGTGGCCTGTTCGTGCTGGTGACCGTGTTCCTGCCCAAGGGCATTGCCGGGCTGCTGCAGAAGCGCCGCAAAGCCAAAACCGATGACGATACCCCCACCGCGCAGGAGGCTGCTGTATGAGCTTGTTCCAGGAGCTGACCGATCGCGAGCATGTGTTCGAGTTTCTGACCCAGGTGCAGTCGCCGGTGGACGTGCGCCACGGCCCCATCCTGTACCTGGAAGACGTAAACGTGAGCTTTGATGGCTTCAAGGCCATCAACAACCTCAACCTCACCATCGACGACGGCGAGCTGCGCTGCATCATCGGCCCCAACGGCGCGGGTAAAACCACCATGATGGACATCATCACCGGTAAAACCCGCCCCGACACCGGCTCGGTGTGGTTCGGCAGCCGCCACAACCTGCTCACCATGAACGAGCCGGACATCGCCTCCCTGGGCATCGGCCGCAAGTTCCAGAAACCCACGGTGTTTGAAGCGCTCACCGTGTTCGAAAACCTGGAACTGGCCATGGCGGCAGACAAACGGGTATTTCCCACACTCACCGCCGTGATGAAAGCCGAATACCGGGACCGCATCGACGAAGTGCTGGAAATGATCGGTCTTGAAGCCCTGCGTGACCGCCTCGCCGGCATCCTCTCCCACGGCCAGAAGCAGTGGCTGGAAATCGGCATGCTGCTGATGCAGAAACCCCGGCTGCTGCTGGTGGACGAGCCGGTAGCGGGCATGACCGAACAGGAAATGGAACGCACCGCCGAACTGCTCACCAGCCTCGCCGGCAAACAGTCGGTCGTGGTGGTGGAACACGACATGGGCTTCGTGCGCTCCATCGCCCGCAAGGTGACCGTGCTGCACCAGGGCAGTGTGCTGGCGGAAGGCTCCATGGACCAGGTCTCCAACGATCCGGAAGTGATCAAGGTGTATCTCGGGGAGGAGGCGTAATGCTGAAGATTGAAAAGCTCAACCAGTTCTACGGCGAAAGCCACACCCTCTGGGATCTCGATCTGGATGTGCCCCAGGGCCAGTGCACCTGCGTGATGGGCCGCAACGGCGTGGGCAAGACCACCCTGATGAAATGCATCATGGGTGAGGAAACCACCAAGAACGGCAGCATCGAATTCGCCGGCGACGTGGAACTCACCAAGAAGAAAGTCGAGGACCGCTCCCGCCTCGGCATTGGCTACGTGCCCCAGGGCCGGCAGATCTTCCCGCTGCTGACCGTGGAAGAAAACCTGCGCACCGGCCTGGCCGTGCGCAAGGACGGCAGCAAGAAAATCCCCGAGCGGGTCTACGAGCTGTTCCCGGTGCTGAAAGAAATGCGCCACCGCCGGGGCGGTGACCTTTCCGGCGGCCAGCAGCAGCAACTGGCCATCGGCCGCGCCCTGGTGATCGAACCGCGCCTGCTGATCCTCGACGAACCGGGCGAGGGCATCCAGCCCAACATCGTGGCCCAGATCGGCGAGGTAATCCGCAAGCTCATCGAGGAAGACGGCCTGACGGTGCTTTTGGTGGAGCAGAAGCTTCCGTTCGCCCGCAAATACGCCGACCGCTTTGCCATCCTCGACCGCGGTCGCCGGGTGGCGGAAGACGAGATTGCCGGCCTCACCGATGAACTCATCAAGAAGCATCTGACGGTATGACGGTCTTCGAGCGCATAGAACCTGCCCACGACTCCGGCCATCGCTTCGATGCCGGTCGGCGCTGGGCGGCGTCCATTGCCCTGGGCTTCGACGCCCGGCCGGATGGCAGCAACACCGCCACCCGCATGACCCACGTGCGCCATCAAGGCCCGCTGAGAGTGCAGCGCCCGTTCTACCCGGAAGGCCGCAACGGCTGCTGCCACGTGTACCTGCTGCACCCACCGGGCGGACTGGTCAGCGGCGATGCCCTGAGCATCGAAGCCCGGGTCGGGCAGGGCGCCCACACCCTGCTGACCACGCCCGCTGCAGCCAAACTCTACAAGGCCGACAGCCACGGCGTCGCCTGGGCCCAGCACACCCGGCTGAAGGTGGAGCAGGGCGGCACCCTGGAATACCTGCCCCAGGAAACCCTGGCGTTTGACGGTTCCCGGGGCGAACAGAGCACCACCATCGAACTGGAAGCCGGCGCCCGATGCATCGGCTGGGAAATCCTTGCCCTCGGCCGCCCGGCCAGCAAACTGCCGTTTGTCTCCGGCCACCTGGAACAGAAATTCCGCCTGCTGATGGACGGCCGCCCCCTGTGGCTGGAGCGCCAGCTTATGGACCCGAACCACGCCCGGTTCAAAGGCCACTGGGGCCAGGGCGGCGCCACGGTACAGGCCACCCTCTGGGTTGTCGGCCTGGAGGACGAAGCGACCGCCATTGAAGCACTCAGAGAAACCCTGCCAGAGAACAAACGCTGGGCCGTCACCCGCCGCAGGGGCGTGGTGCTGCTGCGTTATCTCGGGCAGGAAAGAAACGAAGCCTGGGCCCTGTGCCAGCAAGCCTGGGAGCTATTGCGGCCACTTTTGATCGGCCAGCCGGCGGCTATACCGCGAATCTGGCTGACCTGAGATTGAGAGGAGCAGACCTCGGAGTTAACGCGCCAACTCCATAGCAACAAAAACGTAGGTCGGATTAGCAAAGCGTAATCCGACAAACAAGCGGAGAACAAAAATGGAATTAACGCCAAGAGACAAAGACAAACTGCTGCTGTTCACCGCAGCCCTGCTGGCCGAACGCCGCAAAGCCAAAGGCCTGAAGCTCAACTACCCGGAAGCGGTGGCCCTGATCAGCGCCGAAATCATGGAAGGCGCCCGCGAAGGCCGCACCGTGGCCGAGCTGATGACCGCCGGCACCGAAGTGCTCACCCGCGAAGACGTGATGGACGGCATCGCCGAAATGGTCGACGAAGTGCAGGTGGAAGCCACCTTCCCCGATGGCACCAAGCTCGTCACTGTCCACAACCCGATTGTCTAAGGAGCAGACGCCATGATCCCCGGTGAATACCAGCTCAAAGACGGCGACATCGAACTCTGCGAAGGCCGCGAGCGCATCCAGATAGACGTGGCCAATACCGGCGACCGCCCGATCCAGATCGGCTCTCACTACCACTTTGCCGAAGCCAACCCGGCGCTGGATTTCGACCGCGCCAAGGCCCGTGGCTACCGCCTGGATGTGGCGGCCGGCACCGCCATCCGCTTCGAACCCGGCCAGAGCCGCGAAGTCACGCTGATCCCGTTCGCGGGCGGCCGTGAAATCTACGGTTTCCGCCAGGAAGTCATGGGCAAACTGGAGGGCCAGAAATGAAAATCACCCGACAAGCCTACGCCGACATGTACGGCCCAACCACCGGCGACCGGGTGCGGCTCGGCGACACCGACCTGTGGATTGAAGTGGAAAGCGACGCCGCCCACTACGGCGACGAAGTAAAATTCGGCGGCGGCAAGGTTATCCGCGACGGCATGGGCCAGAGCCAGCGTGCCGATGCCGCCGTGATGGACACCGTGATCACCAACGCCCTGATTCTCGACTGGTGGGGCATCGTCAAAGCCGACGTGGGCATCCAGAAAGGCCGCATCGCCGCCATCGGCAAAGCCGGCAACCCGGATACCCAGCCAGACGTGACCATCGTGATCGGCCCCGGCACCGAAATCATCGCCGGTGAGGGCAAGATCCTCACCGCCGGCGGCATCGATGCCCACATCCACTTCATCTGCCCCCAGCAGGTGGAAGAAGCCCTGATGAGCGGTATTACCACCATGCTGGGCGGCGGCACCGGCCCGGCCACGGGCACCAACGCCACCACCTGCACACCGGGCCCCTGGCACATTGGCAAGATGCTCCAGGCGGTGGATTCCCTGCCCATGAACATCGGCTTCCTGGGCAAGGGCAACGCCTCCCTGCCGGAATCCCTGGAACTGCAGATCCAGGCCGGCGCCATTGGCCTGAAACTGCATGAAGACTGGGGCACCACCCCGGCCAGCATCGACAACTGCCTGACGGTGGCGGACAAATACGACGTGCAGGTGGCGATCCACACCGACACCCTGAACGAATCCGGCTTTGTGGAAGACACCCTGGCCGCGTTCAAGGGGCGCTGCATCCATACCTACCACACCGAAGGCGCCGGCGGCGGCCACGCACCGGACATCATCACCGCCTGCTCCAAGGATTACGTGCTGCCGTCGTCCACCAACCCGACACGGCCCTACACCGTGAACACCATCGACGAACACCTGGACATGCTGATGGTGTGCCACCACCTGGACCCGAACATCCCGGAAGACGTCGCCTTCGCCGACTCCCGCATCCGCCGCGAGACCATCGCCGCCGAGGACATCCTGCAGGACATGGGCGTGATCTCCATGATCGCCTCCGACTCCCAGGCCATGGGCCGGGTGGGCGAAGTGGTGTGCCGCACCTGGCAGACCGCCCACAAGATGAAACAGCAGCGCGGCCTGCTGCCGGAAGACGAAGACCTGGGCGCCGACAACCTGCGCGCCAAACGCTACATCGCCAAGTACACCATCAACCCGGCCATCACCCATGGCATCGCCCATGAAGTGGGTTCTGTGGAAGTGGGCAAGCTGGCGGACCTGGTGCTCTGGAGCCCGGCGTTCTTCGGCGTGAAGCCGGCCACCATTCTCAAGGGCGGCATGATTGCCGCCGCGCCCATGGGCGACCCGAACGCCTCGATTCCCACGCCCCAGCCGGTGCATTACCGCCCCATGTTCGGCGCCTTCGGCAAAGCCGCCAGTGCCACCCGCCTGAGCTTTGTGAGCCAGGCTGCGATTGATGCCGGTATTGGCAAAGAGCTTGGCCTGGACAGCCCATTATCCGCCTGCAAGGGCGTGCGTGAGGTGCGCAAGGGCGACATGAAACTGAACGACGCGTGCCCGCACATCACCGTGGACCCGCAAACCTACGAAGTGCATGCCGATGGCGAACTGCTCACCTGTGAGCCCGCCACCGA
>CAZFQI010000047.1:0-1665 GCA_964520755.1 uncultured Marinobacter sp. | reverse complement strand
AGGAAGCTGCCGGAATCGACAGCTCCGAGATCCTCGATAACCTGGTTTTGCCCTACGAATTGCGCATCCGTGGCCGCCTGCGCGCCACCACCCAGACCAAGGTGGACGTAGGCCTGTTTCTCGACCGTGGCCCCGTGCTGCGGGACGGCGACCTGCTGCTGGCCAAAACCGGAGAGGTCATTCGCATCCGCGCGGCGGAAGAGCAGGTGGTTACCGCCCGCATCGAAAACGGCCAGCCCCTGGCGCGCCTGTGTTACCACCTGGGCAACCGCCACGTAACGCTGGCCATCGGCATGGATGACCAGGGCGCCTATGTGCGCATCACCCCGGACCACGTACTGGAAGAACTGGCGGAACGCCTGGGCGCGACCCTGATACATCACACCGCCCCGTTCGATCCGGAACCCGGTGCCTACACCCAGGCCGGGTATTCCCATGGGCATGACCACAGCCATTCACACGATCACGACCACGGGCACAGCCATGGCCACAGTCACAAACACACCCACTGAGGCCGCCACCCCACAGGTGGACGACCTGGCGCTGCTGGGCCTGATGCAACTGGTCAGCCCGGCACTGCCCATCGGCGCCTTCGCCTGGTCCCAGGGCCTGGAAAGCGCCTTTGAACTGGGCTGGGTGAACAACGAAGCCGAACTGGCCCAGTGGATTGAAGGCGTGCTGGAAGACGGCCTCAGCCGCTGCGAACTGCCCCTGCTGGTGCGTTTGCAGACCGCCTGGGCCGAAGGCGATGCCATTGCGCTGGCAAAGTGGAACGACTGGCTGCACGCCACCCGGGAAACCGCCGAACTGAGCGACGAAGACACCCGCCTCGGCGGCGCCCTCGTCACCCTGCTGCGCAACCTGGAGCTGCTGCCCGAGCCACACCTGATTCCGGAAGAGCCCGGCTACATCACCATGTTCGCCTGGGCCGCCCACAAACGCTTCGTGCCCCTGCGCCAGACGCTGCTCGGCTTCGCCTGGGCCTGGCTGGAAAACCAGCTCGCCGTCGCCTGCAAGGCATTGCCCCTGGGCCATACCGCCGCCCAGCGCATTATCGAGCGGTTGCGGCCCCAACTGGCGGTGGCCGTAGACACGGCCCTGGAACGAAACGATCACGAACTCGGGCCCATCCTGCCGGGACTGGCGCTCGGAAGTGCCCTGCATGAAACACAGTATTCACGGCTTTTCAGAAGCTGAATAACAATTGAGGAGATCTGCCATGACACATTGTCTGAGAGTTGGAGTGGGTGGCCCGGTTGGTTCCGGCAAAACCGCCCTGTTGCGCCAGTTGTGCAAAGCCCTGCGGGACCACTACGACATCGCCGTGGTGACCAACGACATCTACACCCGGGAAGACGCCGACTTCCTCCTGCGCCACGAAGCCCTGGCCGCAGACCGCATCCTCGGCGTGGAAACCGGCGGCTGCCCGCACACCGCCATCCGCGAGGACGCCTCCATGAACCTGGCGGCCATCGACGACCTCCAGCGCCGCCACCCGGATCTGGAACTGGTGCTGGTGGAATCCGGCGGCGACAACCTCTCCGCCACCTTCAGCCCGGAACTGAGCGACCTCACCCTGTACGTGATCGACGTCTCCGCCGGCGACAAGATCCCCCGCAAAGGCGGCCCCGGCATCACCAAATCCGACCTGCTGATCATCAACAA
>CAZFQI010000046.1:17973-25182 GCA_964520755.1 uncultured Marinobacter sp. | reverse complement strand
AAGCAAAGGGCAAGCCCTGGGTTTTTTCCAGGCAGGGATAGTAGCTGCGATCGAAGAAGTCCTTCAGGGCACCGCTCATATACCCGAGATTCTCAGTGGTACCGAGAATAATGGCGTCGCAGGCAAGCACGTCGTCGGGACCGGCATCCAACGGTGCCAGAACGGTTACTTCAACGTTTTCAATGTCTTCATGGCGGGCACCCTCCTCCACAGCTTCCCTTAGCCGGAGGGTGTTCGGGGAGGGCGCATGGGCAACAATCAAAAGCTTCTTCATGCCATCCATACGTCCTCCCTACATCAAGCTTAGAGCAGCTCGCCGTTGGCTTCTGCGGGCTCTTCTTTCTTGGCGTCTTTCTTCGGCTCAGGCTTGGGCATCAGTTTGTCCCGAACCTTGGCTTCGATCTCGTTGGCAATGTCCATATTTTCTTCCAGGAACTTGCAGGCGTTGGCCTTACCCTGGCCGATCTTGTCGCCGTTGTAGGCATACCAGGCACCGGACTTGTCAACAAAGCCTTCCTTGACGCCCATATCCAGGACTTCTGCCATGTGGTAGATACCCTTGCCGTACATGATCTGGAACTCGGCCTGCTTGAACGGCGGGGACACCTTGTTCTTGACCACTTTAACGCGGGTCTCGTTACCAACCACTTCATCGCCGTCTTTCACGGCGCCGATACGACGGATATCGAGGCGAACGGAGGAGTAGAATTTCAGGGCGTTGCCGCCAGTGGTGGTTTCCGGGCTACCGAACATGACGCCGATCTTCATACGGATCTGGTTGATGAAGATCATCAGGCAGTTGGCATGCTTGACGTTACCCGTCAGCTTTCGCAGAGCCTGTGACATCAGTCGCGCCTGCAGACCAACGTGGCTGTCGCCCATTTCACCCTCAATTTCCGCTTTCGGCGTCAGGGCGGCTACCGAGTCAACGATGATGACATCAACAGCGTTTGAGCGGACCAGCATATCGGCGATTTCCAGGGCCTGCTCGCCGGTGTCCGGCTGGGAAACCAGCAGATCGTCCACATTAACGCCCAGCTTCTCGGCATAGACTGGATCGAGGGCGTGCTCGGCATCCACAAATGCACAGGTTTTGCCGGCTTTCTGGGCCTCTGCAATTACCTGCAGGGTGAGCGTCGTCTTACCGGAACTCTCCGGACCGTAGATTTCGCAGATCCGACCATAGGGAAGACCACCGATACCCAGGGCAACGTCCAGGCCCAGAGAACCGGTGGAGACCGCAGGAATGGCTTCACGGGGCTGATCGCCCATTTTCATTACAGCGCCCTTGCCAAACTGGCGCTCGATCTGCCCAAGTGCTGCGCTCAATGCTTTCTTGCGGTTGTCTTCCATTAGTGCAAACCCTCTGTCGCCCTGGCTACCAACCTCAGATAAAGGCCGGCAGCGAAATAGTGGATCGGGAATCCGTACAGCTTAAACAGTCAATTCCCTGTATATTTGAACAGTATTAAAACATAACCCGCAAAGGAGACCAACCCCTCCGGATGTGAAAGCCGTCAGAGTTCGCTCACGAAATCGTTAACCCCTTGAAGGGCAAAGAGAACGGCTTGTCGGCGAATCTGATCACGATCACCATCAAAGTGCTTGACCACAGCCACGGTGGTGGCCGGACTGCTACCCCAGGCAAACCAGACGGTGCCCACAGGCTTGTCCTCACTGCCACCGCCGGGCCCGGCTACACCGCTGATAGCCACGGCAACGTCAGCATCTGTCGCCACCAGGGCACCGGCCACCATTTCCCGCACCACCGGTTCGCTGACCGCACCGTGTTCATCCAGCGATTTCCGGGTTACGCCCAGAAGACCCTGCTTGGCCTCATTGCTGTAAGTGACCAGGCCACCCAGCACGTAAGCCGACGAACCGGCACGATCGGTCAGTACCTTCGCAACCCAGCCGCCGGTGCAACTTTCCGCCGTAGCAACAGTACGGCCGGTTCGCAGCAGTCGTTCACCAAGGCGGTTGCCTGCCTCTTCCAATTCCTGATCGCTGGCCAGCATAATGACCTCCTTCGTTTCATCGCGGCAGTTATTTTCTTACAATTCACGCCTTCATCCAAAGCAAGGCTACCGGACCCGTTCATGTCAGCAGCTCAGACCGATCTTTCCAAGCACACGCCCATGATGCAGCAGTATCTGAAGATCAAAGGCCAGCACCCAAATGAACTGGTGTTCTACCGTATGGGGGATTTCTACGAGCTGTTCTACGAAGATGCCAAGAAAGCAGCCGAGCTGATGGACATCACCCTTACGGCCCGGGGCCAGTCCGGGGGCAACCCGATCCCCATGGCGGGCATCCCCTATCACTCCTCTGAGGGCTACATTGCCCGGCTGGTTCGGGCAGGTCAATCCATCGCCATCTGCGAGCAGATTGGCGACCCCGCCACCAGCAAAGGACCGGTAGACCGCCAGGTGGTCCGGATTGTCACACCGGGCACCCTGAGTGACGACGCCTACCTCGAGGATCGCCGGGACAACCTGTTGGTGGCTATCTATAACCACCGGGAGCAGTTTGGTTTTGCCTCGCTCGATATTTCCAGCGGCCGTTTTGCCGTGTCCGAGCTGGAAAACCTGGAAGCCCTGCAAGGGGAGCTCCAGCGGGTACGCCCGGCGGAAATTCTGATCAGCGAAGATTTTCCTTACCAGGAAGTTCTGGAGGGCTTTACCGGAATAAGACGCCAGGGTCCCTGGCTGTTCGAGTCCGATACCGCCCGCCGTGTGATCACCCAACAGCTGCAGGTGAGGGACCTGACCGGGTTCGGCTGCGAAGAACTCAATCTGGCCGTCTGTGCCGCCGGCTGTCTCCTGCAGTACGCAAAGGAAACCCAGCGCACCGCCCTGCCCCATATTCGCAAGCTGACCCGCGAACGTCGGGATGAAGCTGTGATAATGGACGCTGCCAGCCGGCGTAATCTGGAGATCGACACCAACCTGATGGGTGGCCACCAGTACACCCTGGCCTGGGTGATGGACCGCACCGCAACGTCCATGGGCGGGCGCGAGCTTCGACGCTGGCTGAACCGCCCCCTGCGGGATGTGGACATTGTCCGCCAGCGTCAGCAAGCAGTGTCCGCGCTTCTGGACGGGTTTCACTACGAACCGGTACACGACCTTCTGAAAACCGTTGGCGACATTGAGCGGGTACTGGCACGAGTCGCCCTTCGGTCAGCGCGCCCGAGAGACCTGGCACGGCTTCGGGATGCGTTCCAGGCCCTGCCAGACCTCCAGGAAACACTGAAACCTGTCAATTCCCACCATATCGTCAAGCTGGCGACCACCATTGGCGAATACCCGGAACTGGCGGATCTGCTGGAGCGCTCCATTATCGACAACCCTCCGGTGGTGATCCGTGAGGGCGGTGTAATCCGGGAAGGCTTCGACGAGGAACTGGACGAACTGCGCAATATCAGCGAGAACGCCGGCCAGTATCTGCTGGATGTGGAAACCCGGGAGCGGGACCGCACAGGTATCAGCACTCTGAAGGTCGGATACAACCGGGTGCACGGTTATTACATCGAAATCAGCCGGGCCCAGTCCGACCAGGCGCCGGTGGACTACATTCGCCGGCAGACCCTGAAAAACGCCGAGCGATTCATTACGCCAGAACTGAAAGAATTCGAAGACAAGGCCCTGAGCGCCAAGAGCCGGGCGCTGGCCCGTGAGAAAGGCCTGTACGATGAGGTCCTGGAAACGGTGGCCGGGCAACTGGCACCATTGCAGGATGCTGCTCAGGCACTGGCGGAGCTGGATGTGCTGAGCAATTTTGCCGAACGGGCAACCTCCCTGCGTTTTTCAGCGCCGGAATTCAGCGAGTCCCCGGGCTTTGACATCGAAGAAGGCCGCCACCCGGTCGTTGAGCAATTGCTGGATGAGCCCTTCGTACCCAACGATCTTCTGATGGATACCCAGCGTCGTATGCTGGTTATTACCGGCCCAAACATGGGCGGCAAGTCCACCTACATGCGCCAGGCTGCATTGATTGCCCTGCTCGCCTATACCGGCAGCTTCGTGCCCGCTAACCGCGCGGTTATTGGCCCGGTGGACCGGATTTTCACCCGTATGGGTTCCTCAGACGACATCGCTGGCGGCCGCTCCACCTTCATGGTGGAAATGACCGAAACCGCCAACATCCTGCACAACGCCACCGAGCACAGCCTGGTGTTGATGGACGAAGTCGGCCGTGGCACCAGCACCTTTGACGGCCTGTCACTGGCCTGGGCCACCGCGGAGCATCTGGCCCGGGAAACCCGCTGCTACACCCTGTTTGCCACCCACTATTTCGAGCTCACCCAGCTGGCCGATGAGTTGCAGCATGCCGTCAACGTGCACCTCACCGCCACCGAACACGATGACAGCATCGTGTTCCTGCACAACGTGCACGATGGCCCGGCGAGCCAGAGCTACGGGCTTCAGGTAGCCAAACTCGCCGGCGTGCCCCAGGATGTGATCCGCAACGCCAAAACCCAGCTCTCCCACCTGGAAGGCACCGCCTCTCCCAAGGTACCGGCCGCCACGGGTGGCGAACCGCAAAAAGACACACCCCGCGCCAAACCGGCAACGCAGGTTAGCGAACCCGTCTACCAGGGCGATATGTTCGCCAGCATTGAGCCCAGTGCCGTAGAAGATGCCCTCAAGGAGCTGGACCTGGACGGACTAACCCCCCGTGATGCCATGAACCAGCTCTACGAACTGAAGGCGCTGATGAAGAAATAGCGCAAAATTGATCTGTGTAATAAGGTTATAGCAGCCCAACGCTTGCGGCTGTGCGGGTCGCTCCCTACAATATCGCGCACCAAAATATAACGGTGGCGCCGGAAGGCGCTCCTGATGAGACTGACCGACCACTGGACCAGGGATCTGACTATGGCGTTTATCGTTACTGATAACTGCATCAAGTGTAAATATACGGACTGCGTGGAAGTCTGCCCGGTAGACTGCTTCTACGAAGGCCCGAACTTTCTGGTAATCGACCCGGACGAGTGTATCGACTGCGCCCTGTGCGAACCCGAGTGCCCGGCCGAAGCCATTTTCTCTGAAGACGAGCTGCCTGCCGATCAGGCCGAGTTTGTGGAGCTGAATGCCGACCTGGCTGCAAAATGGCCGAACATCACCGAGAAGAAAGACCCGCTGCCAGACGCTGAAGAGTGGGATGGCAAGCCGAACAAGCTGCAGTATCTGGAAAAGTAAGATTTCAGAGCTGAAACGGAAAAAGGGAAGCTGCGGCTTCCCTTTTTCTTTGTGCGAAGAGCATTAGAATCGGTCAGGTACTGGCGAGCTTGGCCCCCATGGCCACGAAAAACCCACCGGTCAGTCCGTTCAGCATCCGCTTCATCCGCGGGTTCACACCAAGACTCCGGAAGGTGACCACCACCCAGGCCAGACCGCACTGCCAGAGCATGGCCAGCAGGAAATGCACTCCGGCCAGCATCAGAGACTGCTGAAAAGCGTTACCGGCGGGATCCACAAACTGTGGCAGCAGGGCCATATAGAACAGCGCGGTTTTCGGATTCAGAACGTTGGATAACAGCCCCTCACGGAACGACGCCACCATGGTGACCTTCCGGGGAGCAACCTTTTCCTCTTTTACCTCGGGTGTGTCGCCACGACGAAGGGCCTGGCGCAATGAACCGATGCCCAGCCACACCAGGTAGCAGGCACCGGCCCACTTCAGGGCTGAAAAAGCCCAGGCGGTTTCCACCAGCAGAAGGGAAATACCGAGAGCCGAGAGCGTGGCGTGAATGAACAGGCCGCTGCAGATGCCAACGCTGGTGACACAGCCATCCCCCAAGCCACCGCGGCCGGTATTGCGCATCACCAGAAGGGTATCCACACCCGGTGTAATCGTAAGCAGGGTAATTGCGACGAGATAGGCCCAGAACAGATCCGAGATCAAAACCATTCCCTCATAAACTCTTGAACGAAACGTTCCAGGGGAGCCCGAACGGCACAATCGGGAAGTCAGGCCTCCTGCTGGAGAATTTTGCGCGCAGCGGCGGATTTATAAAATGGTGCAAGCCGCCGACGAATCAGGGCCTCAACATAGCCCTCTTCGCGCAAAACGTCTATAACCGGAATTGCGTAGGCATCAATCTCCGCCATGACGACTTCACGATTGACCCCCATATCGCCGAGCAAGTCTGTGAGCGGGCGTTCGCCATATTTTACGAACAGGTGAGAAACCACCGCCCGGGCACAGTTCTCGAAGTATCCGGTCTTGCGGAACTGAAGCCAGAACTCATACCCCAGCACCACAAACTCTTGCAGCTCCACGTCGCCAAGACCTTCATGCAATTCGGCAATGGTACGGTCTTCCAGCGACACCCAGGCCGCCATGACGCTGTCCCGGAGCTCGTCGTCAGACAGGGCACTATGCAGGAACTGCTCACTGCGGCTGATCAGTCCGGGCAGGCTGTCCGAAAGCCAGGCCTTCAGGCGCCGCTCAAAGGTTTCATCCAGTCCCGGCACCGCCCTGTTGGCCATGCGCTTGCCGAACTTCATCATTGAGCCAACGCCCGGTACAGACTTGGTGATCAGGTTATCCTCATACAGGTAGCTCACCAGGCCGTGGTAAACCACATTGGACACCAGCTCCTGATAGACCGGGTGCGCCATAATTTCGCTGATCACCCGATCCCGCTGCTGCCGGAGCTCCAGAGCCTCTTCGAGAAAGCCGGTGGCCTGTTCGCGGGTGATGATTTCACCCAGGGTGGTCTGCGACTGCACCTCGGCATTGAGCACTTCGGTCGCCATTTCCGCGGCCAACTCCGGAATGCCGGCATCCAGCTCCATATCCATAACGATACGCTGGATGACACCCATCACCTGTTCTTCCGAAGTGATCCGGTTCAGGGTTATCTCACCGGCATACCCCCAAAGCTCATCCAGCTCCTGCTCCAGAAAATTGCGCAGTTTTGCACCCTTGAGCGAGGCCAGCTCATGCTTCACATGCTGTTCCAGCAGCTGGTTGGCGAGATCCGTTTTGCCTTTGGTCATGGCGTCAGTTGTCCTGTTGTTAAAATGAAACATGCTGACCAGAGGCTAACATGAAGTGAAGGCTGGCAGGTTTGCCAAAACTACAGGTGAAGGGATGCGGCCGGGCCAGTCTGGTTCAGCCGCGAACTCTTTTGGGGAGTTAGGGAGTTAGAGAGTTAGAGAGTTACTGAAAATCGTTGAAGCTGTGGGGTTCCGCAGC
>CAZFQI010000046.1:0-17873 GCA_964520755.1 uncultured Marinobacter sp. | reverse complement strand
GAGTTAGAGAGTTAGAGAGTTACTGAAAATCGTTGAAGCTGTGGGGTTCCGCAGCCAGGGCCAGGCAAAGACTGCCGGGGCCAACATAGATACTGCTGGTAATACCCATCTGGGAAAGAAGCAGTTCCACACCGTTATTCTCGCAGGCATCCCGCAGGCGGTTGAGCCCTGGCAGGTCCTCGATCTCGGTCCAGGTCAGGCCACAAGAGAGGCTGACATAGGGAGTCAAGAGTCCGGCTTCCACGCGGGCCACGGCATAATTCATCACCTTTTCCACGGCCACATCGAAACTGCGGGTTTTGGCCGCCGGCTGGCCTTCCGCACCCTGGCCGAAGATCACCGGGGTGATGTTCAATGCCTTGCCCAGAAAGGCCACCAACGCCGATACACTCTTGTCACCACGGCGCCGTGCCCGCTCCCGGATGTAGTGCAGGTCGCGGGGAATCACGCAGGTATAGATCCTGTCACTGAAGGTTTCTACCTCATGGCGCAAGGCATTCTTGGAGACCTGCTGATCGATCAGCTTCAGGGTATGCGCTGCCAGCAGGCCCTGGCCGGCGAAGATCTGCTTGCTGTCGATGACCCGCATGAAGAACCGACCATCGCGACCGGCGGCTTGCCGAGCCCCTTCGTAATTTGCCAGGACACTATTCATGGCCTCGGTGGCATTCTGGAAAATCAGGCTTCGGGTTTTCGTGACCGTCTCGCAGATAGCAACATCAAACTGGGTAACGATCTTCTCCATGAACAGGTCGTGGATCTGTTCCGCGGTGAAGGCGCGAGTCTCGGCCTGATGCCCTTTCTGTAACAGGCCGCTCTGGTAAAACTCCTGGGTCCGAACCGGATCATGTTTGTCTATGTAGGTCTGGCCATCGATTACAGCGGTTACCGGCAGGACGAACAGGTCGTGCTTGCGGCTGAATTCGTAGGGTAAGTCGCACGCAGAATCGACGATCAAACCAACTCGCATGGTGGGCCTCCAGCTCCGGGCAGCTCCTCAAGCGGAAGCCCCCTTTATTGTCGTTATTCTTTGTGCCGGACAGTTTTACACACCCCGGTCAGAATTTCAGCAACCCGGCCCTATCCTGCAGTCGATGTCATATCCAGTTCCTGAAGATTCCGTTCGAGCAGCTCACGGTTATCTTGCTGCCAGGGATGAAAGCCTTTGCGGAAATAGGCCAGGAATTCCGGCAGACACTTGCGCAATACCCCGGGTTTACCCCACAGGAAATTGAGGCCACCAATCCAGGTGCGAAGACTCCAGAGCTTGCCATCAGCTTTCAGCAGGCTACAGGTGTTCAGGAAGGTGTACTTGAAGAAGTTCCAGGTCACAAACAGGAAGACGATCCGGCGCAGCCGCTCGTTGCCGACACATTCCCGGTAAACATCAAAGGCAACGGATTTGTGTTCGGTTTCCTCGATGGCGTGCCAGCGCCAGAGCTTGGCCATGGCCGGGGTAGCCCCTTCCATCCATTCGGGGTGACTCAGGATGGCGTTGGCCAGAACAGCGGTGTAATGCTCGGCACCACAGGTGCCCGCCAGTTGCCGACTCGGCGGCAGTTTGCCAACCCACGCCATATGCTTTTCGAACCGCCGGTCGAGGGCATCGATATCATAGCCCCGCGCCTTCAGAGCTTCGTTGTAGCTCTTGTGCTCACGGCTGTGCAGCGCCTCCTGGCCAATAAAGCCGCGAATTTCTGCTTTCAGCTTGGGATCCTCAATCTGGTCCCGATAGAGTCGCACGGCATTAATGAACTGCTGTTCGCCGTCAGGGAACTGCAAGGAAAGGGCGTTGAAGAACGCGGTCCGGAAGGCGTCGTCGCCGTGCCAGAGGGTTTTCAGATCTTCACTGACATCAAACCGCAAGTGCCTTGGCTCAACGGACACACCCTCGGGCGTGGAGCTGATGGTCATGACTGCCTCCTGTTTTTGTAATGTTGTTATCAGTAATGAACAGCGGACAAAATTTCATCAGTGGAAGCAGTTTAAACCCGGAAACCACGCGGAAGGAATACTTCAAGAGGTAAAATTGGACAAATTGTCACGAAATGACATTCTGTCAACAACCGGATTTCAAGAGAAAATGCAGGCATAAAAAAGGGAGGCACGAGGCCTCCCAAGGACACACAGGGGGTCAGCGCCTTCCGGTGCAGAGCCGGAAGACGCAGGTTTAGTGCTCTTCTGCGGCTTTCACGCCCGGCGCTTCCGGGTCGGCGGTAAAGCCAAGCAATTTGGTACGTTCAATCAGGAAATAGAGGACGGCGCCGGTGGCCAGGCCCCAGCCGGCACCGTACACCGCCAGAACCACACCCATGGTGCCGGCAATGCCACGCTCGGTGTTATTCTCCAGCTGCTCCAGACCCACCATCAGACAGATATAACCGGTCAGAAGCAGGGTCAGCGAGAGGGCTATCGGCAACACCGGCTGGAAGAAGCTCACCAGCGGCAGGACGAACAGGGCAATGAAACCGGTAATCCAGAAGGTACCGCCGCCACTGTAAATGGAGTCCATGGCATTGCGGCCGTACTTGTAACGCTCGGCCATGGTGGCAGTGACGGCTGTCCAGATCGGACCCGCCAGCCCCGGGTAAGGCGCGAAGAACGCGTGGCCACCGTTGCGAATCGCGGTTACCAGGTGCACCCGATCGATACTGTTATCGATGTCTTCGTCTTTGCGCAGATGATCAACGCGGTTCATCAGGGACTGACCCACCACGATGTCACCAAAGGCAATAACGTAGGCGATCACCGCCGTGGGAATGGCGTACAGGAAGACATTCGCATCCGGGAAACCGACCGCGAACGGCAGGTAGTTCCAAAGCTCGTCAAACGCCGGCTTGGTGATGCCCCACTCCACATTGGGCACCTCGTATTCGCCGGTGGCAAAACCAACCAGAATCGCAACCACCATGCCCGGCACCATGCCGTAGTTGGCAATCTTGCGGGCGATGGAATTACTTTCAACAAAGCCTTTGAACGATACTGAGAACATCAGGTACAGGCACACCAGACCGCCAATGATCAGGGAGATTGGCGTGTTAGCCAGGCGGCCACCTGCTTCGATCTCACCCATCAGGGCCGCGATACCGGCGCCAATGATAATCCCGCCTTTCATGGAACGGGGAATCAGCTCCACCAGCTTGCTGCCCAGGCGGGTAATACCCAGAACCAGGAAGATAATGAACACAAGGAACTGCAGGGCGAACAGAGCCTGAATCGCCTCCGGGCCGGGCTCGTAGTCACTCAGGAACAGCAGAACAACCGGAATACCCGGCGTAATCCAGCCTGGTACCAGGGGCACACCCAGCAGTGCCGGCAGCATGAAACCGATACCACAAATCACCACGTAGGCCAGAGCCACGTCGTAAGGCACACCCAGGTATTTCTCAAGAAGGGGGATCATGGCCAGGCTGACCACAAACATGATCAGGGCCTGCACCATCTCCGCAAATTCCCAGCGGTAATGGACAAACGGCAGACGAACCTTGAAGGGACCAGCTGGCCAGAATGGCTGTTCTTCCCCGTTCTTTCGGTGAAACATTTGCATAAAAAGGTCTCCGGGCTCACGCGGCGCGTGGGCCTGACAGCGTTGTTTTTCTGGTTAAAGCCGGCTGCGCCGGAATGGCGCAGCCGATGGGGGGATCAGTCCAGCTCTTTGGCCTGGTCCCTCAGCACGAACTTCTGGATCTTGCCCGTGGAAGTCTTGGGCAGCTCCGAGAAGACGATGGTCTTGGGTACCTTGAACCGGGCCAGGTGCTCGCGGCAGAAGTTGATGATCTCTTCCTCGCTTACCTGTCCGGCTTCCGGCTTGAGAGTCACGAAAGCACAGGGGGTTTCGCCCCACTTCTCGTCAGGCCGGGCAACCACGGCCGCCTCGAGCACTGCCGGGTGGCGGTACAGGGTATCCTCGACCTCAATGGTGGAGATGTTTTCACCACCGGAGATGATGATGTCCTTCAGCCGGTCCTTGATCTCCATGTAGCCGTCTTCGTGCCACACAGCCAGGTCGCCGGTGTGGAACCATCCGCCCCGGAACGCCTCTTCGGTGGCCTTGGGGTTCTTCAGGTAGCCCTTCATCACGGTATTACCGCGCAGGAAGATTTCACCGATGGTCTGACCGTCTTTGGGCACCGGTTCCATGGTGTTCGGGTCGCCGACCATGGTGCCGGCAAGGGTGTGATAACGAACGCCCTGGCGCGCCTTCTTCCGGGCCCGGTCGTGCAACGGCAACGCATCCCACTCGGTCTTCCAGGCGCAGACAGTCACCGGGCCATAGACTTCGGTCAGGCCGTAAACGTGGGTCACCTGGATACCCATCTCTTCGATGGCACCAATGACCTGGGCGGGGGGCGCCGCACCGGCTGTCATGGATTTCACCTCGTGATCGATACCCGCCTTGGCGGATTCCGGCACGTTCAGCAGCGCGTTGAGAACAATCGGTGCGCCGCACATATGGGTAACCTGATGGTCGCGAATCAGCTGCAGGATCTTCTCCGGATCAACCCGGCGCAGGCAGACGTGAGTGCCGGCCATGGCAGTGATGGTCCACGGGAAACACCAACCGTTGCAGTGGAACATCGGCAAGGTCCACAGATACACCGGATGCATGTCCATGGACCAGACTGCCTGGTTGCCAATGGCATTGATGTAGGCGCCACGATGGTGGTAAACCACTCCCTTCGGGTTCCCGGTCGTGCCGGATGTGTAGTTCAGGGAGATGGCATCCCACTCGTTCTCGGGGAAGCTCCACTGAAACGCCGGATCCCCTTCCTGCAGGAAGGCCTCGTAATCCAGATCACTGACCTGAACGCCCTCGCCGTACTCGGGATCGTCCACATCAATCACCAGTGGTTTGGTGTCCAGCCGGCTGACGGCGTCCTTGATCACCTCACCAAATTCACGGTCGGCAATCACAACCTTGGCCTCACCGTGCTCCAGCATGAAAGCAATGGCTTCGGCATCCAGGCGAACATTCAGGGTGTTCAACACCGCACCGATCATGGGCACCCCGAAATGGGCCTCCACCATGGCGGGAATGTTCGGCAGCATGACGGCAACGGTATCACCACGTCCGATGCCCCGCCCTTTGAGGGCCGAGGCGAGACGGCGACAACGCTCGTAGGTCTGCGCCCAGGTGTAACGGATCGCCCCGTGAATAACGGCGGGATACTCCGGGTAAACCGTGGCGGTACGTTCGATAAAATCGGTGGGGGATTGAACGGCGTAGTTGGCGTCAACGGGCGCCAGGCCTTGATCAAATATCGAAGTCATTGCGTGGTCCTCTTCAGTGCTTTTGTTCTTATGGCGTATTCAGGAATATCGCTAAACTAGCTATACTTCGGGCTGGCCAGAATAGTATTGGATAGCATAAATACTAGAAACTATACCAACGTATTATAGTTAATTTACTATAACGATAAGCCATGAACGATTCTTCCACTCCAAGTGTATTTAGTTTGCACGACGCCGACCCGCAACCCGGATTGATCCTGGATGCCGATGGCGCCGTTCTTGAAGGCAACCGCGCAAGCCGGAACCTGTGCCAGACGGCGAACCTGGCCTCCCCGTCCGGGCTGCTGCCGGTCAATGTTCTGGCACTTGTGAAGTCTGCTCTGGAACAGCACCGGGCAATCGAGAATGTCGAAGCCCGTATTCCGGGAACCATCCTGATGTGGACGTTCGTCCCTGATGTCCGAAGCGGCAGGGTACTGGCACGAGCGAGAGACGCCACAGATGAGGTTCTGACCCAGGAAGAGGCAACCCGCTCCAACCGCCTGTACCGGTTGATCACCGAAAACACCACCGACCTGATCTCCCGCCATGCTCCGGACGGGCGCTTTATCGATGCCACCCCCGCGTCATGGCGGCTGCTGGGCTATTGGCCGGAAGAATTACGAGGCAAACCGCTCGAAGAGGTCTTTCGCGGCAACCATGTCGCCCAGAAACTGGCGGAAACCCGCAACCTGCTGCGGGATGACGGTTACGCCACCATGACCCTGGAGATCATCCACCGGGACGGATCCCGCCGCTGGTTCGAGATTGCCAGCCGGGCCATCCGGGAGACCTACACCGGCGCCGTGATTGAGGTCATCAGCGTATCCCGGGATATCACCGCCCGGGTGGAATCCGAGGAGAACAACCGCAGGCTGGCCGACGAACTGGCGCATACCGCCAGGCTCGCCACGCTCGGGGAGCTTGCCTCGAGCATTGCCCACGAGATGAACCAGCCCCTGGCCACCATCGTGAACTTTGCCAGTGCCAGCCAACGTTATCTGAAAAGCGCCCGAACCAACCCCGAATGCCTGGATCGCGTGGATGATGGCCTGCAGAAAATTGTTCACCATGCCAACCGGGCATCGGAAGTGATCAAGCGTCTACGGGCTTTCTTGCGCAAGGGCCAGAAGCGCACCGCGCCACTCGCCCTGAACGATGTCGTAAACAACGTCGCCCGCCTGTGTCAGTGGGAGGCCGAGAAGAATAACGTGCAGATCCGCGAGAGACTGGCCTGCTGCGCGCCAGTCATCACCGCCGATCCGGTGCTGCTGGAACAGGTACTGATCAATCTGATCCGCAACGGCATTGAAGCCACTATCGAAGCCCGTGGCGAAGAAACCCAGGGTTCGCCTGCGCAGATCGTCATAACCACCTGCATCAACGATCAGAACGAAACCCTGATTGAAGTCACTGATGAAGGCCCGGGCCTGGATGAGCAGGGTATCCGCCAGATGTTCCAGCCGTTCTACACCAGCAAGCCCCAGGGACTGGGCCTTGGCCTGTCCATGAGCCGATCGATCATTGAAGGCTTTGGCGGCTTTCTGGATGCCCGTCCCGCCGCAACTGGTGGCCTGTCCCTGATCTGTCGATTCCCGGCCAGCCAGAACCAGAAGCACAGAACCACAACCACGGAGAACCAGCCCGATGACTGACCACTCTGCCCCGGAAGTTACCACCGTCTATGTTGTTGACGACGACGCCGGCATGCTGGAATCCACCCAATGGTTGCTTGAATCAGTGGGCCTGAACGTCCAGGCCTACAGCGACGGCCGGAAATTTCTGGACGCCGTTGGCAATGGCAAAGCCGGATGCGTGGTTCTGGATGTGCGGATGCCGGGGCTCGGCGGCCTGAACGTTCAGGAGGAGCTTCAGAAGCGAGGGCTGGACCTGCCCATCATCTTTGTCTCTGGCCACGCCGATGTGCCCATTGTGGTCAGGGCGTTCAAATCCGGCGCTTTCGATTTCATCGAAAAGCCGTTCAATGAACAGCTGCTGCTGGACAGCGTTCAACAGGCCCTTCAGGAACACCAGCAATCCGGCACACAACTGCAGGGCGATGAGGCAACCGACGCCCTGCTGGCCACCCTCACCCGGCGCGAACGGGATGTGTTTCTGCCGCTGGCCCAGGGCTACACCAGTCGGGAAATCGCAGAGCAGCTGGATGTCAGCGTGAAGACGATTGATCTGTACCGGGC
The DNA here is from genome assembly GCA_964520755.1 of uncultured Marinobacter sp. Taxonomy (GTDB): domain Bacteria; phylum Pseudomonadota; class Gammaproteobacteria; order Pseudomonadales; family Oleiphilaceae; genus Marinobacter. The sequence continues at coordinate 10,404 of CAZFQI010000046.1, read as the reverse complement.
CCGGGTGATGAAACGACTGGGCGCCGATCGCCTGCCGGATGTTACCGGCACAGCCATTGCCGCCGGGCTGCTCGACCCGCTGGACCTGCGTAGGGAAAAGAACTGAACGGCCCTAACCCGCCGCAGCCTGGACATCGTGAGCCAACACTCCCAGTCTGGCCACGGCCTGCTCTATACGTTCACTCCAGGGGTTGGCGCTGTTCAGTCTCAGGCAATTTTCGTATTTGTCGGCGGTGGAGAACATCAGCCCCGGCGCCACGTTGATCTCCTCCGCCCTGGCCCTGTGGTAAACCTCCGTACCGGAAACGCCATCCGGCAACTGCACCCAGAGAACGAACCCGCCCTGGGGTCGACTCACAGCGGTACCTTCCGGGAATGCCCGGGCCACGGCTGTACGCATTCGCTCGGTGCACTCGCGATAGTGCTGGCGCGCTGACCGCAGATAGCGATCGTAACCGCCCTGCTCCAGAAAATGCGCCACCGCCATCTGGGGAATCGAAGAGGTCGCCAGGTTGACGAAATACTTGTGCTGCCGGGCGCTGGCCATATGACGTCCCGGCACCATCCAGCCCAGCCGCAGGCCCGGCGAGATGGTCTTCGAGAAGGAGCTGCAGTAAATCACGTTATCGGCCCGGTCAAAGGCCTTCGCCGGTCGCGGCCGGTCCCCGGAGTGGTGCAGATCCCCATAAATATCGTCCTCAATCAGAGGCACAGCAGCAGCCGCCAGCATGGACACCAGCTGTTTCTTGCGCTCGTCTGACATCTGCGCGCCCATGGGATTGCTGTGATTGGTCACCACAACGCAGGCTTTCAGAGGCCACTGTTCCAGGGCGAGCTGCAACCCTTCGAGGCTGAGACCCTCGGAAGGATGTGTCGGGATTTCAATGACCTTCAGCCCGACCACTTCCAGGGCCTGAAGAATGCCGGGGAAGGACGGCGATTCCACCGCCACAATGTCACCGGGCTGGGTCACGGCACGAAGCGCCAGGATGATGGCCTCCTGGGCACCGTTGGTGGCGAGCACATCATCCGGGGTTACCGGTACCCCGAGGGTCGCCATCCGCTGGGCGATCTGCCGCCGGAACGACTCCTTGCCGGGAAAGGCGTAGTCCAGTGTTTCCAGGCCGCGGCGTGCAGCCCAGAGCGTGCTGTGTTGGATCTGCCGTAGCGGGAGGTAATCCGGATGGGGAATCGCCGTAGCCAGAGGCACCATACGCTTCTGCTCGTCGGCGCAAAGGTCCAGGGTCATTTCCCGGGCGCTGACCGGCACCGGACGACTGCGATGCCGGCGCATCACCGGCTCAGGTGCATCCACGGTCGGCAGCCTTACGAAGTAGCCACTGCGTTCCCGGGCCTGCAGAAAGCCCCGTGCTTCCAGAGTCTGGTGCGCTTGCAGAATGGTCGAAATACTGACGCCGAACTGACGGCTCAGCATTCGCACGCCCGGTAATCGATCACCGTCGCGGTAGACACCGTCCCGGATCAACTCCTGGAGCTGATCCGCCACCTGATTGTAAAGAATGCCCATTGCCAGTCCCTCGTCACCGGTACCTCCGGAGTCACCACTCTATTGCACCAGACACCGCGCTTCTCCATGCAGTACAGATACAGTCGAATCTGACCGGCACAGATTCCCAAAACCACATTCTGTACCGGTTCAAAATGAGATTATCTGAATCTGTTATGGCAGTCAGTTCATTTCCTACAATAAGCTCAACATCCGAAGGTACTTCCAGATCAGGCAATACAACCCAAAGGAGAACAGACCATGACACAGCCCCTCTACCAGGTTGATGCTTTTACCAGCAGGATTTTCGGTGGCAACCCGGCCGCGGTCATGCCCCTGGAGCAATGGCTGCCGGACAATGTCATGCTCTCGCTTGCCATGGAGAACAACCTCTCGGAAACGGCCTTTTTCGTGCCGCTTCCGGACGACGAGGATGCCGATTTCCATATCCGCTGGTTTACTCCGGGCATCGAAGTGCCACTGTGTGGCCACGCAACTCTGGCCAGCGCCTGGGTTATCTTCAACAAACTTGGATGGGACAGGGCACAAATTCGCTTTCATTCCAAGAGCGGCCCACTCTCTGTTCGGCAGGCCGATGATGACTGGCTGGTACTGGATTTTCCGAATTATGCTTGCGAGGAGCAGCCCACGCCGGATTTGATCCGGGAAGCGATGGAAGGCGCCCCCGCAACCGTTTTTTTTGTTCCAAGCGACACCAATTACATGGTGATTCTTGAGGACGAAGCGGCCGTGCGGGCCGCTCAACCGGATTTCCGGAAACTGAAACAGCTGGGAAATCTGGGAGTCATTGTGACCGCACCTGGCACAGACTGTGATTTTGTCAGTCGCTACTTTGCCCCTGGAGGAGGCATTGATGAGGACCCGGTCACCGGTTCCATTCACAGCGTGCTGGTGCCCTACTGGTCTGAAAGGCTGGGCAAGACACGGCTGGACGCCCGGCAAATTTCGGCCCGGGGCGGTGTGCTGCGCTGCGAACTGAAAGGCGACCGGGTCGATATTGCCGGCCAGGCTGCATTCTACATGGAAGGCTCCGTCTACCTGCCCTGAGACTGGTATACTGCCCGCCGTTTTCATTCGATTGGCGGGCAGTATGACGGCAGTTTCAGCATCACAGTACGACGTAGTTATCCTCGGCGCCGGCGCGGCGGGCCTGATGTGCGCGGCAACCGCCGGCTATCGCGGCCGGAGCGTACTGGTGCTGGACCACGCCAACAAGCCGGGCAAGAAGATCCTCATGTCCGGCGGCGGCCGCTGCAACTTCACCAACCTGAACAGCACGCCCGCCAACTTCCTGTCGGACAACCCGCACTACTGCATTTCCGCGCTCAAGCGCTACACGCCCCAGGATTTTCTGGAACTGGTAGACCGCCACGGCATTGAGCATGAGGAAAAAGCCCCTGGCCAGTTGTTCTGCAAGGACAGCGCCAAGGATATCCTCAACATGTTGCTGACCGAATGCGAGTGGGCAGGAGCGGAAGTGAGAATGAAGACAGCGGTCGACCGCATTACCGAAACCGACAGCGGCTACCGCCTGCGCGTTGGCTCCGGCGATCTCACCTGTGAATCCCTGGTGATCGCCACCGGTGGCCTGTCGATTCCCACCATGGGCGCCACCGCCTTTGGTTATCGGGTAGCCGAGCAATTCGGGCTGGACATACTTCCCACCCGCGCGGGCCTGGTACCCTTTACCCTGCAGCCGGAATTGAAAGAACAGCTCGCGCCTTTGTCCGGTGTCAGTTGTCCCGTTGACGTGCAGTGCCATGACCAGCACTTCCGGGAACCGATGCTGGTCACCCATCGCGGGCTCAGTGGCCCGGCGATGCTCCAGATTTCCAGTTTCTGGGAGCCGGGCGACAGCCTGGCCATCAATCTGCTGCCGGCCTGCCGCATCAAGGATGACCTGCTGAACCTCCGGAAAACCCGCCCGCAATCGACCATTGCAAACTACCTGACCCAGCACCTGCCAAAACGGTTTGCCCAGGCCTTCAACGAACTGCAGGGCTGGACCGGTCCCTTGCAGGGCTACAAGAACAGCGATATTGAGCAGGTCGCCGATGTCCTCGGCCAATGGTCGATCAAGCCTGCAGGAACCGAAGGCTACCGCACGGCCGAGGTTACCCTGGGGGGCGTGGATACGCGCCAGCTCTCCTCCAAAACCATGGCGGTGCTGGAGAGACCAAACCTGTATTTCATTGGTGAGGTGGTGGATGTGACCGGCCACCTCGGCGGCCATAATTTCCAGTGGGCCTGGGCCTCGGGTGTGGCAGCCGGCAACAGCGCCTGAGGGTTCACCCGGATCCAAAACCTACCGTAAAACTGGTAGCCTGAGACCATGTATTGGCCTCACCGGACATCAGGACATAGAGGGGGAACGGATGCTCCAGACCCACAGTGACACCGCAACCAGCAATGCCCTCGTTGTCGAGGGCGGCGCCATGCGCGGCATTTTCGCCGCAGGCGTTCTGGATGCCTTTCTTGAGAAACGCTACCGGCCGTTCACTGAGGCCTGGGGCGTCTCCGCCGGCTCAACCAATCTGATCGGTTACCTTTGCGGCCACCACGGCCGGAATCACAGGGTAATTACCGACCACGCATGTCGGCCAGAGTTTATTAACTGGGGCCGTTTCTTCCAGGGCGGGCATTTGTGCGATGTTCACTGGCTCTGGCATCAGTCCTACCAGGAGGTACCGCTCGATCTGGAACGCTACCTGACTGGCACCACCAAACTCTGGGTGGCAACCACGTCGGTGGTAACCGGTGAGGCCCGGTATTTTCCGGTCGACGACCAGAATATACACGACGTGCTCACCGCCTCCTGCTCCATTCCCCTGGCCTACCGCGATTACCCGAGAGTGGAGGACGAACCCATGAGTGATGGCGGAATTGCCGATTCCATTCCGGTTGCGGAGGCCTATCGACGGGGAGCCCGGGATATCACGGTCGTGCTTTCCCGACCGCTGGGCTATGAGAAAAAGCCATTGGCGTTTCCGGCACTCACCAAACGGATGTTCCGGGAGCAACCGGGGCTCGCCGAGGCCTTGATCAAGCGAGGCGAAAGATACAACGAGACGCTGGAATTCATTCGAAATCCGCCGGACGACTGCCGGCTCCGGATTATCGCGCCACCGGAAAATTTTCCGGTAAGCCGGTTGACGACGGATCTGAACAAGCTGGATCTGGGGTATCAGCAAGGCCACCGCGCGGCGATGGCCTATCTGGCCGAATTGGCCCAGGAAGTCGCCTAACGAAGCACCACGAGGGGCTTTTTGGCGGTTTTGAGCATGGTGGTGGTTGTACTTCCCACCAGGAACTGACGGATGCGGGAGTGGCCATAGGCGCCCATCACCAGGATGTCGATGTCATGCTCTTCCTGGTAGGCGTGCAGTGCAGGCTCGACATCGCCGGCGCGAATAGCGAGAGTGATCTCCGACTCCAGCCCTGTCAGCATTTTCTCGGCCTTCTTCAGCTGCTCCCAGCGGTCGTTGGTATCCGGTCCAACCATCACCAGGTGCAACGGCATGCCTTTCAGAACCGGACTGCCAGCCAGCAATTCCACGCCTTTGAACGCCGTGGCACTGCCATCAAAGGCCAGCATGGCGCTGCGGGGCTGGGTAAAATCGTCCGGCACCAGGAGAATCGGGCGGTGCATGCTGCGAATCACCGTCTCCAACTGACTGCCGATGTGGGTGTCACGCTCGGAACTGCTCTCGCCGTGCAGACCCATTACCAACAGGCGGGTCTGGTTCTCCAGCGCCAGCAGGGACTCGGTCAGGTCACCGTGACGCTGACGCTGCACCACGTCACTGATACCGGATTCGCTGACCCGCTTTGCCGCTTCGTCCAGCATGTGGTGGCCGTGTTCCAGGGCCAGCTTGGCGCGCTTGCGGTCCAGCTCTGCCAGGTCTTCGAGCAGCTGCTCACGACTGCCCAGACCAATGTTGCCAGCCAGATCCGGCTCCGCCGGATAACGTTCCTCGTCCAGCACGTGCAGCAGCATCATGGGGGTTTCCATGTGCTTGCTGGCCCAGGCGGCGTAATCGCATACCGCCGGTGCGGCCTGGGAGCCATCAATACAGGCAACTACTCGTAACATCTCCACCTCGCCTACATGATCCTTGTGATTGTTATTCTGACTGCGATCGCTGTTGGATTCTTTGGCCTGTGTCATGTCAGTGCCCCATCAGCTGGTCAACGGCGTCCGGCTTGTCGTGCACGCCAAAGCGGTCAACAATCGTGGCACTGGCTTCATTCAGCCCGATAACCTCAACTTCCGAGCCTTCACGGCGGAACTTGATCACCGCTTTGTCCAGGGCACCGACTGCGGTGATATCCCAGAAGTGCGCCCGGCTCAGGTCAATAACCACATTATCGACTGCTTCCTTGAAATCAAAGGATTCCGTGAATTTTTCCGAGGAGCTGAAGAACACCTGCCCTACCACTTTGTAGGTGCGGGTGTCGGTTGCCTCATCCAGCTCGGAGGTCACCAGCATGTAATGGCCAACTTTGTTGGCAAAGAACAGGGCCGCCAGCAGTACGCCGGCCAGCACACCGAACGCCAGGTTGTGGGTGGCAACCACCACAATTACCGTAACAACCATCACGATGTTGGTTGAAAGCGGATGTTCCCGCAGGTTCTTGATTGAGCCCCAACTGAAGGTACCAATCGATACCATGATCATGACAGCCACCAGTGCTGCCATGGGAATCTGAACCAGCCACTTGTCCAGTACCAACACCATGATCAGCAGGAACACACCGGCAGTCAGCGTCGACAGCCGGGTACGGCCACCGGATTTGATGTTGATAATGGACTGCCCGATCATCGCGCAGCCCGCCATACCACCGAGCAGGCCGGAGCCGATGTTGGCAATGCCCTGACCCTTGCACTCACGGTTACGGTCACTGGTGGTGTCAGTGAGGTCGTCCACGATGGTTGCGGTCATCATCGATTCCAGCAGCCCCACAACAGCCAGCCCCACGGAGTACGGCAGGATGATCATCAGGGTTTCCAGGTTAAGGGGCACATCCGGCCACAGGAAGATCGGCAGCGTATCGGGCAATTCGCCCATATCACCGACCGTGCGGATGTCGAGGTTCAGGTACATGGCAACGCCGGTCAGAACCACAATGCACACCAGGGGTGAAGGCAGGATCTTGCCGATCCGGGGCAGCAGCGGGAACAGGTAGATGATACCGAGGCCGGCCGCCGTCATGGCGTAGACATGCCAGGTAACGTTGGTCAGTTCGGGCAGCTGCGCCATAAAAATCAGGATGGCCAGGGCGTTTACAAAACCGGTTACCACCGAGCGCGAGACGAACCGCATCAGGCCGCCGAGCTTCAGATAGCCAGCGGCAATCTGAATAACACCGGTCAGCAGCGTCGCAGCAAGGAGGTACTCGAGACCATGCTCTTTAACCAGCGTCACCATCAACAGGGCCATGGCGCCCGTGGCTGCCGAAATCATACCGGGACGGCCGCCCACGAAAGCAATAATCACCGCAATACAGAAAGAGGCGTAAAGACCCACTTTGGGATCGACACCGGCAATGATCGAGAAGGCGATGGCCTCCGGGATCAGTGCCAGCGCCACGACGATACCGGCGAGCACATCGCCACGAATGTTCGAAAGCCAGTTGGCTTTTAGGGAATTCACCATAATGTCGGGTTTCCGGATTGCTGTGGAAATAAAAAAACTGAGATAAAACCGTCGATTGCACCCAACCTATCTCACGTTGGCTACAGGGATATGTCTCAGGGGATTAAACCAGAGGAAGAGGAAGCTGAGCGCTAGGGCGGAAGGATCGTCACGGTTTCAGTTTGCTGCACGGTTGATGAATATCAGGTAACTGCGAATTTCAGGGTCGCGAAGCTTACCAGACCCCTAACGGGAAAGTAAGGCGCTTAGGGGAATCTTCTTAGAGGTGTAACGACCGGTTGCACCTGCTGCTATCATCAGAATATTCAATTATTAACAGGAGCCGACGCCCTCCCATGGATGATCTTGCTTCCCAGTTTCTGGCCGGAAACCAGACCACTCTGAACCTCGCCGTTGCGCTTCTGCTTGGTGCCATCATTGGCCTGGAGCGGGGATGGGATGCCCGGGAACAGAAATCCGGCGAGCGAATTGCCGGCATCCGAACCTTCGCCCTGGTGGGCCTGCTTGGCGGTATTTCCGCGGTACTGGCACAGGAAATCACGGAATGGGCATTTCCCGTGCTTCTGGTCAGTGTCGTGGCCATGGCCATCGTGGCCTACAGCGAGCGGCTTGAGCATATCCGCAACTTCAGCATCACCGGCATGGTTGGCATGGTGCTCACCTTCTGCTTCGGCGCGGTAGCGGTGGCAGTGGACCCGGTCATCGCCACAGCCGCGGCAGTGGTAACCGCAATCATTCTGGACAACAAGGAAGAAATCCACGGTTGGGTCAACAAGCTGAAGGAACATGAACTGGATGCCGCTCTCAAACTGCTGCTGATTTCCGTGGTCATGCTGCCGTTGCTGCCAAACGAAAAGATGGGGCCTGGGGGCGTTCTCAATCCCCGGGAAATCTGGTGGATGGTGGTGATGATCGCCTCCATTTCCTTTGTCGGCTATTTCGCCATACGGGTGGCCGGCACCCGCAAGGGCATCCTGTTTACCAGCCTGTTCGCCGGGCTGAGCTCCTCCACTGCCCTCACCCTGCACTTCGCCCGTCAGGCATCGAAGAATCCTCAACTCAATGCCCAGTTCGCCACCGGCATCCTGATCGCCTGCGGTACCATGTTTCCCAGAATCCTGGTGTACTGCCTGGTGATCAACCGTGACCTGCTGCCCAGCCTGATCTGGCCGGTGGTGGTCATGACCGCTCTGCTGTATGGGCCGGCCCTGATTATCTGGCGCCGGAACAATCGACATTTGCAGGTCAGTCAGCCAACTCTCAACCAGAACCCGCTGGATCTGACCTCGGCGCTGGTATTCGGCGCGTTGCTCACCGCGATCCTTCTGCTGGGCGAATTTCTGGGCAACTGGCTGGGCGATGCCGGCATCTATGTTCTGGCAGCAACCTCCGGCATTGCGGACGTAGATGCCATCACCCTCTCCCTCACCCGCATGTCCAACAACAATCTGGCCATGGGCACTGCCGTGATCGGTATTGTGATCGCCGCGGCCACCAACAACCTGGTGAAGTCAGCCCTCGCAGGATTCGTAGGTAACCGTCAGACGGGGCTCCTGGTTGGCGGTCCGATGGTGCTGTCCCTGGCAGCCGGGCTGTTGGTCGCCTGGCTGCAGTAGTATCTTATCGGGCCCGACGGAACGTCAGGTTGTAACGATACGCACCGGTCAGCGGGTGTTCTCCGGGCTTAAGGGTCAACACCCCGTGGTAGCGCATCCTGGAGGGACCGCCCCACACCACCACGTCACCATGAGCGAGCGGAACCCGGACAGGGCGCTCGCTTCGTTTCAGTCCACCGAACTGGAACACGATGGGCAGGCCAAGAGAAACGGACACGATTGGCTGGCTGAAATCTTCCTCATCCTTGTCCTGATGCAGCCCCATTTTTGCCCCCGGCTGGTACCGGTTGATCAGGCAGGCGTCTGGCTCAAATCCCTCAAAGCCGGCGGTCGCGGCAGCGCTTCTGGCCAGTTCCCGGAAAGCCTCAGGCATGGCAGGCCATGGCCGCCCGGATTCAGGGTCTTCCGACTGATACCGGTAACCACGGCTATCGGTAACCCAGCCCAACTGCCCGCAACAGCTCATGGCTGCTGACATGGCATGACCCCCGGGGGTTCTCATATGCCTGAACGGGGCCTCTGAAGTAACCCGGCCAATACCCTCCAGGAGCACGTCGGCATCGGCGAGCGCAAACTGGCGCAGCACCACTGCGCCATCCAGCAGCGGCTCAACCGTCTGTTCTGGTGGCAACTCGCCAAACAGGTCCTGAGTCATAACTACCGATTTCCCCTCAAAAAACGGAAAAAACGCCGAACAGCGTCTAGTCTTTCAGTACGCAGGGCTACTTCCTGCCTTCTTACGCCAATCTACACCCGTAAGGATCATCCATGCATCGAAAACGCCAGTCGGCGCAGGTTTCGCTGGCCCTTCTGATTGCATCGGCCATCACCCTCGGCATGCTGGTTCTGACCATTGTCCTTATCGGCCAGAGTTTCCGGGGCATGGAAGCCGCCAAAGTATCGGCAGCGGGTGCCGCCGCGCGGCAACTGGCTATCAGTGTTGACGACCGGATCCAGGCCATCACCGCGCCACCGTCCACCGCTCTGGCGGTGCTCAGCCACGACAGCCTCGCAGGTGCACAGACGCTGGCGCAACGCCTTGACCAGCTTCCGGTACTGGCCGACATACTGTCCAGCAGTGACATTGTCAGCGCGGTCTACGCCGGTTACCAGAGCGGGGACTTTATTCTCCTGCGCAAGGTTCGCAGTTCCGGAACCCTTCAGTTCCCGGATGCCCCCGATGAAACCCGCTTCCTGCTTCAGACGATTACTCGCGGAGGCAATGAAACACCGGGGCAGTGGCATTTCTACAATGCCGACATGGAACTGATCGAACAGAGACCGGTACCGGAATACAACTACGATCCGCGCACCCGCCCCTGGTTCAATTCCGCCAAAAGGTCGGATTCGACCGAGCTTTCGGCGCCCTATGCGTTCTTCACCACCCAGGAAACGGGTATCACCCTGTCCCGCCGGGCATCGGAGGAAACCGGCGCTCCGGGTACCATCTTCGGCATCGATGTCACGGTGACCGACCTGAGCACCCAACTGGCAGAGCTTCGCCAGACACCGAACACCCGGATCGCCATCGTGAACCAGAATCGGGAAGTTCTCGCGGATTCGGGGAACGCCAAAGAGCCCGGGCCTGCGATCTCCGGGGCAC
>CAZFQI010000045.1:0-25776 GCA_964520755.1 uncultured Marinobacter sp. | reverse complement strand
TTCCACTCGGGGCAAGAATGTCACCCGCCGGCTATGAGAAGCGGGTAACCGCCATAATCATCTTTACCACCGGGCCGTGAGTGCTGCCCGCAACGTGCGGCCTGGCTCATTGACCCGGAACACGCCACTGTCGGCCAGGTTGTCCTTACTGACATGATAGGCCCAGGTATTATCGAACAGGTTGTCCACAGCCCAGGTCAGGCTCAGATTGGCCATCAGCGGGTGAGTCCCGGACAGATTGAATACGCCATAACCCGGTGACGTGCTGGGATCCAGGCCGGATTCCAGGTCTACCCGATCCTGGCGACGGGCCAGTTGCAATTCGGCTTCCAGAGTATGCCCCTGATAATGCCAGCCCAGCGTCTGGATAAACTGGATAGGCGGAATCCTTGGCAGTGCCTTGTCGGCATCGCGGTTTTCGCCGCGCACGGAAGCCAGCTTGCTGGTGCTGCTCCAGGTACCGTTGCTCCATCCCAGCACACCCTCAACGCCGAGCAGGCGGGCACTGACATTTTCGTAGCGGGTGTCCGTGGTGTTATTTGGATTCCGGATGTCAAAGCGGTAGACATAGTCATCCACCTGGTCCACCCAGACGGCCGGGCGCCAGTTCCACTCGCCCTGATTGCCGGGCAGGCTGACTTCCAGCTTATGGTGTTTTTCAGTGTCCAGATCCGGATTCCCGATCCAACTGCCTTTCATGGTCTTACGGGCAACGTAGCGTTCGTTGACGCTAGGTGAACGCACGCTGTGACTGACTGTGGCCACGAGAGCCTGAACCGGAGAGAAACGCCACTCCCCGGTCAGGAAGCCACTCAAGTTGTCATCATTGGCCTCGGTATCGGTTGCACCGTAGGCTGAGGCGTATAATCCGGCCGGGGAGAACGTCATCATGCCCCCCGGCATAGGGGTAAACGTCTGATTTGCACGAGTGGCATCCATTTCCACCCGGTCATAACGGATGCCGGCGCCAAGTCGGGCATTAGCGCGGATCTGGTGGAAGGCCTCCGCAAACACACCCACCCGGTCTCGCTCGACGCCCGGCCACATCAGCGAGGCCTCATTGGCGAGATTCATACCATTATAAAGGGTGGCATCCCACTCATTACTTTCCACATCCACACCCACGGCGATGTCCTTGGTGTAGTTGATGGTCTGATCCAGCACCAGCCGGGCACCCCGAGTACGGGTCTCCGAGTTGGTCTGCATTTTCATCATCGAATCACGCAGGCTGAAGTTATCCATCACGTGATCCACATCCGCTTGCCAGGCCATCAGGTTCCAGCCACCGCTGGCGACCGGCGCCCCCAGCTCCAGACGGTACAGGTCGGTATCGGTTTTCGGCGCATCCATTCCCCGGCCCGGGAACTTCACATCCCTCTCTTCCTGCCGACTAACCAGGCCCTTGATGTAGAGGCCATTGTCAGCCGTCCAGGCAGTATCCACCCGACCCTCAGAGTTTTTATAAGCACTGCGGACTTCGTTACCGTCGCCATCTTCATAGTCGTCGGCTTCGTCGTAGCCGCCGGCGAGGCGGATAAACCTATCCTTGCTGCCGGCCGCCACGCTGCCATTCACCAGTTTGCCGTCACCGTTATCAGAAGCGCCAATGGTCAGGTGGCCGGCCGTCACATTGTCATCCGCAAATTCCGGCGCGGCGGTGGTGGCCACGACCTGGCCACCGGCAATGGGGCCCCAGCGCAGGGTGCGGTTGCTGGTGCGCACTTCCAACACCGGCGCCAGCGCCGTGCTCAATCGGCTGGTCGGTGGGTCCATCCGGCTCGGGCAGGCACCTTCCACCCGCATACCGTCGAGCAAAACATCCACCCGTTCTTCATTCTGACCGTGAATAACCGGGTCCAGACCCCGACCACCCGTGCGGGAAAGTGATACCGAAGGACTGCCCGACAATCGCTGAACCGGCTCGGTCTGGGTGGCGGCTTCTGACAATCGCGCCGCCTCCGCAGATTGCCCCTCGGTGACCCGAATCAGCAGCTGGTCTTGATCAGGCACCTGGGAAAAGGCGGGGGCAGTGACACATCCGGCCAGGGTCAGGCCAATAATGCGTGCCAAGGGTTTTACAGTCATGCCAAAGGGTTCCTTGCCATCGTGGGAGCGGGAAGTCGGATTCTCTCGTCACAATCATAAAGACGAAACGTTTTGATGGCTTGGGACACAATGCCGCACCCAGTTGGAGGTACTCCCACGTGCAAGAACTACTGCCCCATGAGCCAACTTGCCCTGATGCGCACCTTTGTGGTGCAATCAGATCCCTTTTTCTAAGATGCCGTTTTTCTACGGCGTTCAATACGTGTATTCCGAGGTCTTGACTGACATGACTGCAAAACTCGACGAGAAGCTCGAACCGATCTTCCAGGATGTACTGCACCGCAATCCGGGTGAAAGCGAATTCCACCAGGCCGTCCATGAAGTTCTTGAAACCCTGGGGCCTGTATTGGTCAAGTACCCGGAGTTCGCCGACAAGAAAATCATCCAGCGCATCTGTGAACCCGAACGTCAGATCATCTTCCGGGTGCCCTGGCAGGACGACAACGGCGAGATCCACATCAACCGGGCGTTCCGCGTCGAGTTCAACAGTGCCCTGGGCCCCTACAAAGGCGGCATGCGCTTCCACCCCTCCGTTTATCTGGGCATTATCAAATTCCTCGGCTTCGAGCAGATCTTCAAAAACGCCCTCACCGGCCTGCCCATCGGCGGCGGCAAAGGCGGCAGCGACTTTGACCCCAAGGGCAGGTCCGACGACGAAGTGATGCGTTTCTGCCAGAGCCTGATGACCGAGCTGTACCGCCACCTGGGCGAATACACCGACGTTCCGGCCGGCGACATCGGCGTGGGTGGCCGCGAGATCGGCTATCTGTTCGGGCAATACAAACGCATCACCAACCGATATGAGTCCGGTGTATTTACCGGCAAGGGTCTGGACTGGGGCGGCAGCCGCGCCCGCACCGAAGCCACCGGTTACGGCACCGTGTTCTTTACCCACGAAATGCTCAAGGCTCGCGGCGATTCCCTGGACGGCAAAACCGTGGTGGTGTCCGGCTCCGGCAACGTGGCCATCTACGCCATCGAAAAGGCCCACGAACTGGGGGCGAAGGTCATTGCCTGTTCTGACTCGCAGGGCATGATTGTGCACGAGAACGGCATTAGCCTTCAGACCCTCCGGCGCATCAAGGAAGTGGAGCGCCGCCGTATCAGCGCCTACACTGAGTTCCATAAAGACGCAAAATATGTGGAAGGCGGCAATATCTGGAGCGTGCCGTGCGATGTCGCTCTGCCTTGCGCCACCCAGAACGAGCTCAATGGCAAAGACGCCAAAACCCTGGTTGAGAATGGCTGTATAGCCGTCGCCGAGGGCGCCAACATGCCGACAACGCCGGAAGGGATTATTCTGTTCCAGGAAGCCAACATAGCCTATGGCCCGGGCAAGGCCGCCAACGCCGGCGGTGTGGCCACCTCCGCACTGGAGATGCAGCAGAACGCCAGCCGGGACTCCTGGACCTTCGACTACACCCAGAAGCGCCTTGAGGAAATCATGATTGATATCCACAAGAACTGTTACGAGACCGCGGCCGAGTTCGGTGTAAAAGGCAACTATGTGCTGGGCGCCAACATCACCGGTTTCCTCCGTGTTGCCAGGGCGATGGACGCCATGGGCGTGATCTGATCCGGTCATGACTGTTAAAGAGCCTCTCCAGCCTGATGACCGGGTATCCACCGGCCTGACCGGGTTGGACGAGGTTCTGGATAGCCTTCGAATCGGCGACAACGTGGTCTGGCGGGTCTCGGACCTGAATGACTACCGCCGGTTCGTACTCCCCTTTCTGGATGCCGCCGCCGATACCGGCCGGCAGATCATCTATCTCCGTTTTGGCGAACACCCGCCCATCATTGACGAACATCCCGCTGTTCGCACCATTGAGATCGACGCACTGGGCGGCTTCGAGAGTTTTACCAGCCGGGTATGGCACCTGATCGAACAGCACGGCCGTGGCGCGTTTTACGTGTGCGACAGTCTCAGCGAGCTGCTCAATGCCTGGGCCACCGATGCCATGGTGGGCAATTTTTTCCGGGTCGTCTGCCCGTTCCTGTTTGAGCTGGACACCGTGGCCTGGTTTGCCCTGCATCCGGACCGCCACTCCCGCATGACCCTGGATCGCATCCGCGAGACCACCCAGGTAATGATCGACGTGCAACGCCACGGCGACAATGTGCAGGTTCAGCCAATCAAGGCCTGGCGCCGGCAGTCTCCCACCATGTTCCTGCCCCACCGGGAAGAGGACGGGCAATTCCGGCCCATTACCGACAGCAGCGACGCTACCCGGCTGCAGGCAGACCTGGAGCTGGAGCACCTGCATCGCCAACCGCTGCTGGACTACTGGGATCGACTGTTCCAGGACGCCAGCAGGGCGCTGTCTGAGCAGGACGAGAATGGCATTGCCGAGTTACAGGAACAGGTACTGCAGGTGCTGATCAGCCGGGATCCGCAGATTCTGGAACTGGCGAGGCGTTATCTGTCGCTGGAAGATCTGCTCGGGATTCGCAGCCGTCTGGTCGGCAGTGGCTCAATCGGTGGCAAAGCAACCGGCATGCTGATCGCCCGAAATGTCCTGCTGAAGGAAGATCCCGCGCTTTGGCAAGACTGCCTGGAGCCCCACGATTCCAGTTATCTCGGCACCGATGCCTACTACGCGTTTCTGGTGCACAACGGACTGTGGCCAGCGATCATGCGCCAGCGGTCAG
Organism: uncultured Marinobacter sp.; assembly: GCA_964520755.1. GTDB lineage: Bacteria > Pseudomonadota > Gammaproteobacteria > Pseudomonadales > Oleiphilaceae > Marinobacter. The sequence goes on along the minus strand of CAZFQI010000045.1, from coordinate 21,018 downwards.
AAGCCGGTTACCTGGCAGAGGCGCCGGCGCTCAAGGAGGCCATTCTTGCCGGCCAGTTTCCCGATGAGATCAGGCCAGAACTGGAACGGATACTGGACCATTACGGCCAGTATCCGATTCTGGTGCGCTCATCAAGCCTGCAGGAGGATGGTTTCGGCAACGCCTTTGCCGGCAAGTACGAAAGCGTGTTCCTGGTCAATCAGGGCGCGCCGGAACACCGGTTGGCAGCATTGGAAGATGCAATCCGCCAAGTTTACGCCTCGTCGATGAGCGAAGACGCCCTGCACTATCGCAAGCAGCGGGGCCTGGATCAACGGGAAGAGCCGATGGCTCTGTTGATCCAGCGAGTGAATGGCCGTTTCCAGGGCCGCTACTATTTGCCGGATGCGGCTGGCGTGGGCGTCTCCCGCAACACCTTCGCCTGGGACAGCAGCATGGATCCGAAAGCGGGCATGGTACGACTGGTGATGGGGCTGGGCACCCGGGCAGTGGACCGGATCGAGGGCGACCATGCCTGTGTGATGGCATTGGACCACCCGCTTCGCCAACCCTTTCGCAACCAGGATGAGTCCTACCGGTTTTCCCAGCATCTTATCGATCTTCTGGACCTGAAAGACGGCATATTGGATACCAGGCCACTCAGTCAGGTGCTGGAAAACGCCAGGGATCTGCCGATATCGCTCCTGGCCGAAGTGGACCGGGCAGCCACCAATCGGGCCGAGCAGATTGGCTTGGAAGGCCCGGTCTGGCGCCTGACGTTCCGACCGCTGGTACGGCAGGGCGCCTTCATTACAAGACTTTCCAGACTGCTGAAAACCCTGGAAGCCGGTTACCGACACCCGGTCGATGTAGAGTTCACGCTGCATCTCAACGAACAGGGCGACCCGTCTTTCAATCTGGTTCAGTGCCGTCCTCTTGCTACGGTGGGCGAAACCGGACCGGTGAACCTGCCAGATAACATCACCGGGGAGAAGCTGCTTTTCCGCACCGAGGGCCATTTCATGGGCGGCAACATCAACCTGACCCTGAGTCGGGTAATTCGTGTGGATGCGGGCATTTACAGTCAACTCTCAACCAGCGATCGCTACGAAGTGGCCCGGCTCGTTGGCGAGCAGGTTCGATCAACTGACGCCCCGACACTGCTGATCGGGCCCGGTCGCTGGGGCACTAGCAGCCCCGAACTGGGCGTTCCCGTGCGCTTCTCGGACATTGCCGGCGTAGCTGCCCTGGTGGAAGTGTCGGAGAAGGCCGGCCACATGGTGCCAGACCTTTCCTATGGCTCACATTTTTTCCAGGATCTGGTCGAGACCGGCATCGCCTTTGCCGCCCTGTTCCCGGAGACCGATCACTGCCGATATTCTCCGGAGATTCTTGGCGAAGATCGCGACGCCAGAACACCGTCGTCGGGACCGGAAGCGGCCGTCCGGATCTATGACGTCAGCAACCGACCGCTGCAATTGCGGGGCGATGTTGTCCGTCAGCAACTGGTCTGTTTCTTCGCCGATTGACGCGAGGCAATCCGGGACGCAATTTCCCACCGATTCTGCGGCTCTGCTGTTAGAATCCGATCCATGGAATGGCTGACCCACTCACAGACTGGATTTCAACAGGCTGCCCGCTATCTGCTGGGCATGCGTTTGACTATTGTTGCCCTGCAGCTGATTTCGATCGCCGTGGCGGAAACCATGGTGACGCTTGCCCATCGCGCAGAGGCAGTGATCCTGCCCCTGGCCTATGGCGTTCTGGCAACCCTGGCCTGGTTATGGTTTACCCGGCGCCCGCCGCGCTCGACACAGGCCGTCAGCCTGGTACTGATTGTTGATCTGCTGATGATCGGAGCCTGGCTTTACCTGACCGGCGGCTATACCAACCCTCTGGTTTCCCTGTTGCTGCTGCCCATCGCCGTTGCCATTGTGCTGGTGCCCCTGGGCCAGAGTATTGCCGTAACCGTCGCCGGGGTGGCGGTCTATACCTCCCTGGTGATCTGGCATACCCCGGTAACCCATGAACATCACAGTGCCAGCCTCGCCCAACTGCACCTTGTAGGCATGTGGGTCACTTTCGCCACAACTGCCGCCATCCTGCTACTGGTGGTCGGCGCGCTGGCCCGTCGTCTGCGCCAGCAACAGGCCCAGCTTGCGCAGATACGGGAGACCCGGCTGCGGGATGAGCAGATCATCGCCCTCGGGCTTTCTGCCGCTGCCGTCGCCCATCGCCTGGGCACACCGCTGAACACCATGACGCTGCTGGTGGAGGAAATGAAATCGGCAGTTCCCGGCAACGATCCCATGGCAGACGACCTTACCCTGATGGAAACGCAACTGGGCCTGTGCAGCGGCCACCTGCAACAACTGTCTACAGCGGCCGTACAGGCCAAAACCGCGCAACTGGAAACCCTGCCCGCCCGGGACTGGGTCGCACGCCTCCGGGAATCAGCCACCCTACTCTGGCCGGGGGCAGCCATTGAGTGGCGGCAGCCGGTACCGGACTGCCGGGTTGCCGTGGACGCCACCCTGGATCAGGCCGTGTTGAATGTTCTCGCCAACGCCGTTACCGCCAGCCCATCCTGGGTCGCTGTGGCTGCCCGTGAGGGAGACGACGACCGGATGGAACTGGTTGTGGAAGACCATGGCGATGGTCTGGAATCCACCCCCGAAGGTACCCTCGGTGACCAGGTGGTCAGCTCGGAAAATGGTCTCGGCGTTGGCCTGTTCCTGTCCAATGCCACCATCCAGCGCCTTGGAGGCACAATGAAAGCCCGGGGCAGCGCGGAAGGCACGACTATCATCATTGACCTGCCGGTCGCGGCGGAGACCAACAACGCAATGGGAGGCCAAGCGTGAGCGAACAGCAGGTCTGGCTGCTTATCGATGACGATGACGCCTTTTTGCAGGTGCTTCAGCGGTCACTCAGTCGCCAGGGCATTGAGGCCGGGCTTGCTCATGGGCATCAGGAGGCGAAAACCCTCCTGGTGAAAGGACACTTCCAAAGGTGCGTGCTTGATCTGAACCTGGCCGGCGAGAGTGGCCTGCAATTGCTGCCGGAGCTGCTGGACCTGCGTCCGGACCTGGAGATCCTGGTGCTCACCGGATACGGCAGCATCGCCACGGCGGTCGAAGCCATGCGCCGGGGCGCGGTCAACTATCTCTGCAAACCGGTAACAGTCAACCAGTTACTTGCTGGATTCGAGCCACTCGAAGGACCACCGGATCTACGCAGCGAACCTCCCTCAGTGGAGGAAATGGAGTGGGAACACATTCAACGGGTTCTGAATGAGAACGGGGGCAATGTCTCTGCCACCGCACGGGCCCTGAGCATGCACCGCCGGACGCTGCAGCGCAAACTCCAGAAGCATTCGCGCTGGCGCTAGCAGAAAACCATAGCGATCTCGCAAAAAACTGATATCCATCAATTCACTTCGACCATTTACCCATGGTTTTCCGGGGCTATTCCGGTAGCATGCTCTGCCATTAATCCCGGCTGCAGAATCCGGACAAAGCCCGATCGCCACCGTGCCGTCATGACAATTACGGACAGCATTAATCCCCGGTCCAGCTGCTATACTCGCGCCATATCTCACAGGGAGGAGAGTTCGTAAATTTACAGACCGGAGTTCAACTTACTGACTCTCATGCCCAGATCCCCCAAAACGATTACCCCACCCTCGGACATCGACCCCAATCGCCTAGCCATGATTGCTGCGGTAACGCCCAATTTTCTGGTGATGCTGGACGATGCCGGTCGAATTGAATGGGTAAATCCCAGCTTCGAAGAGCACTCGGGTTACCGGCTTGACGAGGTCCGCGGACGCCTGCCAAAGGAAGTGCTGTACGGGCCGGATACCGATCCCGAAACCATCAAACGCATTCATCAGAAGCTGCACAAGGCCGAGGTCATTGAAGAGGATATTCTTCATTACACCAAAGCCGGTGAGCCTTACTGGGTCCATACCTATTGCGTTCCGATCGGCACCGAGCAGGGCGTTGCACCCGGCTTTATCGCCATTCAGAACAACATCTCGGACCGAAAGCACAGCGAACGCGGCCTGCGTATCGCGGCCAGCGTGTTTGACCGCAGCCATGAAGCGATCCTGATCACCGATCAGTCCAACCGCATCCTGGACGTTAATCCGGCCTTTACAAGGATCACCGGCTACAGCCGTCAGGAAGTACTGGGCCTTAACCCGGCCATATTAAGTTCCGGCCGTCACTCCGGGGAATACTACCGGTCCATGTGGCGGACGATCGAGAAAACCGACCACTGGCGGGGCGAAATCTGGAACCGCCGGAAAAGCGGCGAAGAATTCGTGGAGCTGCTTTCCATCAGCCGCGTGCACCTGGAAGAACCCGGCCAGTTTTACCATGTGGCAGCGTTCTCTGATATCACCGCCCTGAAGAACCACGCCCGGGAACTGGACCGGGCCGCCAACTATGATGATCTGACCGGCCTGCCCAACCGCCAGTTGCTGGAAGAGCGCCTGCGCACTGCCCGGAATCACGCCGATCGGCAACATCGCAGCGTGTCGGTGTGTTACCTGGACCTGGACGGTTTCAAGGCCATCAACGATAGATGGGGGCATTTGGCGGGTGACCAGACCCTGCGCACCCTGTCCGAGCGGCTGACTCGGGCACTGCGCAGCGGCGACACCGTGGCCCGGATTGGTGGCGACGAATTTGTTCTCCTGCTACAGGGCGACGACAACCACGATGCAGTCTACCAGCGCATTCTTGCCACGGTCGGCGATCCGGTTCCGGTGGGCGACGGAACCGTCACCCTTACCGCCAGTCTTGGTATTACCCGCTATCCCGAGGACAGCGCAGATGCCGAGGGCCTGATCCGCCACGCCGACCAGGCCATGTATTCCGCCAAGGAAAAAGGCAGGAACCAGTACCACTTTTTCGACCCCGGTCTGGACGAACATCGGCGGAAACGTCGCAACCAGCTGATGGAGATCACCCGGGCGCTGGAGAACGAGGAATTCGAGCTGTATTTCCAGCCCCAGGTCCGGGCCAACGACAGTGAACTTCTTGGGTTTGAGGCGCTGATCCGCTGGAATCATCCCGAGAAGGGTTTGGTCTCGCCCGGGGAGTTCCTGCCCATTGTCGAGAACAGCCACCTGGAAGTCCCGCTGGGCCAGTGGGTACTGAAAGAAGCGATTTTTCAGATGAATGCCTGGCAGGAAGCAGGGGAGGATCTGGCGGTCAGCATCAACATCAGTGCCCCGCACCTGATGGACCGCAGCTTTTCGGACTACCTGGAAAGCTACCTGCACAGCCATCCGGACGTTGCCCCCGGGCAGATCACGCTGGAGGTTCTGGAATCAACGGCCCTGGAAGATACCCAGCGCGCCAGCAATGTTCTGGCGCGTTGCCAGAGCCTTGGCCTGCAGGTGGCGCTGGACGATTTCGGTACCGGTTTCTCATCGCTCACCTATTTGCGCACCCTTCCGGTGGACATCATCAAAATCGACCAGAGCTTTGTCCGCAACATGCTTGAAGATGCCAGCGACCATGCCATCGTGGAGAGTGTCATCTTCCTGGCTCAGCGATTTGCCCACCCGGTGCTGGCCGAGGGGGTAGAAACCATGGAACATGCCCGAGTACTGCGGCAGATGGGCTGCAATTTCGTGCAGGGTTACGGCATTGCCCGCCCGATGCCGGCAACCGAAGTGCTCGGCTGGGCACAGAACTGGCAGACAAGAGCTCGTTCAGGAAAAACAGAAGACATGCTCAAACCGGCTATTGCCAGTGGCAAGGGCACCTGAGCCGCACCGGAATTATCGGTAGCGTCTCTGATCCAGTGTCGTCAGCCGGTCCGGATGAAACACCATCAGGCCGGTGACGAAGGTGCCGTTCACAAAACCCTCCGGAATCATGAACAGGGGCAGGTAACGGATGTACTCGTGCACAAGTTCATCAAACGTATAGACGCCGCTGGTCCATAGCATCAGGCACATGACCGTGCCGGCCGCCGCCACAGAAATGCCCGCGCCAAAGAAACCGCAGAAGAAGATATAGGCGAAGAAATTCCGGAAATCCCGGCGCCGCTCCCAGAGCATGATGCCGTGGCTGACAATGGCCGGCACCATCACCGTGATGAGCCCGTTGGCGGCAAACATGATCAGGGGTTCGCGACCGGTGATAACCGTGATCACCAGCGCCATCAGGCCCGCCAGCACCGCCAGCGCCCACCCCAGCATCAGCGTTATCACCGTGATACCGAAAATGTGGATGGCCAGACCCGGAGAAAGGCCCGCCCGCAGTTGCCAGACAAAACCAAGCACCACGGCAGCACCGAAGAACGAGTGCTGGAGTGCGTTATCCTTGCGAAACGCCTGCCAGTCAATCGAGCGCAGCGCCCGGACAAGAATCACCAGAAAGAGCAGAAGAGTGATGATCCACTGGCTGGTGGATAGCAGGTTTTCAGTCATGCCCATAGTGAACGTACCGCAGCAACGGGGTCGGGAATGACATCTTAGCGGCTCGCCCCACCCCCGGTGCAAGCGAGCCCAGATTGATCAGGCGACCTGTTTTTCGAGTTTGCCAAGGTCGGTCAGGCGTTGCCAGGCCTCGAAAGTACTCAGGAATACCTCGCCACCCAGGTGGGAAAGCAGTTCTGTTCCTTTCAGCTTGTCCATTACCGGGCCTTTCACTTCCGCCAGATGCAACCTGACCCCCGCATCCTTCATACGCTCGTTGATCGCTTCCAGACTTTCGAGAGCCGAGGCGTCCACCAGGTTCACCGCCGGACACACCAGCACGAGGTCTTTCAGCTCCGGCTCCCGGATGATCAGATCCATCACTGTTTCCTCAAGGAACCGGGCATTGGCGAAGTAGAGGCTTTCGTCCACCCGCAGGAAGGTCACCTTCGGGCACAGCTCCACATCGTGGCGAAGCACATTACGGAAATGTTCGGTACCGGGCACCCGGCCAACCACCGCGCTGTGGGGACGACTGGTTCGATACAGGAACAGGCCGATGGAAAGCGCCACCCCGGCGATGATGCCGGCCTCGACACTGTGTACCAGGGTCAGCACGATGGTGGCCAGCATGGCACCAAAATCGGTGCGGGAATAGCGCCAGGTGCGCCCCAGGGCTGGAAGGTCGATCAGGGTGGCCACCGCCACAATGATGGTCGCTGCAAGTGTTGCCTGAGGCAGATACGCGATGGCCGGCGTCAGGAACAGCGTAGCCAGGGCGATACCAACCGCCGCGTAGGCACCGGCAGCCGGGGTTTCGGCACCGGCGTCGAAATTGACCACAGAGCGGGAGAAACCACCGGTGACCGGCATACCACCGGAAAAGCCGGCGCCCAGGTTGGCGGTACCCAGGCCAATCAGTTCCTGGTCCGGATCGATGCGTTGGCGCCGCTTGGCAGCCAGGGTCTGTCCCACCGAAACCGATTCCACGAAACCCACAACACTGATCAGCAAAGCGCTGACCGCAAGTTGCTGCCACAAGCCCATATCCAGGCTGGGCATGGTGAAATCAGGCAGCCCCCGGGGCACATCCCCGACCAGACGCACACCCTGGCCATCAAGTTGGAACTGCCAGGCCACCAGGGTAGTCACCAGAACCGCCAGAATCGGCGCGGTTTTGGTCAGAATATCCGCCATTCTCGGGGCCAGCCCCATTCCCATGAGAAGGGGCTTCAGACGCTTGCGGGCCAGTACCAGGAATAACAAGGCCCCGGCGCCAACCGCCAGGGTGGCCAGATTGGTATCGCCAATCGAAAGCAACAGGGACTGGCCGATCTCCAGCAGATTATGCCCGGAGGCCTGAATCCCGAAAATATGCTTGAGCTGACTGGCCGCAATGACAATCCCTGACGCCGTGATAAAACCGGAAATGACCGGATGGCTGAGGAAGTTGGCCAGAAAGCCAAGCCTTAGAACGCCCATCAGTGTCAGCATCAGCCCCGACATGACCGCCAGCAGAACGGCACCGGCCACGTATTCCGGCGTACCGGCCTCCGCCAGTGGCGCCAGAGCGGCCGCTGTCATCAGCGAGGCCACAGCTACCGGCCCCACAGACAGGGTGCGACTGGTGCCAAACACAGCGTAGATCACCAGGGGCAGGATACTGGCGTATAACCCCACCTGGGCAGGTAACCCCGCCAGCAGGGCATAAGCCAGTGACTGGGGAATGAGCATGACGGTAACAATGATCGCGGCCACCAGATCACTGGTGGCCTGATTCCGACCGTACTCTGGCGCCCACTGGAGGATGGGCAGATAGCGTTTAAGACTCATCGGGAATCTCAGAACAGGTTAACCGGTACTTTCAGATAAACCTGACCATTGTCTTCAGCCGGCGGCATATGACCTGCCCGCATGTTGACCTGGACCGACGGCAGGATCAGCCGCGGCATATCCAGGGTCGCATCCCGCTCGGTGCGCATTTTCACGAACTCTTCCTCGGAAACGCCTTCATGAACATGGATGTTTGCTTCCCGCTGCTCGGCGACCGTTGTCATGTGCTGGTATTCGTCACGGCCGGGCGCCTTGTAGTCGTGGCACAGGAAGATGCGGGTTTCCGCAGGCAATGACAGGACCTTCTGTATGGACTGGTACAGGATGCGGGCATCGCCACCCGGGAAGTCACACCGCGCGGTGCCGAAGTCCGGCATAAACAGCGTGTCGCCGACAAACGCTGCATCTCCAACCACATAGGTCAGGCAGGCCGGGGTATGGCCGGGGGTATGCAATACGCGCCCTTCAAGGCCCCCAATGGCGAAGGTGTCGCCTTCCCTGAACAGCTGATCGAACTGGCTGCCGTCGCGCTGGAATTCGGTGCCGGCGTTGAACGCCTTGCCAAATATTTCCTGAACGTCGCGAATGTGCGCACCAATTCCGGTCTTGCCGCCGAGCTTCTCATGCAGGTAGGGCGCCGCAGACAGGTGATCCGCGTGGACGTGGGTTTCCAGAATCCACTCAACCTTCAGGTCGTTGCTGCGGATGTACTCGATAATCTCGTCTGCAGAACGCACATCGGTGGTACCCGCGGCGTAGTCAAAATCCAGGACCGAATCGAGAATGGCACAGGCCTGGCTGTCCGGGTCACGCACCACATAACTGAAGGTATTGGTGGGTTCATCAAAAAAATGCTGAACGATCGGGTTGCTCATGACGGTCACCTCTGAATGATCCAAATATCACTTTGAATCTAAGGATATACTATTTGGTAATATGAGGTGAAATGATCTTTTTTTATATGCGCAATGTTCCTGATACATCAACAAGGCAGTCCCGCCCTGCCTGTTTCGCCAGATAAAGCCGGTAATCCGCCCCGGCGATAAGAGCATCCGGCGTTGCAGGGCGGTCGACGAACTCCTCTATCCCGGCCACCCCGGCACTGACGGTCACCGCTATATCCTCGTCGTCAAAAACAAAAGCTTCCTCGTGCACTGTTTCCAGAATTCGCTGTACGAGCTGACGCACATCGCCATGCTCCACTGCACTGAAGACAACAATGAATTCCTCCCCTCCAAAGCGGGCGACCACATCCATGGAGCGGGTCTGGCCCACCAGAATATCGGCAAACCGCTGCAGGATATAATCGCCCCCGAGGTGTCCGATGGAGTCGTTGATCTTCTTGAAGTGATCGATGTCGAACATGGCCAGGGCGAAGCGTTCGCCATGGCGATTGCTCCGGCCCAGCATTTCATCCAGCCTTGGCATCAGGTAACGGCGATTGTGCAGGCCGGTCAGCGGGTCGCGGATCGACTGATTCAGCAACTCTTCTTCCAGACGGTTGCGTTCCAGGGCGCCCGATAACAGGCCGGAGACAATAATCAACAGATCGGCCTGGTCCAGACGCCAGGTTCTTCGGCGAAGGGAGTCAACGCCAAAAAAACCCGTTACCCGTCCGCGTACCCGGATCGGCACGCAAAACATGGAGGACACCCCCTGCTCCTGAAGCAGGGCCCGCTCGGGTGCAGCTTCCCGGGGCAGGCGATCAACATCTTCAATGAACACGACCCGGCTGCCACTGACCATGCCCTCGATCTGCTCCTGCCACCAGTGAAAATCTTCAATCGACACCTGCTGCTGGGTGTCGATCAGCGCCGGCACACCCTCCCTGCACCACTCATGGGTATTGGTCATAACGGCGTAGTCATCGGAAAAGCAATACAGATAGGCCCGGTCTACCTTGAAAAACATTCCGATGGATCTCAGAAGCTCATCAATGCACTGATCAATGGTGCCAAAACCAAGGTTGATGAATTCGGTGGACAGACGGGCAATCAGCTTCTGGAAACCGGCCTGGAAGGAAAACTCCGCCTCGCTCTCGCGCAGGCTCTGTTCCAGATTCTTGTAATGCTGAATGTTGTGGAACTGCCCATACCAGAGAGTGCTGCCATCAGACTGGCGTTCCGGCTCCGCGTTAACCTCGAACCACTCGTAATCGCCGCTATGAAGTCGGAGCCGGGCCCGATAGCTCCAGGGGCTCAAAGCATCCGCCGAAGCACGGATACTCTCCATGACGGCTTCAATGTCGTCCGGGTGGATCATTGAAAAAATCGGATCCGCGTTATCGTTCAGATCCGCGGGATCAATGCCAAAGAGCGACTGAACATGTTCGCTGATGAAGGGACAGCGGTGGGAATCTCCTTCCCAACTCACCCAATAAACGAAGAGGACTCCAGGAACCCCTGAGGCCAGCTTCTGAAAAAAACGGGCAGACAAAGCAGTTTGCTGCCCGTTACCGGACCTTGACGCCATGGACAACACGTCCTCCTGACGGACGATTCACCCTCTTTCAATAAAGAGTGTAGCCCAGGCTGACAGGAAGCAAGCATCTGTCCGGAAGTGATGGTTCAGAGCGAGTCCAAGCGACTCCTGGCTTCTCCCCGCCGACCAGCATCAGCGACGTCCCGGCCTGCCCTGTCCGGAGCTTCGAGGACTTTCTGCAGATAGCTCCGGGCCCGCTCCGGCTCGCCCTGATCCAACAGAAAATCGCCAAAGAAGAAATTGGCATCCATGCCATCAGGATTGATGGCCAATGCTTTCTGCAAATACTGACGGGCCTTGTCGTCATCACCGAAGCCCAAAGGCCAACCGGGCACCTGGTAATAGAGGCTACCCAGCGATGTGTAGGCCGAGCCATCCAGTGCATCGGGATCAAGAGCCAAGGCCGCCTCCAGTGATTTACGGGCATCCTTGACCAACCCCAATGCACCCAGACCGCCCTTGGCACCGGCGTAGGTGCTGAGCACAATACCCTGCCAGATCAGTGGCTCTGCCCGGCCCGGAAACTGGGCGACAAACTGTTCTGCCTCGCTGGCCAGTCCTTCAAAGGCTTTCTCTTTCTCGCTCTCCGGCACCTGATACTGAATCTCCGCCCAGCGATGCTGGATATCGGCCAGTTCGGTCTCCAGAGCCGCCGCCCAGAGTGGCTGGGCAGCCAGACACAGGACCATCAATAGCACAGGTTTCATGACAACACTCCCGGATTCAGAAACCGCCGGATCACCGGCAATTGCTTCAGCATTGCCTTGTCGACAATTCTGGGCAGGATGCCGTTGATAACCACGAACAACTTCTCGGGCCAGCCCAGGAAACGCCGGCGATCGTCATTTTCCATGGCGGCAAGAATCTGCGACGCCACTGCTTCAGGCGCGTCCATGGTATTGCCGAGAGCCCGGTTAAGCTCGTTTACGGCCTCTGGATTCATGTCCGTGGCGGTGGCCCGGGGCGCCACGTAGATCACCTGAACCGGGGTATCGGCCAGTTCCCGTCGCAGCGCTTCGGTAAAGCCGCGCAGCCCGAACTTGCTGGCGCAATAGGCGGTGTAACCGGGGAAACCGATGCTGCCAAAGGTGGACCCCACGAACACCAGGGCACCCTGGCCGGCTTTTTCAAACCTGGGTGTGAAGTGCATGGCCACAATCATCGCTGATCGGAGATTGACGGCGATCTGGGCGTCCAGTTCGCTGACTGCCATATTCTCCAGGCTGGCAAAGCGATTCTGGCCGGCGCAGTGGATCACACCATCGATACCTGGATAGGCGTCACTGAGACGAACCAGCTGCTGGTCGAGATCCGGCGCCGCCAGATCCAGGTGAACGAGCGAGACACCTTCACGGTGCTCAAGCTTTTCCGGGTGCCGGGAAGCGATAATCACCCGAGCACCCGACCGGACCAACGGTTCCACCAGTGCCTTGCCAATACCGCCGGTGCCACCCAGCAGCAGGAACACCCGGTCATGCAGCCTCATGGCGCGGCTCCTTGCGGTTCGCGGGTACGGGAATGCTGTGCAGCATATCGCCATAGAGCCGATAGACCATGCGCGCGGCATCGATGATGGCCTGCTGGTCGTCGGGGTCGGCGATTTCGTTCATCAGGTTTCGGAAAAATTCGAAATGCTCCTGGTCCAGAGCACCGTGGGAGTACAGATAGCTGAAGGCCTCACTCGGCAGACCGAGCTGCTTCTGGATGGCCTCACCGAGCGGCGTCGCCAGCTCAATCGACGTACCTTCAAGCACTTGAACCATGCCAAAAAACGCCGCCGGGTTACCCCGCTGGATACGGTCATATAGATAGGCCACCATCAGTTCAATCGAGGTGTCGGGGGTGCCATGACGGATGGCCTCCTTATCTTCCCCACAGGCCGCGAGGTCGTTGAGGATCCATTCATGGTGGCCGTACTCCTCCTCGATGTATTCCACCAGCGCCTTGCGCACGAATTCCAGACGCTCAGGCAGGCGGCCACCGCAGGCCATCATCAGCGGCACGGTGTGTTTTACATGGTGGTAAGCCTGGGTAAGAAACCAGGTATAGCCAGTCAGGTCGAACCGCCCCTCGCGGATAGCCTCAATAACGGGCGCACCGGTTACGTGTGCGCGAGCTTGTGCAGTTTCGGACTGCAGTCGATCGAAAAATGCCATGAAAGATCCTCCAGGCAGGTTTGAATAGTCAGAGTTGGAAACAGAAATGTTCATGAAAATCGGAAAGGCGCCGGCCATCAGCGTCGGCAGGTCGACCTGAATCTGCTGGCGCACGAGCCGTCCGTTTGCAGTCAGGTAGCCGTCAGCCTGGCTCAATGGCTGACGGCGGATATAGACTCCAGACAGCCGGGCATAGTCCGGCAAGCTGTCATTCAGCGAATCCAGCTGTAAGCGCAGCGCTTCGGGCGAGCGGCCGTCCTGGACAACCAGCAGGGCCGAGGGGCGGGGATCGCCATCGCCAAACACCACCGCCTGGCGCGCACCAATCGCCTGGATCAATTCACTCTCCAGCCACTCCGGGCTGATGTTGCGGCCGAAGCTGGTTATCAAAAGATTCTTGCCACGACCACTTACGGACAGGAAACCCTCGGCATCCCGGGATCCCAGGTCACCGGTATCCAGCCACTCATCGCCGGCCGGTTCATCGCCCAGATAGCCAAGGTGGGTGTTGCCACCCACCAGAATTTGGCCCCGTTGGTCCACCCTGACCCGGACATGAGAAAGTGGTTTGCCCACCGACCCCTCGCGTTCGCTGTTGGGTACGTTCAGTGCAACCACCGAACTGCACTCGGAAAGCCCGTAACCCTCGTAAAGTGGCAGGCCGGCAACGCGGCCCCGGGCCAGCAAATCGGAGGAAACCCGACCGCCGCCAACCGCCAGGAACCGAAAGGAATCGCTGTTCAAGCGTTGTTGTTCAGCCGCAGCTACCAGGGCCATGGCCAGTTCCGGCACCAGAATCAGGGATTGGGGCCGGTGCTCATTAATGCCCTGCACCAGCTGCCCGATATCCAGGCCACTGCTGCCGGTCATCCCAAGATCATGCAGGGGCGCGACTACCACCGTGCTGCCCATAAGCAGCGGCAGATAAACCCCGGCGATATTTTCCAGCAATGTGGCCAGTGGCAGGATGCACAGGTGCCGCTCAAGGTCGACGCCCTCAAGACGCTCCTGCAAGGCCAGCGTGGTGGCCGTCATCTGAGCCACCGACAGGCACACACCCTTTGGGTTGCCTGTACTGCCGGACGTAAAGGTTATCTTCGCGGTCTGCTCCGGCATCCAGGCGGCGGCCGCTGTCACCGGCAAATGCCTTAGCCAGACACCATGGCCGATGTGCTCACCGCCAATGCTTGCGCCCCCTGACAACAGGCAATCAAGGCCAGCGCGTTCAGTCAGATGTTCGGTCTGGGACCGTGAGAAAAATACCGGCACGGGCACACACACCACGCCGGCAAGCAAACAGGCCAGATCCGCAAGAATCCACGCCACGGAGTTGTCGCCACACAAGCCGGCCCGGCGCACACCAAGGCGGGTCAACTGGTCGGCGAGAGCCTCGGCCGCCTGCATCATCTGAGCGTAAGTGAACGCCGACTCCGGCCCCTGAAGCGCCGTTTTTGAGGGTTGGTTGGCCGCCTGGCGTTGCAGAAGTTCAGGCAATGTGGCCATAGGAACCTCCTGCCATCGCTTCTTCCTCAGGGGCTTCGGTCTCAACGGACTGAACCAGCCTGAGCAAACCCGCGCTCCGGAGGGCCGACATACCATCGGCGACACGGATGGCCATCACCACCGGATGATGGTCGTAGTAACGCCCCCAGCCGGCACCGCCATCGGGCAACATGGCGGGATCGGCCATTGCCAGGACCTGAGTGGCAATGCCAAGGCGGTGAAAACTGTTGCGTAGCTGATCCGTGCCGGTGCACACCACCCAGTCATAACCGGCCCCATCGAGCCACACCGACAGCGAGGCAAACAGAAAGCGGCTGACGCCGGCTTCGACGCCCGCCAGATGGGCAATCTCCGCAATCCGGTGACGCTCAAGACCCTTCACCGGCATCACCGCCTCCACCGGCACAGACAGGTAATCTTCCAGAAACAGCTTTTCAAGCGCGGCGTTACGAACACCGACCGCGGCAAGAAGACTGCCCTGGGCCGTCGTCAAGGCAAGCAATGCCGGTATGCGCAGAGAGGGCTCGGCGCCATAGGCATGCAGGAAGCGGCGGCGAATAAAACCCGCAACCGTATCGGCCATTGCCGTGTCAGGACGGATCTCGTTAAACCAGCGACCGGCACAACGGATGACCGGAACCACCTCCCCGGAGTCCGGGGGACAACATGTGGACATCATCAGCGGGTCTGTCATAAAAGGCCTCCCTTAAGATACGCCTCCCAGACTAGAGCCCCAGCCTTAACCAAGGCTTAAGAACAGCGGGGAGTTTTCTTAAGCTGGCCTTAAGATTTCTGTGCCAGAATGATCACCAGACCGGTAACAGGACCTGCCATGCGGATACTGCTTGTAGAAGATGACCATCACCTGGCCAACACCATGCTGGGAATGTTGCGTGACGGACAGAGCACGGTGGACTGGCTCGATGACGGCCAGCAGGCCCTGGGTGCACTCACCAGCGAGCACTTTGATCTGGCGATACTCGACCTGACTCTGCCACGTGTTGATGGCCTGGACATTCTGAAGGCAGCCAGGAAACAGGGCGTGCAAACGCCGGTGATCATCCTGACTGCCCGTTCCGGTCTGGATGAAAAACTGACTGGCCTGGATGCCGGCGCCGATGACTACCTCACCAAACCCTTCGCCATGGCGGAGCTCAAGGCCAGAATACGGGCAATCACACGTCGGGGCTCTTCGGTGCCACAGAACGGTCTGACGGTGGGCCGACTGGTGCTCAACCCGGACACCGGACAACTGACCACCGGCGATGAGACCACCACATTGCCCCGCAGTGAATTCCAGATTCTTCACTACCTGATGCGGCACCCCGATCAGGTAGCCACACGACGACGACTGGAAGAACAGCTTTACGGCTGGGACCATGGCGCGGAAAGCAACGCGCTGGAAGTTCACATCCATCACTTGCGGCGCAGGGTTGGCAAGGAGACCATCCGGACCCTACGCGGCGTCGGCTACCTGCTCGACAGCCAGGCGGCAGCCGGAGTGTCGGAATGTCCCTGACCCGCACACTGACCCTGCTGGTTACCTCCACCGTTCTGCTGATTGCGCTTGTTGCCGCGGCCTGGAGCTACATCGAAAGTAACCACGAGCTTGAGGAGCTGTTTGACGCCGAGCTGGCACAAAGCACGCGGATCGTCCAGGGACTGGTACAGCACCTGGCCGACACCCAATCGGTGGAGCAACTGCCAAAAACCCTGAGCGAAACTCTGGAACTGCCCCGGTCGGACACACCAGGGGTGGATTTCGAAGCCGACAATAACGAAATCCTGCCGGGCGGCACTGGGCACAAATATGAAAAGAAACTGGCGTTCGAGGTCTGGACCCCGGAGCGCGAACCGCTGCTGGATACGCTCAAAGCCGACGACACCGAGGGCCTGACACCCGGTTACTCCTGGGCAGAGTCCAGCGGCTTCCGCTGGCGCGTATTCACGCTTCAGGACCCGACTACGGGTTTCTGGATACGGACGGCACAGCGTGAGGATATTCGTGAAGAGCTCAGCGAGGAGCTGGCCCTGGGTAACATTTTGCCCCTGTTGATTGCCCTTCCCCTGCTGCTACTTGCCGCCAGTGCCGCCATCCAGCTCGGCTTCAGGCCGCTTTTAAAGCTTGAGCGCCCAATCCGCAACATGGCCCCGGAGAACATCCATCCCCTGGACGACCGCCAGGCACCCAAGGAAGTCGCGGGATTGGTGCAGGCGGTGAATGGCCTGCTCAGACGCCTCAACCAGGCCCTGGAACGAGAGAGGCGGTTCTCTGCCGATGCTGCCCATGAGCTGCGAACGCCGCTAACGGCCCTGCGACTGAATCTGGAAAAAGTCTACGAGAACGACCCGGAACAGTACGGCGACCTGATCCAGTCTGTGGACCGAATGGTGCACCTGGTCGAGCAGATGCTGCTGTTGAACCGGGTCGACTCCGGTGCCGATTTCACCCCGGAATACCACAACCTGTCCGCGATTGTGGAGCAGAGCATCGCCGATGTGGCACCACTGGCCCTGAAAAAGGACATCGACCCCGTGCTCCAGGACGATGCCGGCCAGGCTCTGGTGTGCTGTCACAGCGCGCTGATCAACACCCTCATGCGCTCCCTGCTGGCGAACGCCATCCAGTACAGTCCTGAACACACAATCATCAAGACACATCTGACGCCTTCCGGCGAGGGATACCACATCACCGTGTGCGACCAGGGCCCTGGCATACCCGCCGAGGAGCGCGAACGGGCCCTGAGCCGCTTTGTCCGCCTGGACCAGCGCCTCGGCGGCGGCGCGGGTCTCGGACTTGCCATCGCCCGGCGCATCGCCGAACTGCACGGTGGTCAGCTCACCCTCGGCGACCGGCCGGATGGCCACTCTGGCCTGTGCGTCAGTATCTGGCTCCCGGCCCGCGCGACTTCCCGTCGCAAGCCGACTTAAGGTTGTTTTAAGGTTTGAGGAGGATACTTCGGCCCAAGTGAACAGGGCCGTCAAACGGCCCGGTTGATATTCCGTTTTCGAGGATGTCTTTACATGGGTCAGGAAAGAACGCTGTCGCTGGTTATCCCGGCCAAGGATGAAGAAGCCAACATCGCTACCCTGCTGACCGAGGCTTACGGGGTGATGCGTGACTATCACGGCTTTGAAGTGGTACTGGTGGATGATGGCAGCACCGACAGCACGCTGGACACAGCGGTGCGGACAGCCCGGGCCCTCGGTGGCCGCTTGTTAACCATTCGCCACGAGCGCAGCATCGGCCAGAGCGGGGCCCTGGCCTCGGGTATCCGCCAGGCCCGGAGCAGGCTGATTGTTACCATGGACGGCGATGGCCAGAACGATCCGGCCGACATTCCCGCCATGCTGCAGAAAGCCAACACCCTACGGAACCCGGACTTCTGTATTGCCGGCTATCGCAAGAATCGCAAGGACACCGCCTGGAAACGCTTCCAGTCACGCCTGGCCAATCGCGTGCGGGATGCACTGCTTCATGATGGCGTGCCCGATACCGGCTGCGGCCTGAAGCTGTTTCCACGGGAAACCTTTCTCAAGCTGCCCTGGTTCGACCACGGCCACCGTTTCATCCCGGCACTCGTTCGCGGAATCGGCGGCGACATCGCCATTGTGGAGGTCAACCACCGCCCGCGCACCGCCGGCATATCCAAGTACAACGCCTGGAACCGTACCTGGGCCGGCATCCTGGACCTGCTCGGTGTGCTCTGGTTGCTGCACCGCACCCGGGTTCCTGTGATCAGCAATGCCGGTCAGGCCGATCCACAGGCGTCAGTGGCGGAGCGCTCCTGACATGATCAACGGTTCCCGCTGGCTGGCCTTTGCCGCGTTGGTTCTGGTTGGCTATCTGACCATCCATAACGGCTGGCTCGACTTCATTGCCAACCAGACCGAAGTGGCGAATTACCTTCACAGCCATGGTATCGAGGGGTTTGTGGTGATCACCCTGGCCGGTGCGTTGTTTACCGGCCTCGGTGCTCCACGCCAGCTGCTCGCCTTCGTGCTGGGTTTTGCCCTGGGCGGGCTCAACGGAACGTTGCTGTCGACCCTGGCAGCCGCCATTGGCGCAACCGGCTGTTTCCTGACCGCCCGATGGCTGCTGCGAACCTCGCTGAGCCGGCGGTTCAGCCACCGCATGCAGCAGTTTGATCGCCTGTTCCGGGAGCAAACGCTGCTGAAAGTCCTTATGGTCCGCTTGCTTCCAGTGGGGAGTAACCTGGTAACCAACCTTGTTGCAGGCTGCTCCGGGATCCGTTTCTCCCCGTTCCTGTTCGGCAGCACCCTGGGCTACCTGCCCCAGATGCTGGTGTTTGCCCTGGCCGGTGCCGGTATCAGCAATGCCAATGCCTATCAACTCGCCGTGAGCATCGGCTTTTTTGTTCTCGCCTCGCTGATTGGCGCCTTTCTCTATCACAACCAGAGGGCCAGGACGCTGGCCGATTCCGTTTCCGACTCTCTCTGAGACCTCCCCATGCCTGCATCCCCCTTCGTTCGCCACCTGCCGGACACCGTGTTCAAGCTGTCCCGCAATCAACTCCTGCTGGTATTGCTGGCCTTTGCTGCGGTCGTGATTTTTACCGGGATCGGACTACGTTCGCCCTGGCCTGCCGACGAACCGCGATTCGCGGAAGTGGCCCGCGAAATGGTCGCCTCCGGGCAATGGCTGATCCCCATGCGGGGTGGTGAATTCTACCCGGACAAGCCACCGGTGTTCATGTGGAGTATTGCCTTCTTTTACTGGCTGACCGGCAACCTGAAGATTGCATTCCTGCTGCCCAATGCGCTGTGTAGCCTGCTGACACTGGGACTGGTCTTTGATCTGGGCACCCGCCTGTGGAACCAGCGGACCGGCGCCATCGCCGTCATGTTGCTGATGCTTGCGCCCCAGTTCGTGATCCAGGCCCAGAAAGCCCAGATCGACGCCATGGTCGCCTGCTGGATTGCGGTTGCCTGCTACGGCCTGATCCGACACTTTTTCACCGGGCCCGCCTGGGGCTGGTACTTCGTTGGCTGGGCGTTTATGGGGCTCGGGATCATCACCAAAGGGGTTGGCTTCCTGCCGGCGCTGATGCTCATTCCCATTGTGATCATGAAGCTTCGCGATCGCGCACTGTTCCGTGGCACGCTCACCTGGCGCTGCGCACTGGGTCCGCTGGCCATGCTGGCAGTGGTTGCCGCCTGGCTGATTCCCATGGTGCTTTACGTCAACAATCTCGGCACCGAAGAGGCCCTGGCCTATCGGAACAATATCCTGTTCAAGCAGACCGGCGAGCGCTATGCCGACTCATGGGGCCATATCCAGCCCTGGTACTATTACCTCACCAGCGTGATCCCCTCGCTCTGGTTTCCTCTTCCGCTGTTGCTGCTGGCCTTGATCCGGCCCCTGTCTGAAACCGCCCGGTACCGGCCGATTATTCCTGTACTTCTTGGCTGGATTGCCCTGGTCATCGTGTTTTTCAGCCTCAGCCCCGGCAAGCGCGGTGTTTACCTGTTGCCAGCATTGCCCATGCTGGCGCTGATTCTCGCCCCGCTGCTCAGCAGCCAGAAACCGGCGGGCTGGTTTCCGCCGATCCTGACAGGCTTGCAGTTCCTGCTCGGCCTTGCGTTAGTGGCGGTTGGCATTCTGGCCTGGAACGACCACCCCAGGCTGGTTGAAAAAGTGGCCGACTACAGCACCGATCCGGCCAAACTTCATGAGGCGGGGACGTTCGTCTTCGTCATAGGGCTGGCCTGGCTGATCACCCTGTTCGGGTTCTGGCGCTCCCGTGCCCTCGGGCGCCTGTTCCTGGCCATGATGATCACCTGGCTGCTGCTGGGCACCTGGGGCTATCGAATTCTTGAACCGCTTCGAACCCCTCGCAACGTTCTGGCCGCCGCAGAACAGCATATCCCGCCCGGCGGTCAGCTCGGCATGATCGACTTCCGGGAACAGTTCCTGCTGTTTTCAAAGCGCGATTTCACCCATTTCAGCTACTTCAGCAGCCTGGAACAGGAAAACCGCAACGCGTGGCTGTGGATGCGAGACACGGAGGACAGCTACCTGATTGTTGCAGACAGACATGAGTTATCCTGTTTCAACACCGAAAAGGGAATTCCTCTCGGAACAGCACACCGGGATGACTACCTTTTACTGGCTGATGAACAAATGAAACCCAGCTGCGCACCTCCAGACAAGAGCAAATGGTTTACCACGCCTGAGCCCGGCAGTTGGCACGATTGAGCTGGCAAGGCATTAAGAGAAGAATAAACGATGAAAGAGCATGAAATTAGAGCCCGTCGGGAAGAAAACCGCGTTGATTCCGTGAAAATCGTACGATCCCCCTCTAACGCGCACGAATGGGTCATACTCTTTAAAGACATTGAAGGAAAAACTTTTTTCCTGGTCTCTGATGACGATGACGTCTGCAGCTACGCAAACCTGGATGCGACCGTCGAGGCACTCGACGCCCTGGGATTTGCCCGTGCGGAAGTGCTGTTCTGACAGGCCCTAACTGGTTTTGGGCAGGGTCACCGAAACCTGCAGGCCCTGACCTCCCGGGCCGGCACCAAGACGGATGTCACCGCCCATACCCCGAATCAGCGTGCGGGCTATGGCGAGGCCCAGGCCGGCACCACCGGTTTCACGAC
>CAZFQI010000044.1:0-25967 GCA_964520755.1 uncultured Marinobacter sp. | reverse complement strand
AACTCCGAGCTAACGGTCTGGTGGTGGCCGCCTTTCCGGGAAACGCTACAAGCACATCCATGTGCGCTTGTTTCGGGCCATCCATGGCCCTCTACATTCCCGGAAAGGCGGCCACCACCATCCCTGCATACATAGGGGGTAAAGTCTTCTTAATCTTTAATACGATATTCCGCCGACCGGGCGTGAGCGGTTAAGCCCTCGCCACGGGCAAGAACCGACGCCACACGCCCCATGCGGTCGGCACCGGCAGCGCTGAAGCCGATGATGGAGGACCGTTTCTGGAAGTCGTAAACACCCAGCGGTGAGGAGAACCGTGCGGTGCCGCTCGTGGGCAGCACGTGGTTTGGGCCGGCGCAGTAATCGCCGAGGGCTTCGGCGGTGTAGCGGCCCATGAAGATGGCGCCGGCGTGGCGGATGTCTTCGAGCATGGCTTCGGGGTCTTCTACCGACAACTCCAGGTGTTCCGGGGCAATGCGGTTGGACACTTCGGCGGCTTCTTTCAGGTCGGCTACGTGGATCAACGCGGCGCGGTCGGTCATGGAGGTGCGGATGATGTCGGCACGTTCCATGGTTGGCAGCAGTTTGTTGATGCTGGCCTCAACGGCATCCAGGAATTCCGCATCCGGACTGATCAGGATGGACTGGGCCTGTTCGTCGTGCTCGGCCTGGGAGAAGAGGTCCATGGCGATCCAGTCAGGGTCGGTTTTGCCATCGCAGATCACGAGAATTTCCGAGGGGCCGGCGATCATGTCGATGCCGACAACGCCGAAGACTTCACGCTTGGCAGTGGCGACGAAAATGTTGCCTGGGCCGACGATTTTATCAACGGCAGGAATGGTTTCTGTGCCGTAGGCGAGCGCGCCGACGGCCTGGGCGCCACCAACGGTGAATACCCGGTCAACACCGGCAATCGCTGCAGAAGCCAGAACCATGTCATTCACCACGCCATCCGGTGTCGGAACGACCATCACCACTTCACTGACACCCGCGACCTTCGCGGGAATGGCGTTCATGAGCACGGATGAGGGATAAGCGGCTTTGCCGCCGGGCACGTACAAACCCGCCCGATCCAGAGGCGTTACCTTCTGGCCAAGCACGGTTCCATCTTCGTCTTCATACTGCCAGGACTTCTGGTTCTGGCGCTCGTGATAGTCACGGATCCGCTCAGCGGCTTTCTCCAGAGCGACACGCTGGTCCTGCGGAATTGCACTCAAGGCTTTCTGCAGACGCTCCTGCCCCATTTCCAGCTCGGCAACGGAACCCACCGTCAAACGATCGAACTTCTCGGTAAACTCCAGAACCGCCTGGTCGCCACGGGTTTTCACTTCATGCAGGATATGACGCACCGACTCGTTCACCTGATGATCAACGCTGTCGTCCCAGGCCAGCAGTTTGGCCAGGGCGCTGTCGAAGTCACTTTGTGAAGCGTTCAGTCTGGTGATCTTGGCGGTCATAACAGAGGTCCTGTATGGGATTAACGAATAGCTTTTGCTTTTGCCGATGCTACCCGGAGGCCCGGGAGCCGGTCAGGAAGGGCTTTCCAAAACTGTGCGGAGCCATGGATGGCGGAGCCCAAGCGTCACAGGGATGTGCCGCAAGGAGCGTGTTTTGGAAAGCCCTTCCTGACCGGCTCTTGCACTAGGGCCGGCGCTTGTCCACAGCTGCGGACATTTTTTCAATTATGGGGTTAATACGCTCGTGTTTCATCTTCATGGACGCGCGATTAACCACCAGCCGGCTGCTGATATGCTCAATCAGCTCTCGGGCTTCGAGGCCGTTCGCCTTCAGCGTATTCCCGGTATCCACAATGTCGACGATCTCATCAGCCAGACCAAGAATCGGAGCCAGCTCCATGGCGCCGTAGAGCTTGATAATGTCTGCCTGGCGCCCCTGGGCCGAGTAGTACCGGCGGGCCAGGTTGACGAATTTGGTGGCCACCTTGATACGACCGGATGGCGGCGTCTGATCTTTCGGGCCTGCGGTCATCAGTCGACAACGGGAAATATTCAGATCCAGTGGCTCATAAAGCCCTTCGCCACCGTGCTCCATCAAGACATCCTTACCGGTCACCCCCAGGTCGGCCCCGCCGTACTGAACATAGGTCGGCACGTCCGTAGCCCGGATGATCAACACCCGCACATGGGGATCCGTTGTCGGGAACACCAGTTTGCGGGACTTCTTGACGTCGTCGACCAATTCAATACCCGCTTCCGCCAACAGCGGCAGGGTTTCTTCCAGGATTCGTCCCTTCGACAAGGCGATGGTTATGGAATCTGTCATGGATTCTTCCGGTTTCCCGTATTGTCTGGATGGTTGTCTTTCACGCTGGCAGGCGGCGGATGGTGGCACCCAGCAACTGCAGTTTCTCTTCAATACACTCGTAACCGCGATCAATATGGTAAATGCGGTCTACGATGGTATCGCCGTCGGCCATGAGGCCGGCAATGACCAGACTGGCCGAGGCCCGGAGGTCCGTGGCCATAACCGGTGCACCGGTAAGGTGGTCCACACCCTTGATGATGGCGGCATTGCCCTCGAGCGCAATGTCGGCACCCATGCGGATCAGCTCCTGCAGGTGCATGAACCGGTTCTCGAACACGGTTTCCACGATGGTGCCTGTGCCTTCGGCCACCGCGTTCATGGCGGCGAACTGCGCCTGCATGTCCGTGGGGAACGCCGGGTAAGGCGCGGTACGAAGGCTCACCGCTTTCGGGCGATTGCCTTTCATGTCCAGCTCAATCCAGTCCGGGCCGGTATTGATATGGGCGCCGGCCTCCTCAAGCTTGAGCACAACCGCTTCCAGCAGATCTTCCCGGGTATCCTTCAGCTTGACCCGACCGCCGGTTGCAGCGGCAGCCACCAGGTAGGTGCCGGTTTCAACACGGTCTGGCAGCACGTTGTAATGGCAACCATGCAGGCGCTCAACACCGTTGATCTCGATAGTGGCGGTACCGTGGCCTTTGATGTCCGCGCCCATGGCGATCAGGCACTCGGCAAGGTCAACAACCTCCGGCTCGCGGGCCGCGTTTTCCAGGATGGTTTTTCCGTCTGCCAGGGCAGCGGCCATCATCAGGTTCTCGGTGCCGGTTACGGTGACGGTATCCAGGAAGATGTGGGCGCCCTTCAGACGACCATTGGTCTTGGCCTTGATGTAGCCATTTTCGACCTTGATCTCCGCACCCATCATTTCCAGGCCGTGGATGTGCAGGTTCACCGGACGACTACCGATTGCACAGCCACCTGGCAGGGAGACTTCTGCTTCGCCGAAGTGAGCCACCAGCGGACCCAATACCAGGATTGAGGCGCGCATGGTTTTAACCAGCTCGTACGGCGCATGGAAATGCTTGATGGTATTGGCGTGAATTTCCACGCTCATTTTCTCATCAATAATCACTTCCACGCCCATGCGGCCGAGAAGCTCAATCATGGTGGTTACGTCATGCAGGTGCGGCAGGTTGCCCACGGTCACCGGCTCGTCTGCCAGCAAAGTGGCTGCCAGGATTGGCAGAGCAGCGTTCTTGGCACCGGAAATCCGGATTTCACCATCCAGGGGCTTGCGGCCCCTGATCAGAAGTTTATCCACAATAAATATCCTGTTTTGTCCGGGCCATTCAGCCCTGGCGCTCAGCCCATTCAGCCGGAGTAAATGCTTTCGGATGAAGTGCGTGAATTGAGCCATCCATGATCTGTTGGAACAGCGCCTTATTAATCAGCTGCTGGCGTTTGATGGTCGGCAGGCCTTCGAATACATCCCCCACCACGACGACCAGGTAATGGGTACCATCAACCTGTACCTGAACTTCACAGCCGGGCAATGCTTCTTTGACCAGCTCGGTGACTTGGGCGGCATCCATAGAAAATCCTCGGGTGTTATGAAATCAGGGGCGAGATTGTAACCAATTCCGGCGCTCGGGTCAGCTTTACTGTCCGGTAAACAAAGGGGCCGGGGCCGGAAAAGTCAGTGGGCGGGATGGACGGATTCCGGACCGAACCCCGCGAGCTGGCCATCGAGGTTGCTCAGGGCCGCCAATGACGCCAAACGACCACTGACACCCCTGAACGACAGGGCAACACCTGCGTGAGCGGCAAGCCGCTGCCAGCAGAGCAACATGGAAAGCACAACACTGTGGGCGGTGACCAGGCCATCCAGGTCGACAACCAGATCGCCGGATGCCGACCGGATCAGCTTTTCGCCCTCTTTTCTCAGGCTGATGACAGTATCTGTGGTCACCTCGCCCGAAACGATCAGAGCTCCGTCGGAGAGCTGGACCCGAGGCAGACCTGCGGTCATGATTTATCCGCTTCCTGGTCCAGGTTCAGGGACTCAACTGCGTCGCTCCAGCCGTCGATGACCGCCTGAATCTGGCCGCGGCTTTCTTCCATTTCCTGGCTGAACCGATCCCGGAACGCCAAGCCGATGTTCACGCCTTCAACGATGATGTTTTCCATCAACCATTTGCCGTCGGCGTTTCTGTACATCGAATAGGTTACCGGGTAGCGGGTACCGGATGCGCTGATGACTTCCATCTGCACGGACGCACGGTCGTCACTCTGGGGGTTGATGGTGGCTTCCTTGACCTGAATCTCGAAGTTGTCCGCACTGACCAGAGCCTGGGCATAACTGTCAAACAGGCTGCGCTTGAACTTGACCACGAACTCATCCCGCTGTTCGGGCGTGGTCTGGCGGGCGTAACGCCCCATCACCCGCGCAGCAATGCGGCGGAAGTCCACAAAATCCGTTAGCGCCTGGTCCATGCTTTCATAGAAGGCTTCGGGATCCTCCTCATAAAGACCGCGCTCTTCATTGAGCTTCTCCACAAGGCGTTGGGTGTTCTCATCCACGTACTGGCGGAGATCCTCCGCTTCGCCAGCCTGCGCCGGTGTAACCAGAACCAGGGCCATCAGAAGGCCGAGCAGAATGTGGTGTTTCAGTGCAAACATCAGGATCTCCTGTTGAATCTTCCCGGCCCGAATCAGCGGCCCGATGCAAAGTTGCTGATCAGTCGCTCCAGGTTCATGGCCGACTGGGTGGAATAAAAGGTGTCGCCCTCTTTCAGCGAATCCATCTCGGCCCCGATTGATATATCAATGTACTGCTCACCGAGCAGGCCGGATGTACGTATAACTGCGGAACTGTCCGACGGGATATTGTCCACATTCGAATGAATCGACATTTCCACTTGGGCCTGGAACGTCTCTTTGTTCAGACTGATGGACTCAATGGTGCCAACCGTCACGCCGGCCATGGAGACCCGCCCTCGGGGCGTAAGCCCGCCGGTATCGTTGAAATTGGCATATATGGTGTAGGTGCTCTCGGCCGATTTCGGCGACAGCCCGCTCACCTGAAGCGCCAGGACCAGCAAGGCTGCACAGCCTGCGATCATGAACAGGCCAACGATGATTTCAGTGGTTCTCTGCGCCATTTCCGGCTCCGGTATTATCTCGTTAATCGATGATTCAGAAATCGCCAAACATGACAGCGGTCAATACAAAATCCAGCCCCAGCACCGCCAGCGATGAGTACACCACGGTCTTGGTGGTCGCCGTACTGATGCCTGCCGATGTCGGCACACAGTCATAGCCCTGGTAAACCGCAATCCAGGCGCAGACGAAGCCGAAAACAACGCTTTTGATGACGCCATTCAGGACATCATCTACGAAATCTACCGACGATTGCATATTGCCCCAGAAGGAGCCTTCAAATACGCCCAGCCAGTCTACACCGACCAGCATACCGCCCCAGATGCCGACCACCGAGAAAATGACCGCAAGTACCGGCATGGCGATAAACCCGGCCCAGAGGCGGGGCGCGATTACGCGCCGAAGCGGGTCCACACCCATCATTTCCATGCTGGACAGCTGCTCGGTGGCTTTCATCAGGCCTATTTCCGCTGTCAGCGCCGAACCGGCCCGGCCCGCGAAAAGCAACGCGGTCACCACCGGCCCGAGTTCACGCACCAGGGTCAGGGCGATCATCTGGCCAATGGCCGCTTCAGAACCGTAATCACTCAGAATTGTATACCCCTGCAGCCCCAGCACCATGCCAATAAACAGGCCAGAAACCACAATGATGGCCAGGGACAGAACGCCAACGGCGTACAGCTGTTTCACCAGAAGGGGAAAACCGGTTGCCGGCCTGGGCACGCCGCCCAGAACGCCTGCAAGGAAACGGCCTGAACGGCCGAATGACGAGACTATATCAAGACCGAGCCGCCCGAATGCCGCAATTCTGCCAATCAAGACACACCTCCGGACAACCCGAAGTCCCGGGCGGCACCCTCGGCCGGGTAGTGAAACGGGACCGGGCCATCCGGCTGCCCCTGGAGAAACTGCTGGACCTTCCCGGAAGGATGCGCCCGGAGCTCTTCCGGCGTGCCCTCACCGATCACCTTGCCGTCCGAGATGATGCAGGCGTAATGGCAGATACTCAGGGATTCCGGTACATCGTGGGAGACCAGAACGCTGGTCAGCCCCATGGAGCTGTTCAGATCGCGGATCAGCTTGACCAGAACGCCCATGGCAATCGGGTCCTGGCCGGCGAATGGCTCGTCGTACATGATCAGCTCGGGGTCCAGGGCAATACTCCGGGCAAGGGCAACCCGGCGGGTCATACCTCCGGACAGTTCCGACGGCATCAGTTGGCGGGCGCCTCGCAATCCGACGGCTTCAAGCTTCATCAGTACGACATCACGAATCATGTCTTCCGGCAGCTTAGTGTGCACCCGCAACGGAAAGGCCACGTTCTCGAACACACTCAGATCGGTGAACAGCGCCCCACTCTGGAACAGCATGCCCATCTTTTCCCGAAGGCTGTAGAGGGCTTTGCGCTTGAGCTTCGGCACTTCATGGCCGTCCACCAGCACACTGCCCGAATCCGGCCTGAGCTGGCCGCCAATGAGACGCAGCAGCGTGGTTTTCCCGGTTCCGCTGGGCCCCATGATGGCGGTGATTTTTCCGCGGGGGATGTCCAGGCTGACACCGTCGAAGATACGGCGCCCTGAGCGGGAGAACACGACATCCTTGAGCGATATGTAAGCCGGTGAATTCATAGTCCTTACCTTTCAAAGAGGGGCTACATTATGCCAAGGAGCGCGCAAGCTCAATCCAAAGTGCCCAAAATGTACTGATAGCAATGATCAGTTTGACTGAACTTTCGGTAACCGGGCATCGTTGCCGGGTGAAAATGGTATACTCTGCCCAACATTTGCAACGTCCCGACAGCCAGGCCCAAAGCCCGATGACCGAACAGACTCCCAGCGATTTCCGATCTTCTGCCATCCGCGCCATCCGCATTGAGCGCGACGCCATTGATGCCCTCGAAGGCCGAATCGACGACCAGTTCACGCGGGCCTGCGAAGTGATCATGAACTGCAGGGGCCGCGTGGTTGTGACCGGCATGGGAAAATCCGGCCACATTGGCAATAAAATTGCCGCCACCCTGGCCAGCACCGGAACGCCATCCTTTTTCGTGCATCCTGGTGAGGCAAGCCACGGTGACATGGGTATGATCACCTCCCAGGATGTGGTCATCGCCATTTCCAACAGCGGCAACACCAGCGAGGTGGTCACCATTCTGCCGCTGATCAAACGCATGGGCGCTCCGTTGATCAGCATGACCGGCAATGCCAGCTCCACCCTGGCCCGGGAAGCCGTCGCCAACCTGGATGTCAGCGTTATGGTGGAAGCCTGCCCACTGGGTTTGGCGCCCACCTCCTCCACAACGGCCACCCTGGTGATGGGCGATGCCCTCGCAGTTGCCCTGCTCGAGGCCCGCGGCTTCAGTGCCGAGGATTTCGCGATTTCTCACCCCGGCGGCAGCCTGGGCAGACGGCTGTTGCTTCGGGTATCCGACATCATGCATACCGGTGACAGTATCCCGGTGGTTAACGAAGGCACCCTCCTGAGCGGCGCTCTTCTTGAGATCTCTCGCAAGGGCCTTGGCATGACAACCGTTGTGAACCAGGAAGGCCTCCTTACAGGCATATTTACGGACGGCGACCTTCGACGGACTCTGGACCGGTCGGTGGATATCCATAACACCCCCATTAATGAAGTGATGACCCGGAATGGTAAAACGATCCAGGCCGATCATCTGGCGGCGGAAGCGCTGAACATAATGGAGGAGATGAAGATCAACGCCCTCCCCGTTACCGACGACCAGGGTGGTCTGATTGGCGCCATCAACATGCACGACCTGCTGCGGGCCGGCGTAATCTAGGGGCTATGAGGAGCTATTTGACATGAAGCACCAATGGCCGGACTCCCTGTTGGCAAAGGCCGCGAAAATCCGCCTGATCGCCCTGGATGTCGATGGCATCATGAGTGACGGCAAGCTTTACTTCAGCGCCAATGGCGACGAGCTCAAGGCCTTTAACATCCTGGATGGCCTGGGTTTGAAACAACTGATGGCAGCTGGGATTACCGTGGCCGTGATCACCGGACGAAAGTCCACCCTGACCGAGAAGCGCATGCGGGATCTTGGTATTCCGCACCTGATGCAGGGGCGAGAGGACAAAAAGGTAGCCCTTCAGGAACTGGTCAGCACCATGGATATCAGCCCGGAGGCCATCGCCTACATGGGGGACGATCTGCCAGATCTGCCGGCGCTGATATTCGCAGGGCTGGGCATCACCGTGCCCAATGGTTACTGGCTGGTGCGGCAGCATGCCGACTACTGCACCAATGCCCGGGGCGGCGAAGGGGCAGTCCGCGAAGCCTGCGATTTGCTGCTGACGGCCCAGGGCAAGCTTGACGCAGCACTTGCCCCCTATCTGGAGCCCGAAACGTGAACTGGCTGCTGGACAGACCCTGGCTGCGAACACTGGCACTGGCTGCTACTGTGGTGGCAGCCGTATTCCTGCTCTGGCGCAGCGATGAACCCCCGGTGATTGATGACGAGGCGGCGGCCCTGCGGGGAGACGCCGAACCAGACGGTTTCGTGGTGAATGGTCAGTACACCTCTTTCGATGAAGCGGGCAACCTCAAGATCCGGTTTTCCAGCCCCCGCATTGAGCAGTTCACGGAAGGCAACCTGGCCACCATGGAATCTCCCCGGGCCGAGCTGTATGGGGACCAGGAGGCACTGCCGTGGATTGTCGAGGCCGACAATGGCAGCCTGCTGCAAAACCAGAATCTGGTGTACCTGACGGACAATGTTCGGGTTCAGCGCACGATTGGCGAACGGGACGCCACCCTGACAACCTCAAGCCTGACCCTGGATAACGACCGGGGCATGGTATATACAGACGCACCCGTAGAAATACGCGACGTTACCGGTATAACCCGGGCCACGGGCATGAAAGCGTGGATAGACGAACGAATTCTGGAACTGAACTCCCAGGTGGAAGGACGCTATGAAACCGGAAACTAACCGATACCGGCGCCTGATGGCTGCCCTGCTAACGGTCGCGATGATCGGCCCGGTGGCTGCATTTGACCTTGATTCTGACACGCCCATCAAGGTGACCGCAGATACCGCCCGCCTGGATGACGGCCAGGGCATTGCCACCTACACCGGCGCTGTGGAACTTGAGCAGGGCAATACCCGCCTGAGTGCCGAGCGGGTCGTCCTGTACCGGACCGAAGACGGCCTGAGCCGGATCGAAGCCTCTGGCACGCCCGCC
Source organism: uncultured Marinobacter sp. (assembly GCA_964520755.1). Taxonomy (GTDB): domain Bacteria; phylum Pseudomonadota; class Gammaproteobacteria; order Pseudomonadales; family Oleiphilaceae; genus Marinobacter. Next base: position 16,344 of record CAZFQI010000044.1, on the reverse strand, counting down.
ATATACCGGCAACCGGCGCGCGAGGGGGAAGGCGAGACCGACGCCCGTGCCCTGAACATTACCTGGTCTGCCACCGACAGTCAGCTGACCTTTGAACGGGAAGCAGTCATCGAGCAGAATGGCAACCTGTTCCGGGGCGATGTCATTCATTATGATACCGTCGGCCGGGTTGTCACCGCTGAGGGCGGCGCAGACACCGGCGAGGGCAGCGGCCGGGTAGAGATGGTGATTCAGCCACGCAGCACCGACAGACGTTCTGACAGACAGGGATCCGATGGCAGTTCTGAGAGCCAGTAATCTGGCAAAGAGTTACAAACAGAAAAAAGTGGTGATCGACGTTTCCCTGGAAATCCGCAGTGGAGAAATTGTCGGGCTGCTTGGTCCCAACGGTGCCGGGAAAACCACCTGCTTTTATATGATCGTTGGGCTGGTCCCCGCTGATCGCGGGCGGATCACGATCGACAGCCGGGATATTACCCCCCTGCCCATGCATGGTCGGGCCCGCCAGGGCATCGGTTACCTGCCCCAGGAAGCCTCGGTGTTCCGCAAACTGTCAGTACGCGACAACATCATGGCCATCCTCGAAACCCGACAGGGGCTGGGCAAGGCAGAGCGGGAGAAAAAGCTCGAGGGGTTATTGGAGGAATTCCACATCACCCATATCCGGGACAGTGTTGGCATGGCACTGTCCGGCGGTGAACGCCGACGAGTGGAGATTGCCCGGGCCCTGGCCATGGAGCCGGCTTTTATCCTGCTGGATGAACCCTTTGCCGGTGTCGACCCCATATCCGTCAGTGACATCAAACACATCATCCGGCATCTGCGGGACAAGGGCATTGGCGTTTTGATCACCGACCACAACGTGCGTGAGACCCTGGACATCTGCGAGAATGCCTATATTGTTTCCGGCGGCCACATCATCGCCTCCGGCAATGCCGACGCCATCCTCGCCAACCAGCAGGTCAAGGAAGTCTATCTCGGCGACGAATTCAGACTCTGACACCCAATGGCTGATTGTTTTGATGATCTGTAGCAAGTAAACTCGGCAAAGAACTTGCTAGGGTAAACTAAAACCACGGCAAGTAACCGGCATATAAAGATTTTTTTCACGACTTATGACACAAAGCGCTGATGAGTGACGGATCCTGAACCATGGTTATGAAAGCCTCCTTACAGTTAAAGCTGGGTCAAAGCCTGACCATGACGCCCCAGCTGCAACAGGCGATCCGGCTTCTCCAGCTCTCCACCCTCGACCTCCAGCAGGAAATCCAGCAGGCACTGGAATCCAACCCCATGCTGGAGACCTCGGAGGACGATGATCAGTCGGACGCAAACACAGAGAATGAGCAGCGCGAGGCCAACGCCACCGAGTCCGCCGCTGAAAGCGCCCCGGAACCCGTCAACGACTGGGATGAATCCGAGACCGCCCCGGACTGGTCCTCAGAGAACGAGATTCCGGATAATATTCCGGACGATCTGCCGGTTGATACCGCCTGGGACGACATCTACCAGTCCGCACCAGCCCCGGCAGCCCGCAACGACGACGAAAACGATCACGATTTCGAAACCCGTAATTCCCCTACCGAAACGCTTCAGGACCACCTGGAATGGCAGCTCAATCTGACCCCGCTGAGCGAACGGGACCAGGCCATTGCCCACGCGTTAATGGATGCGGTGGATGAACGCGGCTATCTGACCAGCCCCCTGGAAGAAATCCATGCCGGGATGCTCGATGAAAGCGACGAGGATCCCCTTGAGCTGGACGAAGTGGAGGCGGTCCTTCATCGCCTGCAGCATTTTGACCCTCCCGGCGTGTTTGCCCGGGATCTGCAGGAGTGCCTGCTGATCCAGCTCAATCAGCTGCCGCCGGAGACACCCTGGCTGGCCCAGGCGCGCCTTGTAATCACCCATTACATCAACTTGCTGGGCAACCGCGATTATGCCCAGCTGCTGCGCCGAAGCCGCCTGAAAGAAGACCAGTTGCGTGAGGTCCTGGCGCTCATCACCGGCCTGAATCCGCGGCCGGGCGACGTGATTGACCGGGCTGAACCCGACTACGTGATTCCGGATGTCATCGTTCGTAAACATAACGGTCGCTGGCGTATTGAACTGAATCCGGAAATTGCACCGCGCATCCGGGTCAATGCCAGCTATGCTTCACTTATAAAGCGTGCGGACAGCAGTGCAGACAACACCTATATGCGTGACCAGTTGCAGGAGGCCAAGTGGTTTATCAAGAGCCTGCAAAGCCGCAATGAGACCCTGTTGAAAGTGGCGACCCGAATTGTCGAGCACCAGCAGGGATTCCTGGATCACGGTGAAGAAGCCATGAAGCCGTTGATTCTTTCAGACATCGCGCAGGCGGTAGAGATGCATGAATCGACCATTTCACGGGTAACCACCCAGAAATACATGCATACCCCCCGTGGCATTTTCGAGCTGAAGTATTTCTTCTCCAGCCATGTCAGCACTGACGAGGGCGGAGAATGCTCCTCCACGGCCATCCGCGCGATGATCAAAAAACTGATTGCTGCGGAAACGCCCAAAAAGCCGTTGAGCGACAGCAAAATTGCAGCCATGCTAGGGGAACAGGGTATCAAGGTTGCGCGACGCACCGTTGCCAAGTACCGGGAGGCCATGCACATTCCGCCATCCAATGAACGCAAGCGGCTGGTCTGAATACCCTGGGGCCGGGACGCAACACCGTATTCGCCGGCGCACAGTGCGCCAGCACCCAGACCGGCTCCCGGGAGCCGGCACGATGACAACAGGAGACGCCTATGCAACTCAATATTTCAGGCCATCACGTAGAACTGACTCCCGCACTGAAGGATTATGTTTCAGAGAAGTTCGAGAAGCTCGAGCGTCACTTTGACCACATCAGTAACTGCCAGGTGACCCTGGAAGTGGAAAAGGTGCGCCAGATTGCGGAAGCCACGTTGCATGTGGTTGGTGGTGAGATTCACGCAAAGGCAGAAAACGAGGATATGTACGCAGCCATCGATGCCCTGATCGACAAGCTTGACCGTCAGATCCTCAAGCACAAGGAAAAGAATGTAGACCGGATGCACGGAAACGGCTCTCGCTAACTGGCTGTTTTCACGCAATTCATCTAATCGAGCTGCGACATGAGTAACGTGTCGCAGCCTTTTTTTTAACGGAAACGCAGTCGATCCATGAGCGACACATCCCTGACCATAGACAACATTCTTGCTCCGGAGCTCACCCTCTGCAGGGTACCTGCGTCCAGCAAGAAACGAGCACTGGAGTTTATTGCCGAGCAGATAAACCATCAGGACAACACGCTCAGCGAGACCCAGCTATTCAACAACCTGATTTCCCGCGAGCGCCTGGGCAGTACCGGCATTGGCCAGGGAATCGCCATTCCCCACTGCCGTCTGGAAGGACTCGATCACGTAGTGGGCGTGCTGATGACGCTTGAAGAGAGCGTTGAATTCGATGCTATCGACAATCAGCCGGTGGATCTGATTTTTGCCCTGATCGTCCCGAAGGAGGCAACGAGCGAACACCTGGAGCTTCTCAGCCAACTGGCCGAGAAGTTCAATGAGCGGTCGTTCTGTGATCGCCTCCGGCAATGCGAGGATGCCAGCACGCTGTACCAGCGCATGACCGCCTCGGGCGGATGATATTCATTGCAGTGGAGGTAAGGTGGTCATGAAGCTGATTATCGTTAGTGGCAGGTCTGGCTCGGGCAAGAGTACCGCCCTTCATGTGCTTGAAGACCTCGGATTCTATTGCATCGACAATCTGCCCATCGGCCTGCTCTTTCCCCTCACCCGGGAAGCGGCCAGCCAGACCAAGCCTGGCCGGCTGGGCAAGATGGCCGTGAGCATCGATGCCCGTAACCTCTCCGGTCAGTTGGCCAATTTCGAGGAGATCTACCGTCGCCTTCAGGAGACCGGGGTTACCGTTGAAATTATCTTCCTCGATGCCGACGAGCAATCTCTTCTGCAGCGTTTCCATGCCACCCGCAGAAAGCATCCGTTAAGTGATGACAAGACCTCACTCCGGGAAGCCATTACCAGCGAAAAGAGACTTCTTGAGCCTCTCTCCAAGCTTTCCGACCTGTATGTGAACACCACGGGCATGTCCATGTACGAACTCCGGGACATGGTGAAGCAACGGGTGGTCGGCCGGAAAGACCAGGAACTGGCCCTGCTGTTCCAGTCGTTCGGCTTCAAACATGGTGTGCCATTGGATTCCGACTATGTCTTCGATGTTCGCTGCCTGCCGAACCCCTACTGGGATACCAGCCTCAGGAAATACGTCGGCACCGATCAGCCGGTTATCGAGTTTCTCGAGAAAGAGCCGGCTAGCCGGAAGATGATTGAAGACCTGAAGGCCTTCCTGGATACCTGGCTGCCGTCTTTTGCTGATAGCAACCGCAGCTATATGACCATCTCCATTGGTTGTACCGGCGGCCAACACCGGTCGGTGTATGTGTGCGAGCAGTTGGGTGAGTACTTCCGGCAAAAATACAACAACGTGCAGGTACGCCATACCGAACTGCCACACCTGCAGACCCGGGAAGAGATCTGATCGAACCATGATTCGCCGCCCGATTACCATTATCAACAAACTGGGCCTGCATGCGCGCGCCACTGCAAAACTGGTCGCCACGGCGTCCGAGTTCGACAGCAGTGTGAGAATCAGTGGCAAGGGCCGGGATGTGGACGCAAAGAACATCATGCAGGTGATGATGCTTGCGGCCAGCCAGGGCACGGATGTGGAGCTCCTCGTCGACGGTCCGGACGAGGAGCAGGCCGTCGAGGCGCTGACGGAGCTCATCAATGACTATTTTGGCGAGGGTGAGTAATTCGCCCGTACGGCATTCACCTACAACTCTTTCTCACCGATACCGCCTAACTCCGCTATAATACAGGCGTTTTCTGACGCCGGGTGATTCATGACCGATATTCTGGAAAAAAGCCAGGCCCGCCAGCGCCTTCGCTCCCTGAGCGAAGCCCTGGACAGTGGCGCACTGAAGCAGGTTGCCCGCATCCTGAACGGTGGCCTGAGCCCCAGTGATATTGCCCACTTGCTGGAATCGTCTCCGCCCCGGCAGCGCGCCCTGCTTTGGAACCTGGTCGACAAGCAGCTGGAAGGGGAAGTCCTCCAATATCTGAGCGACGATATCCGTGGCTACTTCCTGAGCCAGCTGAACGCCCAGGAACTGGCGGATATTATCGAGGATTTCGAGTCGGACGACCTGGCCGACTTGCTGCAGCAACTGCCAGACACGGTGATCCAGGAAGTTCTGGACACCATGGACGAGCAGGACCGTCAGCGGGTGGAGGAAGTACTCTCTTACCCGGAGGACACCGCCGGCGGTCTGATGAACACGGACACCATTACGGTGCGCCCGGACATCAGTATTGACGTTGTACTGCGTTACCTGCGCCGGCACCGTACCCTGCCACCGATGACCGACAGCCTGATCGTGGTCAGCCGGCGGGACGAGTTCATCGGCATGCTGCCGATTACCAAGATGCTGGTCTCCAATCCCGCCTCCACCGTGCGGGAAGTCATGGACACTGATATTGAGCCTATTCCCGTCACTCTCTCCGACACCAAGGTAGCAACATTGTTCGAACGCTACGATCTGATCTCGGCGCCGGTGGTGAACGAGGAAGGCCGACTGCTGGGTCGCATCACCATCGATGACGTGGTTGACGTTATCCGGGAGGATGCCGACCACTCGCTGATGAGCATGGCGGGTCTGGATGAAGATGAGGACACCTTTGCGCCGGTATGGAAAACCACCCGGCGCCGTGCCGTCTGGCTGGGCATCAACCTGATTACGGCACTGACTGCCTCCGCCGTGATCGGGCTGTTTGAAGACACTATCGCGAAAGTTGTGGCGCTTGCGGTGCTGATGCCGATTGTTGCCAGCATGGGCGGCATTGCCGGCAGTCAGACCCTGACCCTGGTGATTCGGGGTATGGCCGTCGGCCAGATCAGCGGCGTCAACGTGGCCTGGCTGCTGAACCGGGAATTCCTGTCGGGGATACTGAACGGACTGCTCTGGGCCGCCGTGGTGGCGGGTGCTGCCATGCTCTGGTTCCAGGACGTGCTGATCGGTGCCATCATCGCCGCCGCGCTGGTGATCAATCTGGTTGTTGCGGCGCTGGTGGGCACGGTTTTGCCATTGTTTCTCAAATCGCGCAACATCGACCCGGCCCTGGCGGGCAGTGTGATTCTCACGACCGTTACGGACGTGGTCGGGTTTATGGCCTTTCTCGGCCTCGCTACGATTTTCTATGCCTAGACGGGTGTCGGATTACGCTGCGCTAATCCGACCTACGGCGGGCGGGAATTTCTATACCTGATCGGGTGTCGGATTACGCTAAGCTAATCCGACCTACGGTTGGGTGCTCTTTTTTGTAGGTCGGGTTAGCGCAGCGTAACCCGACAACCAGGCTGAACTTATGAAAGACAACCACGACAACGAAACACCAGAATACGATGGCCCCAGCAAATCCCAGCTAAAACGGGAAATGCACGCCCTGCAGGACCTTGGCAAGCGGATGCTGGATCTGAGCAACGATCAGCTGGAAACGCTGCCGATCAGCGACACCCTTCGTGCTGCCATCGAAGAATCCCGGCGTATCCGCCAGAACGAGGCCAAACGCCGGCACCTGCAGTACATCGGCAAGGTCATCCGCCAGGAGGACGATCCCGAGGCACTGGCGAAAGCCATCGACGCCTTTGATGCCGGTAGTGAGGAGCACACCCGCAGGCATCACCTGGCGGAGCGCTGGCGGGACCGTATGATTGCCGAGGGCGACTCCGTGGTTGGCGAGTTCTTCAGTTATTGCCCCAGTGCCGATATGCAGCACCTGCGAAATCTGGCCCGCAACGCCCGCAAGGATGTTGAGAAACAGAAAAACACCGGCCAGGCCCGGAAACTGTTTCGCTATCTCCGGGAATGCATCGATGACGCAGAGAGTGTGTGAATCAGCCCTTGAGCCGGCGGTGCTCCCATACCGGCATCTGGGCGCGCAGCTTGGCCACCTGATCCAAATCCAGTTCGGCGGCAACCAAACCCGGGCCCTCGCCCATTTCCGTCACCACACGGCCCCAGGGATCACAGATCAGGCTGTGGCCATAGGTCCGGCGTCGCGTGCTGTTCTGGCCGCCCTGCCCCGGTGCCACCACCCAAACCTGATTCTCGATGGCTCTCGCCCGGATCAACGGGTACCAGTGGGCATCACCGGTCTGCCAGGTGAAGGCACTCGGCAGGCAAATCCAGTCTACTTCCTGCTCGCGCAGTAACCGGAAAATTTCCGGGAAGCGCAAATCGTAGCAGATAGCCAGACCCAGCTTCCCCGCCGGCGTATCCACTGTGACCACCTGCTCGCCCGGCTCAAAGGTGTCGGATTCCCGGTACTGGCCATGGGCGTCCTCTACCATGGCATCGAACAAATGAATCTTGTCATAGCGAGCCACTTCCTGGCCCTCATCGTCAAACACCAGGCAGGTTGCTCGAACGCGATCCGCAATTTCTGAACCGTCCGGGCGCTTGGCCACGGGCATTGATCCACCAACAATCCACATACCAAGTTTACGGGCCTGCTCCGCAAGGAATGTGCGGATAACGGGTTCTGTACCGGCTTCCTTGCGGCCACACTCAACCATCTGGCTGGTTGCCAATACCGCAAAATTCTCTGGCAGCACCGCAACAGAGGCTCCCTGTCCGGCGGCCTCCGCCAGCAACCGCTGTGCTTCGGCCAGGTTGGCCTCGATATCGTGACCACTGACCATCTGAATGGCCGCGACCCTATTGGAAACACACTCGCTCATGACTGCCTCCGCTATTGCCGAACAGAAAAATTATTCACCGGTATCAAATACCCGTTGCAGATCCACCTCCGGCTCATCCCATGTGCCGGTCACACTGTAGGTTGCGCTGGTCAGCTTGCTCAGAGGATCGCCCAGAATCTTGTCCAGCACAAACAATGCGCCGCCTATCGGTGCACCGGCGCCCATGAGCAAAGCGGCCAACGGCAGATTCTGGGTCAGAGGTAACACAACCACAAGCCGCATATCCAGTTGCTCTGTGGACATATCCGTCGTCCCGCTGAGTTTGAAGGCGCCCGATGGGCCTACAATCTGCAACTCCGGATCCATGGTCAGTAATCCATTAATGATCTGTGCCTTGCCCGAGATCGCATCAAAGGCCACGCCCCGTTCATACAGATCGGAGAAGTCGAGCTTCAGCCGGCGCCAGAGGGTGTCGGAATTCAGCAGATTGAAAACCCGGAACAATTGGGCCGTGTTGTTTCGCTCAAGGATCACGCCCTCATCCAGCCTCAGGCTTACAGAGCCACTGAGTTCCGGGATGGAAAATTCATCCGGGCGGCCGGGCCAGTCCAGATCCAACTCAATGTTGGTGCCCTCGTTTGTGACCGGCATCTCGGTGTTCAGCAGTTCGTTCAGGTCCGCCAGGGCACCCCCGTTGATTGACCCTGTAAACCGGCTGGTTTCACGGTCCCCGACTATGCTCCAGGTCATATCTCCCAGCAGGGTCAGGGAATTAAGGCGACCTTCAATATCGCTCACTTGCAGCCGGAACGGTTCGGGACGGAACCGGAAGGCCCATTGCCCGAGGGATTCCTCGTTCAGCTGAAGCTCAGCAACAGATACATCAATGTCCGGCCAGCTGCCCATATCCAATGCCCTGAAGGCTTCCAGCTGTTGCTCCAGAGAGAGCAGCTCGGTCGCTTCCTCGCGAGGTGTCTCGCTGCGAACGAGCCGAAGGACCTTGAAATCGGCCTTCACCGTGTCCCCGTTCTGCGGTAAGACCAGTCGCCCTTCCGCACGTTGCGAACTGGTGGTAACCACCCAACGGTCACCAAGGTCGAGCGCGTTGATATCGATGTCGTTCAGAACCTGAGTGCCGAGATAAAGGCGCCCGAAGGATAGATCGAACCCGGTCTCCTTCCACAACAGATCGAACGCGGCGCGGTTTTCCCAGTCACCGGTAATGCCAAGCCCGCCACTGGCAGAGGGATTGATGGTCGCCCGCAATGGAGCGGCCTCACTCGCTGTTTTTGATAGCGGTTCCGGCCAGTCTACCGCGAGGCCTTCAAGACTCGAGCGCACGCGAATGCCGGATGTTGACTGGGCCCCCACATCCAGTTCGGCCGTGTAGGCCAGCTTACCCTGCAGGCCAAACCCGGAGTCGGTTGAAAGCCCTGCCCTGGCGAACACCTCGGGTACCAGGAGCGAGCCGGACTGGCGGATACTGAGCGCATTACCTGCCCTGGCCTTGCTCAAGGCAATGCTCACCGGCTCGCCGAAAAACTCCGCTGCCAGGGGACCACCGGAGAAACCGTCTTCACTATGGTATGTCAATTCGCCACGAACCGATTGCCAGGCCAACCCTGCTGCGGGATAGGATACGGAGCCCTCCTCTACGGCAATGTTTGCCTCAACCACGGGCGGCTGCTCTGAACCCAGCGGCAGATCAATACCGAGATCCAGCTGATACTGGCCACCATACTGCAGCTTCTGCACCTCGGACCCTGCCATGTCGCCCAGGGGGCTGTTTTCCATCCAGTAACCGACCGAGTCACCGGGCACCACCGCCGAGGTGTCCACTCTTATCCGGGTACCTTGGTCGGAAGGAATAACGCGGACGGTTCCGGGATCCAGGTTCAAGCCTCCGGTCTGGCCCGCTTCAAGACTGACCAGCGTGTCGCCATTGTGGACTCTCACACTGCCCCGTGCCTCTGTGACTTCCGGCCACGCTTCATCGTAGCGCACGCTGGCCTGATCAAATTCATAAACCATGGAGGTAACGAAAGAACCACGAGGCGCGCCGGAACCGATCTGACCGTGACCGAAGAAGGTTCCTGAAGTGATGTTGGCTTCAAGAATGGCCGTAGTCAGCCAGTCGTAAAGCCCGGGGTTGACGATTTTGACCGGAACAAAATCCGCCAGCATCCCGGCATTGCCGTTCTTCACTGAGACTTTCAGCCCCAGGTTGTCTTCGCCTTCACGATCCATTCGCAGATCAAAGGCACCTTCCAGCTCGGTGGCTTGGCCATAACGCATCCGAACACCATCAGAAAACACCCGGGTAATGGCGCCGTCCAGTTGCCAGGCCACATCGCCCTCAAGTTCGGGAAATACCCAGGCACTTCCGAAAAGCTCTGGAAACTCCAGGGAAACAGGCGACTCTCCGGCCGCAAGGCGGACATAACCCTTCTGCCGGTCCAGAAAGATATCCCCATTCACGGAAGTGACACCTGGTGCCCCCCTGTGGGCCCGGACCCTCACGTCTCGCAATCGTCCAGAAAGCTCAAAGTCTTCCGGCGACTTATCGGGAAGATAAACTTTCAATTGGTCCAGGAAGCCACCGGGCCGATAGTTGCGTAAAGCCCTGAGCGCACGCTCTGGCAATATCGGGAGCCTGGCCACGAGGCGACGGGTGGGCGCAAGCGGCAGGGCGTCGGCAATGACGGACATACCTCCCTCCGAGGGCGCCAGGCGGAGACTGAAGGGGGAGACCACGTCGCCGTCCCAGGTCCATTCAAGCTGCTTCAGATGCCACTCCCCGAGAGCGAAGGCACCGGACTCGACCACGGTCTCATCGCTCATCACCGTATCGTGGCGACGCCAGCCAAATCTTGCCTGGATGTCTTCCAGGGGCGCCAGGGATTGATACCCCACGCCGAGTTGCAGATAGGGCGTTCGAACCGTTCCGGTGACCTGTTGCAATAGCCCATTGCGGAACGTGAGCCAGGCTTCCCCGCCAAGATCGAACCCTTCGACACGGAGCGTCCGCCACTGGTACTCGTCGATCAGTCCATCAAACAGCCGGCCGGAATCCACATCGAGGTAAAGCTGACCGGTAAAATCGCCTCGGAAAAAGTGCCTGCCGACCAGGGCAAAGCTGGCCAGCTGCTGGGTGGTTCCCGACTGCATTGCTCTGCCAGAGGCATGGAAAAGCCCACGGCGGTAATCCAGATCCAGTTGGGGAATATCCAGGTGGCGAAGATTGCCCTGATTGTCCCGGATGCCCAGATTGACGCGGGTAATTTTGACGTAGGGGTCGGACAGCCAGTTGCCGGCAAGCTCCAGCCACTCCTGAAGCTGGTTGCTGACCGGCTCTGGAATTTCCGCGCCCCGGACCGCCACATCGCCGCCGCGCTCCTGGTTAACGGTAAGCTCCAGGCCGTCAGCCTGGAAATCCTCAAACACGATTCTAAGGCGCGTCAGCGAAGCAAGCGCATCAAAGCGGATATTCAGGTGCTGAAGGTTGGCAACAACAATCCCGGTGTCAGGATGACTGACCTGGATGTCACTGGCCGTGAACGAGGGATCCAGCCAGTACCATTGGGAGGAGAGGCCGCCGATGCTGACTTCGTGACCCAGCCGATCGGAAAGCTCCCTGGCCAGGTCGTCCCGGAAGTTGTCCACGTTCTGGGTCAACTGGCGCCCGAGCCCTGCGTACAGGGCCAGTAACACCAGCAGCGTCAACAGCATCCACCAGATCAGGCTGGCCAGGCGCGCCAACAGCCGCACAGGAGGGCTGTCGGGCAGGTTCTCCGGAAGCGGCGGTTCGTGATCGGCAGAGGACATCTCAGCCCCTTAATCCAGTATCCGGCGCAGTTTCCCGGAGTCAGAGCAGCACAACATCGTACTGCTCCTGACTGTAGAACGGCTCCACCTGGAAGCGAATGGTCTTGCTGATGAAAGTCTCCAGATCAGCCACGTTGTCCGATTCTTCATCCAGCAGGCGATCCACCACACTCTGGGAGGCCATCACGAGATAGCTCTCGGCATCGTAGGCGCGATTCACCCGGAGAATTTCCCGGAAGACTTCGTAGCAAACAGTTTCCGTGGTTTTCAGGAAACCGCGCCCGTCACAGATCGGACAGGGCTCACAAAGCACCTGACCAAGGCTTTCGGTGGTTCGTTTGCGGGTCATTTCCACCAGACCCAGCTCGGACACCCCGGTGATCTTGGTCTTGGCGTGGTCCCGCTCAAGCATCTTCTCCAGCATCCGGTGTACCTGACGCTGATGCTCCGGATCTTCCATGTCGATAAAATCGATAATGATAATGCCGCCCAGGTTCCGAAGACGCAGCTGACGACTGATGGCACGGGCGGCTTCCAGATTGGTCTTGAAGATCGTTTCTTCCAGGTTACGGTGCCCTACGAACGCGCCCGTATTGATGTCGATGGTGGTCATGGCCTCGGTCTGGTCGATGATCACATAACCACCTGACTTGAGCTGGACCTTCCGGCTCAGGGCCTTCTGGATTTCGTCTTCCACCGAGTAGAGATCAAATATCGGACGCTCGCCCGGGTAGTACTCGACCTTGTCCGCAAATTCCGTAACGAACTCCCCAACAAATTCCATCACCCTCTGATGACTTTCGCGACTGTCGATGCGTACCTTTTCAGTCTGCGGCCGGATCAGGTCCCGGATCGTTCGAATAAACAGCGGCAGGTCCTGGTAGACCACGGCAGGCGCCTGGACCCGGGAAATCCGCTCGTGGATGGACTGGCTCAAGCGGTGCAGGTAAGCCATGTCGCCGATCAGGTCTTCCGGCGGGGCCGCTTCTGCTGCCGTTCGGATGATGTAACCACCCTGAACTTCCTCATCTTCCGCTGCAGCCTCTTCAACCAGGGTTTTCAGGCGCGCCCGTTCATTATCGTCTTCTATCCGCTGCGAAATACCAACGTGGCTGACGCCGGGCATGAACACAAGATACCGGGACGGGATTGAAAGCTGGGTGGTCAGGCGGGCCCCCTTGGTACCGATCGGGTCCTTGGTAACCTGGACGACCAGAGACTGCCCCTCCCGAAGCAGAGTACGGATATCGGGAACGGTTTTGGGGGTGTCGGCGGGCTCATCGCCATTGGACTGACTCGGAACTACATCGGAGGCATGGATAAACGCAGCCCGTTCCAGACCAATATCGACGAATGCCGCTTCCATGCCCGGCAAAACACGCACCACTTTGCCCTTATAGATATTCCCGACAATCCCTTTCCTGCTGGTGCGCTCTATGTAGGCTTCCTGCAGCATGCCGTTTTCAACCAGGGCCACCCGCGTTTCCACCGGGGTGACGTTGATAAGAATCTCTTCACTCATAATATTTGACTCTCCAGACTGCGCGGCCAGTTTTTCCAGACCGGGTAACCGGCACCAGCCAGCAATGCGGCGGTTTCCTGCAGTGGCAGACCGACCACGGCACTGTAGCTACCCCGGAGCTCATTAACAAAAATACCACCAAGGCCCTGAATTCCATAACTTCCAGCCTTGTCCATGGGTTCGCCGCTGGCCACGTAGGCGTCAATCTCGCCCGCCGAGAGCTCCCGGAAGCCAACCTCGGTAATCACCAGGCAAGACTGACATTGCCCTTCCTTGGCCAGGGCGACGGCGGTCATGACTTGATGGGTGGCGCCGGAGAGGCGGGCCAGGGTATCTCTGGCGTCCGCCGGGTCCGAAGGCTTGCCCAGAATGATGCCATCGAGAACGACGGAGGTATCCGATCCCAATACCAGACACTCCGGGGACGTTTCGGCCACGGCCAATGCCTTCTCTCTCGCCAACCGTTCAACATAATGCTCCGGGGCTTCATCGGGCTCAGGTGTTTCGTCAATGTCCGCCGGAAGAACGGAAAAGTTCAGGCCGATTTGCTGCAACAGCTCCGCCCGGCGCGGCGAAGCCGAAGCGAGAATGATTGAAGGCATGGCTAACCCAGTTTGCGGTTAATGTTGTCCAGCAGGATACAGAATACCGGCCACACCAACGCGCTGGTCAGGGCCGGCCAGAGATAGCTGAAACCGGCGTCATCGGCGCCCAGCAACTGCTTCACGAAATGCACCAGCATCTGATTGATGCCCAGCAACAGGAACACCATCAGGCACTGCTGGGGCATCGGATACATGCGCAAACGTTGATGAATGGTGAGTACCAGAAAGGCGATCAGCGCCATGGCCATCGCATTCACGCCCAGTGGAGTGGCCTCAAGCACATCCAGCAGGAGGCCAAGACACCATGCCAGAACGATGCCGAACTGGGCGGGAGCCCGGAACGTCCAGTAGAAAACCACCAGCCCCAGCCACTCGGGACGAAATTCGAACCAGCCTACAGGGAACAGGGAAATACTGAACACCAGGGCAACCACCACAGAGAGTACAAAGACCGGATAGCTGATTACCGATAACATCAGTCCTGCCCTCCCTGACTGTTTTCTTCGCCAACATTGACGACCGGCTCGCCCCCATCCGTCTCGACTTCGATCGGGTCGGCGTTCTCAGGCGGGAAAACCACCAGCACCAGACGGCTCTGGTTCAGCTGGGCCTTGGGCGTGGCTTCGATAGACACAAAGGGTTCGCCCGGCTCCTTGGAAATGCGACTGACCTCGGCGACCGGATAGCCCCTTGGAAACCGGCCACCAAGGCCGGAACTGACCAAAAGGTCGCCCTCACGGATATCTGCGGTATCCGGTACATGAACGAGATCCAGGGTATCGGTATCGCCGGTACCCAGAAGGATCGCCCGCAACCCGTTACGCACAACCTCCACCGGCACGGCGTGGCTGCTATCGGAGACCAGCAAGACGCGAGAGGTAATCTGGCTGCTCTGCACCACCTGCCCCATCAGACCATGGGCATCGAGAATAGCCTGACCCGGCACCAAGCCGTCGCTGCGACCCTTGTTGATAATAATTTCATGGGAAAAAGGATCCGGAGAGACACCGACCACCTCACCAACAATAACCCGGTCATCCAGCACTTCAGACGAGTTCATCAGGCGGCGCAGTTCGTTGTTTTCGGACGCAAGAGCGGCATATTTCAGGGCACGACGTTCGAGAATCAGCAAACGGGCCCGGAGATCTTCATTCTCTTCCTGAAGATCCTGTTTGTTTTCGAACAGTCCGGCAACCCAGTCAGTAAACTCGTAGGGCGCATTGCCCAGCCAATACACTGGCGCCAGGCCGGTTGCGATGGTGCTTCGCACGGTTGAGAGCTTGTCGAAACGCGCATCGGCAACCACCAGGGCTGCCGATACGAGGAGAACGATGAGAAGTCTGAAGCCGGGAACAGGCCCCTGGACGAAGATGGTTTTAATGGCGAGCCCTCCCCACAGGATTATCCCTCCTGGGAGAACATTCCGATGCCACCCCGATCAATCACTTCCAGCGCCTTGCCGCCACCACGGGCAACACAGGTCAGCGGGTCTTCAGCAATGATCACCGGCAGGCCGGTTTCTTCGCTGATCAGTTTGTCCAGCCCGCGCAGCAGGGCGCCGCCACCGGTCAGAACGATGCCGCGCTCGGCAATATCGGAGGCCAGTTCGGGCGGAGACTGCTCAAGAGCGCTTTTGACGGTCTGAACGATCTGCGCCAGGGATTCCTGCAACGCATCGAGAATTTCTTCACTGTTGAGGGTAAATGCCCGGGGCACACCCTCGGCCAGGTTGCGGCCGCGAACGTCAATCTCGCGAATCTCAAGGCCTTCGTAGGCGCAGCCAATTTCGTGCTTGATACGCTCGGCGGTGGAGTCACCGATCAGGCTGCCGTAGTTTCGACGCACGTAGGTAACGATGGCTTCGTCGAATTTGTCACCGCCAACCCGCACAGATTCAGCGTAGACGATGCCGTTCAGGGAGATAATGGCGATTTCGGTGGTACCACCACCAATGTCCACGATCATGGAGCCGCTGGCTTCCTCGACCGGCAGACCGGCACCGATAGCGGCGGCCATGGGTTCTTCAATCAGGAACACTTCCCGGGCGCCAGCTCCAAGGGCAGATTCGCGAATGGCTTTGCGCTCTACCTGGGTAGACTTGCTGGGTACGCACACCAGCACTCTCGGGCTCGGGGTAATGAAGCTGTTCTCATGCACCTTATGAATAAAGTGCTGGAGCATTTTTTCGGTGACGACAAAATCTGCAATCACGCCGTCTTTCATGGGGCGGATGGCGGTGATGTTGCCCGGGGTACGGCCGAGCATGCGCTTGGCCTCAGCGCCGACAGCGGCAACCATTTTCTGGGAGTTGTTGGTGCGAATGGCCACTACCGAGGGCTCGTTCAGCACGATTCCGCGCTCACGCACGTAGATCAAGGTGTTGGCGGTGCCCAGGTCGATGGACAGATCGCTGGAGAAGATGCCTCGGAGTCTTTTTATCAACATTCGTGTAGTTTCAACCTGAGAGTTGCAGTCGCAAAGAAAAGATGCGGCAACTTTAGCAGTGAGCACCCCTGCAGGCAAGGCGCTAACGGGCCTCACGCCTTACGGTTCACACATTTACCTTATGGGCTGGGGCCTCCCGCCATTGTTCGAATCTGTTACCAT
>CAZFQI010000043.1:0-26309 GCA_964520755.1 uncultured Marinobacter sp. | reverse complement strand
TATGCCACCATCCGCCTGCGCTCAGGTGAAATGCGAAAGGTGCTTGTAGATTGTCGTGCAACGTTGGGTGAAGTATCCAACAGCGAGCACAGTCTCAAGCAGCTTGGTAAAGCGGGTGCATCACGTTGGCGCGGTAAACGTCCAACAGTACGTGGTGTTGCTATGAACCCAGTTGACCACCCACATGGTGGTGGTGAAGGGCGTACCTCTGGCGGGCGTCACCCGGTTACTCCGTGGGGTGTTCCGACCAAAGGGCATAAGACTCGTAAGAACAAGCGTACTGACAAGATGATAGTACGTCGTCGTTCGGCCAAGTAAACGACTACATAGAGGTAATTGCTGTGCCACGTTCTTTAAAGAAAGGTCCTTTTATAGACCTGCATCTGTTGAAGAAGGTCGAGGCAGCTCTGGAAGCTAATGACAAGCGGCCGATCAAAACCTGGTCGCGTCGGTCAACAGTTTTTCCGGAGATGGTAGGCCTGACCATTGCAGTCCACAACGGCAAGCAGCACGTGCCGGTTTATGTCACCGAAGATATGGTTGGACATAAGCTGGGTGAGTTCGCGGCAACGCGTACTTATCGTGGTCATGCGGCCGACAAGAAAGCTAAACGCTGATTGTGAGGGAATAGAAATGGAAATAGCAGCCAAATATAAGGGCGCTAACCTCTCAGCTCAGAAAGCACGTCTTGTCGCTGACCAAGTACGCGGCAAAGCTGTTGAGGATGCCCTGAACATTCTGACTTTCAGCCCGAAGAAGGCGGCGGTCGTGATCAAGAAAGCTCTTGAGTCCGCCATTGCCAACGCTGAGCATAACGAAGGTCTGGACGTTGACGATCTGCGGGTTTCCACCGTGATGGTGGATGAGGGTCCGACGCTCAAGCGAATCAAAGCTCGAGCCAAGGGGCGCGCTGACCGTATTTTCAAGCGCACCTGCCATATCACCGTCAAGGTCGCCGACAAGTAGGAGATGCTCAGATGGGTCATAAAGTAAATCCAACCGGCATTCGCCTGGGTGTGATCAAAGAGCACAACTCAGTGTGGTATGCCGACAAAAAGGAATACTCCAGGAACCTGCTGAATGATATTCAGGTTCGTGAGTTCCTCGACAAGCGTCTGGTTAAGGCGTCTGTCAGCAAGATTGTGATCGAGCGCCCTGCTCAGAACGCCCGTATCACGATCCATACTGCCCGTCCCGGTATTGTTATCGGTAAGAAGGGTGAAGATGTTGATCGTCTGCGTCGCGAAGTCAGCGACATGATGGGTGTGCCTGTGCACATCAACATCGAAGAAGTCCGCAAGCCGGACCTCGATGCCCGCCTGGTAGCGCAAAACGTTGCCGGCCAGCTGGAGCGTCGTGTGATGTTCCGTCGCGCTATGAAGCGCGCGGTCCAGAACGCCATGCGCCAGGGTGCCAAGGGTATCAAGATTCAGGTTGGCGGTCGTCTCGGGGGTGCTGAAATCGCGCGTTCCGAGTGGTATCGCGAAGGTCGTGTTCCTCTGCACACACTGCGTGCAGATATTGATTACGCAACCTACGAAGCGCATACCACTTACGGCGTAATCGGCGTCAAGGTATGGATCTTCAAAGGTGAGATTCTTGGTGGTATGGAGCAGGTCCGTGCTGACAAGAAAGCCTCTGGGAAGAAAGGTTCTAAGTAAAGGGGCACTCTTATGCTGCAACCAAAACGCACCAAATTTCGCAAGGTAATGAAAGGCCGTAACACCGGTCTTGCTCACCGCGCCAACAAGGTGAGCTTCGGTGAATACGGATTGAAGGCTACGAGCCGTGGGCGTATAACTGCGCGCCAGATTGAGGCAGCGCGTCGTACCATGACTCGTCGCATCAAGCGGGGCGGTAAGATCTGGATCCGGGTGTTCCCGGACAAGCCGATCACCGGTAAGCCGCTTGAAGTTCGAATGGGTAAAGGTAAGGGTTCTGTCGAGTATTGGGTGGCTGAGATCCAGCCAGGCCGCATGCTCTACGAGATGGAAGGTGTTTCTGAGGAAATTGCTCGGGACGCATTCACTCTCGCCGCGGCCAAACTGCCGGTACAGACCACCTTTGTAACGAGGACGGTGATGTGATGAAAGCAACAGAGCTGCGTGAAAAGTCAGTCGAGGAGCTGAACAAAGAGCTGATCGACCTCCTGAAGGAGCAGTTCAACCTGCGCATGCGTAAGGCGACAGGTCAGCTGAATCAGTCTCACCTTCTCGGCAAGGTGAAGCGCGACATCGCTCGCGTGAAAACAGTATTGAACGAAAAGGCAGGACAGTGACATGACCGAAGCTACCCAAACTGCCAGAACTCTGAGCGGCAAGGTCGTGAGCAACAAGATGGAGAAATCCATCGTGGTGCTGGTCGAGCGTCAGGTGAAACACCCGCTGTACGGTAAGTACATGAAGCGTTCAACCAAGATCCATGCTCACGATGAGAGTAATCAGTGCAACATCGGTGACACTGTGACCATTCAGGAAACCCGTCCGGTCTCGAAGACCAAGAGCTGGGCCCTGGTGGAAGTTACCGAACGTGCATCCAAGGTGTAACGCCGGAGAACAACCATGATTCAGACTCAAACAATGCTTGAAGTCGCGGATAACAGCGGTGCGCGTCAGGTGATGTGCATCAAGGTCCTGGGCGGTTCACATCGGCGTTATGCCAGCGTAGGGGATATCATCAAGGTAACCGTCAAGGAAGCCATCCCCCGCGGTAAAGTGAAGAAAGGCCAGGTCCTGAAAGCTGTCGTGGTGCGCACCCGCAAGGGTGTTCGTCGTCCCGACGGTTCGCTGATCCGTTTCGACGGAAACGCGGCAGTACTTCTGAACAATCAGGACGCTCCTATTGGTACCCGTATCTTCGGACCGGTTACCCGTGAACTGCGTAATGAGAAGTTCATGAAAATTATCTCACTGGCACCCGAAGTACTTTAAAGGACCAGAGGCCGGTTATGAAAAAGATCAAACGAGATGACGAAGTAATCGTCACTACGGGGAAAGATAAAGGCAAACGTGGTAAAGTCCTGAAGGTTCAGGACGATGGCCGTATGGTTGTTTCCGGGATCAATATGATCAAGAAGCACACCAAGCCTAACCCGATGCTGGGCTCCCCAGGTGGCATCGTCGAAAAAGAAGCACCTATCCAGGCTTCCAACGTGGCTATTTTTAATCCGCAGACCGGCAAAGCCGATCGTGTAGGCTTCCAGATTAAGGAAGACGGCGCGAAAGTGCGGATCTTCAAGTCCACGAACGAAGCTGTCGATAACCAGTAAGCGGTGGTGGTTACGATGCTTAACATGAAAGAGCAGTACAGTAAGGAAGTGGTACCCGCCCTGCAGAAGGAGTTCAGCTACAAGAACGTCATGCAGGTGCCGCGTATCGAAAAGATCACCCTGAATATGGGTGTCGGCGAAGCGGTCGGTGACAAGAAGCTGATTGAAAATGCCGTGGCGGATCTCGAGCGCCTGGCAGGTCAGAAAGCAGTGGTCACTCTGGCTCGTAAATCCGTCGCGGGTTTCAAAATCCGTGAAGGTTGGCCGATCGGTTGTAAGGTTACCCTGCGCGGCGAGCGTATGTGGGACTTCTTTGATCGTCTGGTTCACATTGCGGTACCCCGCATTCGTGACTTCCGCGGTCTGAATCCCAAGTCGTTCGACGGTCGTGGTAACTACAGCATGGGCGTGCGTGAGCAGATCATTTTCCCTGAGATCGAGTACGACAAAGTCGACAAGATCCGTGGTCTGGATATCACCATTACCACCACTGCCGGTACCGACGATGAAGGTCGCGAACTGTTGAAAGCCTTCGGCTTTCCGTTCAAGAAATAAGGAACGAGTGTAATGGCTAAGGTTTCCATGAAAAACCGTGAGCTCAAGCGCGAGAAGACCGTTGCGAAGTTTGCAGCGAAGCGTGCCGAGCTCAAGGCGATTATCAAGAACCCGAATACCAGCGATGATGACCGTTGGGATGCGCAGATGAAGCTCCAGCAGCTTCCTCGCGATGCGTCTCCTTCGCGTCTTCGTAATCGTTGCCAGGTGACTGGTCGTCCCCATGGCGTTCTGCGCAAGTTCGAGCTGTCACGGATCAAACTCCGTGAATACGGCATGCGCGGTGACGTTCCGGGCCTGACCAAGGCAAGCTGGTAAGATAGGCACCCTGACCGCGGTCAGGTGCCTGTTGGTAAGCGGTGCGGCAAGCCGCTGCACAACTAAAAAGATCAGGAGCCTCATACCAATGAGTATGCAAGACACGCTTGCGGATATGTTTACTCGTATCCGTAATGCTCAGATGGCATCAAAAGCAGACGTTTCGATGCCGTCTTCAAAGATGAAGATCTCTGTAGCCCAGGTCCTGAAGGACGAAGGTTACGTTGACGATTTCTCCGTTTCAGCCGACGCGAAGCCCGAGCTGACGATCACTCTGAAATATTTCGGCGGCAAGCCGGTTATTGAAGAGATCAAGCGGGTCAGCCGTCCGAGTCTGCGCCAGTACAACGGCGCTGGGGAACTGCCGAAAGTATCCGGTGGTCTGGGAGTCGCGATTGTCTCAACGTCCAAGGGCGTTATGACAGACCGCGCCGCACGAGCTGCTGGCGTGGGTGGCGAAGTCATCTGCACCGTATTCTAGGAGATACACATGTCCAGGGTTGCCAATAATCCTGTCGTGCTGCCTTCCGGTGTTGAGGTTAAGCTGAACGGACAGGAAATTAGTGTGAAGGGCTCCAAGGGAGCGCTTCAAATCACCATTCACCAAGCGGTTGAAGTAAAGCAGGAAGAAAATGTTCTGCGCTTTGCGGCTCGCGATGGTGCTACACAGTCCCGCGCTCTTGCTGGTACTACTCGTGCACTGGTCAACAACATGGTGACCGGTGTATCCACAGGCTGGGAACGTAAACTCCAGCTGACGGGCGTAGGTTACCGTGCCCAGGCGCAAGGTAAGAAGCTCAATCTGACACTGGGTTTTTCACACCCGGTTGAATATGAGCTGCCCGAGGGGATTACCGCAGAAACTCCGTCCAATACGGAAGTTGTGATTCGCGGTATCGACAAGCAACAGGTTGGCCAGGTCGCTGCGGAAGTCCGCGCGTTCCGTCCGCCCGAGCCTTATAAGGGCAAGGGTGTTCGTTATGCGGATGAGCAGGTCAGACGCAAAGAAGCCAAGAAGAAATAAGGCGGGACTATGAGCGCGAATAACGAAAGATTGCGTCGCGCACGCAAAGTGCGCATGAAGATCCGTGAGCTGGGTACTACTCGTCTGTGCGTTCACCGCACACCGCGTCATATGTACGCCCAGGTCACCACTGCAGACGGCAGCAAAGTGCTGGCTTCTGCCTCCACGTTGGATAAGGAACTGCGCCAGGGTGCAACCGGTAACGTGGACGCTGCCAAGAAGGTTGGTCAGTTGATCGCTGAGCGTGCCAAGGCAGCAGGTGTTGAGCAGGTTGCTTTTGACCGCTCCGGTTACCGTTATCACGGCCGTGTCCAGGCTCTGGCCGACGCAGCCCGTGAAGCTGGCTTGCAATTCTAAGAGGTGGAGAAGATGAGCGTTAACGAACAGAAGGCGCCTGAGCTCCAGGAGAAGCTGGTCCAGGTCAATCGTGTCGCCAAGGTTGTTAAAGGTGGCCGTATTTTCGCCTTCACCGCACTGACTGTAGTGGGTGATGGTAAAGGTCGCGTTGGTTTCGGTCGTGGCAAGGCGCGTGAAGTGCCGGTCGCCATCCAGAAGGCCATGGAAGCTGCACGCAAGAACATGGTAGAAGTACCGCTTGACGGCACTACCCTGCAATACCCGGTCAAGGCTCAGCATGGAGGCTCCAAGGTCTACATGCAGCCGGCGTCCGAAGGTACTGGTATCATCGCCGGCGGTGCGATGCGTGCAGTGCTGGAAGTGGCGGGTGTTCAGAACGTACTGTCCAAGTGTTACGGGTCTACCAACCCGGTGAACGTTGTACGTTCCACCATCAAGGGTCTCCAGGCAACTCAAGCGCCTGAAGATATTGCAGCCAAGCGCGGTAAGACCGTGGAAGAGATTCTGGGTTGAAGTCATGGCGAACGCAAAAACGATCAAAGTAACTCTGACCCGCAGCCCCATCGGCTGCCAGCCCAAGCACAAGCTTTGTGTGCAGGGCCTGGGTCTTCGTAAAATCGGTCACACCGTGGAAGTGGAAGATACTCCGTCCATCCGCGGCATGATCAACCGGGTTAACTACCTGGTTCGGGTTGAGGAGAACTAAGATGCGTCTGAACGAACTTAGTCCAGAGCCCGGTTCACGTCCCGCCGCACGTCGCGTCGGTCGTGGTATCGGTAGCGGTCTCGGTAAAACCGGTGGTCGCGGTCACAAGGGTCTGAAGGCCCGCTCCGGCGGCAGCGTGGCGCCCGGTTTTGAGGGCGGTCAGCAGCCGTTGGCCCGTCGTCTGCCGAAGTTTGGCTTCACGTCCCGTCAGCAACGCTACGTTGCTGAAATTCGCCTGAACGAACTGGCGAAGGTTGAGGGCGATGTGGTTGATCTGGAAGCCCTGAAAAAGGCAGACATCATTCGTGGAGAGATTCGCGAAGCCAAGGTTATCATGTCCGGCGAACTGAGCCGTGCGGTAACCGTGAAGGGACTTCGGGTAACCAAAGGCGCGCGCGAGGCAATTTCTGCCGCGGGTGGTAAAGTCGAAGACTAAGGCGAGTCGAGGACTAAATGGCCAAGAACGCATCATTGCCTGCGGGCGCGGGTAAAGGACTGGCAGAGCTGCGATCGCGGCTCTGGTTTGTCTTCCTGGCATTGCTGGTGTACCGGATTGGTGCCCACATTCCGGTGCCGGGTATCAACCCCGACCGTCTGGCGGCACTGTTTGAACAGAACCAGGGCACAATCCTGAGCATGTTCAACATGTTTTCCGGTGGTGCGCTTGAGCGCATGAGTATCTTCGCTCTCGGTATCATGCCGTATATCTCCGCCTCCATTATCATGCAGCTCATGACTGCGGTCAGTCCGCAGCTTGAGCAGCTGAAAAAGGAAGGCGAAGCTGGTCGTCGCAAGATCAGCCAGTACACGCGGTATGGTACGGTTATCCTGGCCCTGGTTCAGGGCTTTGGTATCTCTGTCGGTCTGGCATCGCAGGGTGTCACCTTCAATGACAGCTTCAGCTTCCACTTCGTGGCGGTTGTGTCATTTGTAAGTGGCGCCGTGTTCATGATGTGGCTTGGCGAGCAGATCACCGAAAGGGGTGTCGGCAACGGCATTTCGCTGCTCATCTTCGCCGGTATTGTTGCCGGGTTGCCTGGCGCTATCGGCCAGACCCTCGAGCAGGCCCGTAATGGCGAGATGAGCCTGCTGGTGGTTCTGGGTATTGGCGTACTCGCGGTCGCCGTTATCGGTTTCGTGGTGTTCATGGAGCGTGGTCAGCGTCGGTTGACGATCAACTACGCCAAGCGCCAACAGGGACGCCGGGTGTTTGCCCAGCAGTCCAGCCATCTGCCCCTGAAAGTGAATATGGCCGGTGTTATTCCGCCTATCTTTGCGTCTTCCATTTTGCTGTTCCCGGCATCCCTGGGGCAGTGGTTTGGACAGGGTGAAGGCATGGAGTGGCTGAGCGATGTCTCCCAGGCCCTGGCGCCAAGCCAGCCGTTGTATATCATTCTGTTTGCGGCAGCAGTGGTTTTCTTCTGCTTCTTCTACACAGCCCTGATGTACAACCCGAAAGAAGTTGCGGATAACCTCAAGCGCTCTGGAGCGTTTATTCCGGGCATTCGTCCAGGTGATCAGACTGCCAAGTATATCGATGGTGTTCTGACCCGACTGACGCTGTTCGGTGCAATGTACATTGCAGCAGTTTCCCTGTTCCCTCAGTTCCTGATGGTGGCCGGGAATGTTCCGTTCTATCTGGGCGGTACCTCTCTGCTGATTGTTGTAGTCGTGGTGATGGATTTCATGGCTCAGGTTCAGTCGCATCTGATGTCCCATCAGTATGAATCGCTGATGAAGAAGTCCAATCTCAAGGGCTATGGTCGGAACGGTTAATCCCGTTCCCCTTGAAAACTGGAGTCGACAATGAAAGTACGCGCTTCGGTAAAGAAAATTTGCCGTAACTGCAAAGTAATTCGTCGCAATGGCTCGGTACGGGTCATTTGCTCGGAGCCTCGTCACAAGCAACGCCAGGGCTGATCCTCATCGGATTCAGAACTGACATTGTAGAGGGTATGAATAATAGCGCTTGACCCCGGCTGGGGTCAGGCGCTATTATTTCGCGCCCTTTTATAGTGGCGGAAAATTCACACAGCAAAGCTTTGAACGCGGAGTAATTTGGATGGCACGTATAGCCGGTGTCAATATACCCGATCACAAACATGCTGTTATCTCTCTGACTTACATTTTTGGAGTCGGAAAGACAACAGCCCAGAAGGTTTGCGAAGCAACCGGCGTCAAGCCGGACGTCAAGGTCAAAGACCTTTCCGACGAGCAGCTCGAAGCACTTCGTACCGAAGTGGGAAAGCTGGCCGTCGAAGGCGATCTGCGTCGTGAACTACAGATGAACATCAAGCGTTTGAAGGATCTCGGATGTCACCGTGGTCTGCGTCATCGTCATGGCCTTCCGGTCCGTGGCCAGCGCACCAAGACCAACGCCCGCACCCGTAAAGGTCCACGCAAACCTATTCGTAAGTAACAGGTAGGCAAACATGGCAAAGCCAGGTACACGTACCCGTAAAAAGGTGAAAAAGACGGTTGTTGATGGCGTCGCGCACATTCACGCGTCCTTCAACAACACTATCGTGACCATTTCTGACCGTCAGGGCAACGTCCTGTCCTGGGCCACCTCTGGTGGTTCCGGTTTCCGTGGGTCACGCAAGAGTACACCTTTTGCTGCGCAGGTAGCAGCTGAAAGAGCCGGTAATGCGGCTGCTGAATACGGCCTTAAAAACCTGGACGTAGAGGTTAAGGGTCCTGGGCCCGGACGTGAATCTGCAGTTCGCGCGCTGAATGCGTGCGGCTACAAGATCACCAACATCACAGATGTGACGCCGATTCCCCACAACGGCTGTCGTCCGCCCAAGAAGCGCCGCGTCTAACACAGGAGACAGTGAATTATGGCTCGTTATATAGGCCCGAAGTGCAAGCTGTCTCGTCGTGAAGGGACAGATCTTTTTCTGAAGAGCGGTGTTCGCGCGCTCGATTCCAAGTGCAACATCGAGACTCCGCCGGGTATGCACGGCGCGCGTCGCGGTCGTCTGTCCGAGTACGGCGTACAGCTTCGTGAGAAACAGAAAGTTCGTCGTATCTACGGCGTACTGGAGAAGCAGTTCCGCAACTATTACAAAGAGGCCGCCCGAGGCAAAGGTGCAACCGGTGAAAACCTGCTGCAACTGCTGGAAGGCCGTCTCGACAACGTTGTATATCGCATGGGCTTTGGTTCTACCCGTGCAGAAGCCCGTCAGCTCGTCTCTCACAAGGCGATCCTGGTCAATGATAAGCCGGTTAACATCCCGTCCTATCAGGTCCGTCCGGGTGATGTTGTGAGCGTGCGTGAAAAGGCGAAGAATCAGCTGCGCGTTAAAGGCGCACTGGATCTGTCTGCAAGCCGTGCACCGGTGAGCTGGGTAGAGGTCGACGCCAACAAGATGTCCGGCGTTTACAAGTCAGTACCTGAGCGTACTGAGCTGCCGGCCGACATCAACGAGAACCTCATCGTCGAGCTTTACTCCAAGTAAAGCCCAGTT
This sequence comes from uncultured Marinobacter sp., assembly GCA_964520755.1. Lineage (GTDB taxonomy): Bacteria > Pseudomonadota > Gammaproteobacteria > Pseudomonadales > Oleiphilaceae > Marinobacter. Next base: position 16,611 of record CAZFQI010000043.1, on the reverse strand, counting down.
AGCAACGATAGCAGATAGGGGCGTCTATGCAGCGTTCAGTACATGAGTTATTGACACCTCGTACCATTGACGTGAAGGAATCAAGCGCCACACGTGCCAAGGTTACGCTTGAGCCTCTGGAAAGGGGCTTTGGTCATACCCTGGGCAGTGCACTGCGCCGGATTCTCTTGTCTTCGATGCCGGGCTGCGCCGTGACTGAAGCGCAGATTGACGGTGTCCTGCACGAGTACAGCGCCATTGAGGGTGTCCAGGAAGACGTCATCGAGATTCTGCTGAATCTCAAAGGCGTTGCCGTAAAGATGAACGGTCGGGACGATGCCGAGCTTACGCTCAGCAAAAAAGGCCCGGGTGTTGTGACAGCCGGTGATATCAAGCTGGATCATGACGTCGAGATTGCCAACCCGGAGCACGTGATCTGTCACCTTAGCGAGAATGGTGAAGTTAACATGCGTCTCCGTGTTGCTCGCGGTCGCGGCTATGAGCCGGCAGACCAGCGTGGTCTTGACGAGGACGAAACTCGCGCCATCGGACGCCTGCAGCTGGATGCAACATTCAGCCCGGTTCGTCGTGTGGCTTACGCCGTGGAAAGTGCACGGGTAGAGCAACGGACTGACCTGGACAAGCTGGTTATCGACCTGGAGACCAATGGCACCATCGACCCGGAAGAGGCAATTCGCCGGGCGGCGACCATCCTCCAGCAGCAACTGGCGGTGTTTGTTGATTTCGATCATGAGAAAGAGCCCGAGCGTGTAGAGGAAGAGGAAGAAATTGATCCGATCCTGCTGCGTCCGGTTGATGATCTGGAATTGACAGTGCGTTCAGCTAACTGCTTGAAGGCTGAGAACATTTACTACATCGGCGATCTTATCCAGCGCACAGAAGTTGAGCTGTTGAAGACGCCTAATCTTGGTAAAAAGTCGCTGACCGAGATCAAGGACGTTTTGGCGTCCCGTGGTCTGTCACTGGGCATGCGTCTTGATAACTGGCCGCCGGCTAGCCTTCGTGGCGACGACCGGGTTCTGGGCGGTTAATCGCCGATTAGTTTAAGGTAAGGAATCAGAGCAATGCGTCATCGTAAGAGTGGTCGTAAGTTCAGCAGGACCAGTGCGCATCGCAAGGCCATGTTCCGTAACATGACTGCGTCACTGGTTGAACACGAGCTGATCAAAACAACGCTGCCGAAAGCCAAAGAGCTTCGTCGGGTAGCTGAGCCTTTGATCACGCTCTCCAAGAATGATTCGGTCGCGAATCGTCGTCTGGCGTTCTCACGCCTGCGTGACGATGCGGCGGTTGCCAAGCTGTTTGATGAGCTTGGTCCCCGTTACAGCGCGCGGCCGGGTGGATACCTTCGGATCCTGAAGTGTGGCTTCCGTGCCGGCGACAATGCCCCTATGGCATTTGTCGAGCTGGTGGGTCGCCCGCTGGATATCGAAGCGGAAGAGGTGGACGAAGACGAGGATTAATCACCTCGGCTTTGGCCAACCACAAAAAAACCGGGTTCCGAAAGGTTCCCGGTTTTTTTGTGCCTCAGTTACTTCGTCAGCATTGGCTTCAGATAGCGGCCTGTGTGAGAAGCGGCGTTCTCCGCAACCTCCTCGGGCGTGCCCTCGGCAATGATCTGCCCGCCGCCCGAGCCGCCCTCGGGGCCGAGGTCGACAATCCAGTCCGCAGTCTTGATTACGTCGAGGTTGTGTTCAATCACCACGACGGTGTTGCCGTGGTCACGCAGCCTTTCCAGGACATTCAGCAGTTGCTGGATGTCGTAGAAGTGTAGGCCGGTGGTGGGCTCGTCCAGAATATACAGGGTTTTGCCGGTATCCCGCTTCGACAATTCCTTGGCCAGCTTCACCCGCTGGGCTTCGCCGCCCGAGAGTGTCACCGCGCTTTGCCCCAGACGGATATAGGAGAGGCCCACATCCATCAGGGTCTGGAGCTTGCGGGCCAGGAAAGGCACCGCATCGAAGAACTCGCGCCCTTCCTCAACGGTCATTTCCAGCACTTCGTTGATGTTCTTGCCCTTGTAGCGCACTTCCAGAGTCTCACGGTTATAGCGCTTGCCCTTGCAGACATCGCAGGGAACGTAGACATCCGGCAGGAAGTGCATTTCCACCTTGATCACGCCGTCGCCCTGGCAGGCTTCGCACCGGCCACCTTTGACGTTGAAGGAAAACCGCCCGGGCTTGTAGCCGCGGGAGCGTGCCTCCTGGGTGCCGGCGAAGAGTTCGCGGATCGGGGTGAACAGGCCGGTATAGGTGGCCGGATTTGAGCGTGGGGTGCGGCCGATGGGGCTCTGGTCAATGTCGATGACCTTGTCCAGGTTATCCAGCCCCTTGAGTGATTGATAGGGTGCATGGTTCAGGCTGGTGGCCTTGTTGAGTTTGGCGGCAGCCACCGGATACAGGGTGCTGTTGATCAGAGTTGACTTGCCCGACCCGGAGACGCCGGTGATGCAGGTCATGATTCCCAGGGGCAGGTTCAGGGTCACCTCTTTCAGGTTGTTGCCCGTGGCGCCAGCCAGTGTGACCGACTTCCCGCTGCCTTTGTTACGCTGCTTGGGGATTGCTATCTCCCGGGTGCCATTCAGATACTGGCCCGTGAGAGAGTCGGGGTTTTCGATGATCTGTTGTGGCGTTCCCTGGCCGATGATGTGGCCGCCATGGACCCCGGCGCCCGGCCCGATATCGATCACATGATCGGCGGCGCGGATGGCGTCCTCATCGTGCTCGACAACAATCACGGTATTGCCCAGGTCCCGCAGGTGGGTGAGTGTGGCCAGCAACCGGTCATTGTCACGCTGGTGAAGCCCGATGGAGGGTTCGTCCAGAATGTACATGACGCCTACCAGCCCGGCGCCAATCTGGCTGGCCAGGCGAATGCGCTGCGCCTCGCCGCCGGAGAGGGTATCCGCGCTGCGCTCCAGGGTAAGGTATTCCAGGCCCACGTTTACCAGGAACTGGAGTCTCTGGCGTACTTCTTTCAGGATTTTCTCGGCAATTTCGCCTTTCCGGCCCGGCAGCGCCAGGGTTTCGAAGTAATCGTGGGCTTCGCCAACCGGCAGGTGGGTAACATCAGAAATATTGTGTTCTTCAATAAAGACATGGCGGGCGCTACGGCGCAGTCGGGAACCCCCGCACTCCTTGCACGGTTGGGTGCTGAGATTACGAGCCAGTTCCTCCCGCATGCTCTGTGAGTCGGTCTCACGGTAACGCCGCTCAAGGTTGGGCAGAATGCCCTCGAAAGGATGAGCCTTCTCCATGATATGGCCACGGGAGTTCACATAACGAAAAGGGATGTCCTCATCGCCTGAGCCAAACAGCAGTACGTTCCGGAAATCTTCGGGTAGGTCCGCCCAGGGTGTTTCCAGGTCAATGCCATAATGGTCTGCCACACTGCCCAGCATCTGGAAGTAATAGACGGCCCGGCGATCCCACCCCTTGATGGCTCCGGATGCCAGTGTTGCCTCCGGGTGGTGAACAATCTTTTCGGGATCGAAGAACTGTTTGACGCCGAGACCGTCGCAGGTTGGGCAGGCGCCCGCAGGATTGTTAAAGGAAAACAGTTTTGGTTCGAGTTCGCTCAGGGCGTAGCCGCACTGGGTGCAGGCATAACGGGCGGAGAAGGTGTGTTCTTCGCCTTCGCCGGTCATAGGCGCGACCAGGGCAATACCGTCCGCCAGGTGCAGGGCGGTTTCGAAGCTCTCCGCCAGGCGCTGCTCCAGGCCGGGTTTGACCTTGAACCGATCAACGACCACATCAATCTGGTGCTTGCGTTTCTTGTCCAGGGCCGGCACATCGTCAATGTCGTAAACGGTGCCGTCCACACGCAGGCGGATGAAGCCCTGGCTGCGCATGGTTTCGATTACCTGCAGATGCTCACCCTTCCGGTCCCGGATCACCGGTGCCAGGATCATCAGCTTGCTGTCTTCCTGCATGGCAACCACCTGGTCCACCATCTGGCTGACGGTCTGAGCTTCCAGGGGCTGGCCATGGTCGGGGCATCGGGGCTCGCCGGCGCGGGCAAAGAGCAGACGCAGGTAATCGTATATCTCGGTGATGGTGCCGACTGTCGAGCGGGGGTTATGTGAGGTGGACTTCTGTTCGATGGATATGGCCGGCGAGAGACCTTCGATATGGTCCACATCCGGCTTCTCCATCATCGAGAGAAACTGGCGGGCATAGGTGGACAGAGACTCCACGTAGCGGCGCTGACCCTCGGCATAGAGGGTGTCGAAGGCAAGGGAGGATTTACCGGAGCCGGAGAGGCCGGTGATCACGATAAGCTTGTCCCTTGGCATATCCAGGTCGAAGTTCTTCAGGTTGTGGGTTCGCGCCCCTTTGATCTGGATATGGTCCATAACACCTCGCTCGGATAAAAACGAAAATTATACCGCGTTGGGCCCGCTGCGGCGAAAATGATACCTGGGCCCGGGCCACGCCACCTGTCCCCCGTGAGGGCACCTTCTGCTACAATGCGCCGCCTGCGAAGGGTATCTGCCCTCAATCTGACCGCTTTCAACCCCGGCTGAGGTACGTAATTGCCATGAATGCGCTGGAAAAACGCTCCGTATCGGCCCTGGCGTCTGTCTACGCCATGCGCATGCTCGGACTGTTCATGGTGCTGCCGGTATTCATGCTGCTTGGCGAAGACCTCAAGGATGCAACGCCGGCCCTCCTGGGGTTTGCCATAGGCGCCTATGGTCTAAGCCAGGCGCTGTTACAGATTCCCTTTGGCATGCTGTCTGACCGGGTTGGCCGTAAGCGCATGATCTACATCGGGCTCGTATTATTTGCAGCGGGCAGTCTTCTGGCCGCAGCCACGGACTCCATATACGTTGTGATTGCGGGTCGGATTCTTCAGGGAGCCGGTGCCATCGCCAGTGTTCTGATGGCGTTGCTCAGTGACCTGACCCGAGAGGAAGAACGGACCAAGGCCATGGCGACGGTGGGGATCACGATTGGCCTGTCCTTCTCGGTCTCGTTGGTGCTTGGCCCTCTTCTTGGCGCCTGGTGGGGACTTTCCGGGATTTTCTATGCGACGGCGGCGCTGGCGGTGGTAGCTCTGGTGATCGTCAACCGCCTGGTACCAACTCCCCACCAACATAAAACCAGCGCCGACACTCACCCCGCCAGAGAGATGCTGGGGCGGGTGCTTTCAGACGGGCGCCTGCTGAGGCTGGATTTCGGTATTTTTGCCCTTCACCTCGTGTTGACCGCCCTTTTCCTGGTGTTTCCGTCCATGCTGCAGGAACAGTTTGGCCTTGCCAGCCGTTCACACTGGTGGTTTTACCTGAGTGTGATGGTGACGTCGTTTTTCGCCATGGTGCCTTTTATCATCATTGGTGAAAAAAAACGCAAGATGAAGTCGGTGCTGTGTGGAGCGATTGGGCTGCTGACGTTGGCCACAGCAGGGTTTACGGGCGTTTCCGGCAGTCTGATGGCGGCCTGGACAGTGCTGTTTTTCTTCTTCATGGCTTTCAATCTGCTTGAGGCGAGCCTGCCGTCGTTGATCAGTAAAGAAGCACCCGCCGCCAGCAAGGGAACGGCAATGGGCGTCTACTCCACCTCCCAGTTCATGGGGGCGTTTCTCGGGGGCGCGCTGGGTGGCTTTCTGCTGGAGAGCGGAGGAATCCATGGTGTGCTCTGGTTTATGGTGGTGGTGCTTGGCCTCTGGTTACTCGTGGCGCTCACCATGCCTGCGCCCGGTCATACCACCAGTTTCGTGGTACAGTTGCAGAAGGTAATGAACGAGCAGTACGACGACATCGATGACAATCTCCGCCGCCTTCCGGGCGTGCAGGATGTTGTGATTGTGGAGGAGGCTGCCACCGCCTATCTTAAGGTGGATCGGCAGCAATTTGATGAAGCGTCACTTGCGGACTTTTCCTTTGTCCGGCAGGCTAACAATTCTTGAAATCCGGATGCTCGCACGGAACGCGGGCGTCCCTGAAAACAGAGTCAGGAGCAGAACATGGCACGAGGCGTAAACAAGGTAATTCTCATCGGTAATCTGGGACAGGACCCGGATACCCGCTACACCCCTAACGGCAACGCTGTTGTGAACCTGAACCTTGCAACGGACGAAAGCTACAAGGATCGTCAGACCGGTCAGTTGGTGCCGAAAACCGAATGGCATCGGGTTGTTATGTTCGGCAAGATCGCCGAGGTGGCGGGCCAATACCTGCGCAAAGGCTCAAAGGTTTACATCGAGGGCAAGCTGCAGACCCGCAAATGGCAAAATAAGGAAGGGCAGGATGTATACACCACCGAGGTTGTGGTGGATATCAATGGCCAGATGCAGATGCTCGACAGCCGTGGCGCCGAAGGCGGGATGAATCAGGGCGCACCGGCGGGACGGCCTCAGCAGTCCGGCTACAATGCACCGGCCGGGCAGCAGAACAACCCGCCGTCCCAGTCTGGAGGCTACAGCAATCAGCCTTCCCAGGGCAGCATGCCCGAGCCGGTTGATGACTTTGATGATGACATCCCGTTCTAATTTTCCGGGTTAAATAAGCGGGATTTAATCATCCGAGTTTAATAAAGCCTCCGTCAAGCGGGGGCTTTATTGTGAACGACTTGCAAAAACGGTGTGAAATCAGCCAAAAAAACGTGGAGTTACGTTCACTTTCTCATCTATTATGTAATTAGATGGTGGTGCTGCCTGTTTTTTGGGCAATATAATAACGTTTTCAGGCTGGCGAGTGGCCTTCGGATCCTTTTTCGGACCCCCATGACAAAGACACGGATAATCAAAAAACTGACCGGTCTGTTCAGAAGCTCCAGAGCACGCCTGCGGGTTTCCCTGGAGATCCGTCCCGACGGCATCGCCTGGGCGGAATCTGGCGGGCCCGGCGCTGGGCTGTCGGGCTTTACGGATTGTCTTCCTGCAAGGCGTAAAGAGGCGCTCTCGGGGTTGGTCGAAGACAACGACTGGTCTGGTGCTGCGACGACTCTCGTTCTGCCTCTGGATCAGTATCAGGTATTCCAGATGGATCGCCCGGAAGGCATTGACGAATCAGAGCTGGGCGATGCACTCAAATGGAAGCTGAAGGATTTTCTGGATTTCAGCCCGTCTGAGGCGGTCTCCGATGTGTTCCCGTTTCCTAGGGATGCGTCGCGAGGCCGTGGTGAACAGGTTAACGTGGTCGCCGCCAGGAAAGCTCTGGTCTCGGAGCTGATCGCCCTGGTTGAGGAAGCTGGCCTGGAACTGGAACGCATTGATATTGCCGAACTGGCGTTGCGAAACCTGGTTTGCAGGCTGGATGAGAATCGTCGCGGCGCCGCGCTTGTGCATCTGAAAGACAATTACGGGCAGATGGTGATCTGCAGAGACAATACGCTGTATCTGTCCCGCAAGCTGGATGTAACCTCCGACGACCTCCGCGATGCTGCACGTCAGGAATCAGCGGTGCAATCCCTGGCTCTGGAAATGCAGCGTTCCCTGGACTATTACGAAAGCCAATTGGGCCAGGTGCCGCCGGCGAGGATCCGTCTTGTTGCCCGCGACAGCGTGCTTCCACTTGCCTCGATGCTCTCCTCCTATGTGGCCGCGGGTATTGAAACCCTCGATTGGAGTTCCCTCGGTCTTCAGGCTGATCTGGACAGTCGTTGCCTGCCGGCCTGGAGCGCGTGCTTGCCAATGCCGGAGGACGGGCGTCCATGATCCAACAGGTCAATCTGTACACAGACGAACTTCGTCCGAGTAAGGAGAGGCTCCAGGCGGGAACGGCGGTTGGTGTTCTGCTTGTGGGATTGCTTCTGGTTGCGTTCGTGGCCGGCTTCCTGACCTACGAGAACTCCGTGATGGCCAATAAGGCCTCGCGTCTGGATCGGCAGAATCAGCAGCTCGAACAGGCCGTGGCGGAGCTTTCAGCGGCGGTTCAAGCCCGTCAGCCGGATGCGGAAGTGGAGCGGGCTCTGAACCGTGTAACCCAGACCCTTGCAGGCCGTCAGCGTTTGCTGGAACGGGTGGAGAGCCTGGTACTCTCGGAAGGCCGAAATTTTTCGCCGCAGCTGGCGGCACTGGCCCGACAGATCCCGAAAGATGTCTGGCTAACCGACGTTATTCTCGAGTCGGGCTCGGACAAAGTCACCATTGAGGGGCGCAGCCGTGATGGCGCTCTGGTGCCCCTATACCTTGAAAATCTCGGCGACGAAGCCGCCTTTTCCGGAAAAACCTTTGGTGTGTTCCGGTTGTCGCGGCCGGAGGAAGGCCGCTGGATTGATTTTCATGTGTCCAGTAAGCGTGACGGGGAGGGCAACTGATGGCGGATACGTCCAATACCTCCCTCGCAAGGGCGGCGCATTGGTATAACCTGCGCCCGATTCGTGAACGTGCCTTGATCCTGCTGACGGCGCTGGTGCTCGTTCTGGTTTTGGTCTGGGAGCTGGGGGTTACGCCATTGCAGCAACGACACCAGAGCCTCGAAAATCGAATTCAGACGCTCTCTGTAAGCCGAGACGACCTGCTGGCGCAGCAACAGACGCTCAATCAACAGCTCGCGACGGATCCCTCCCGGGCAATGCGGGACCAGTTAAGCGCCCGGCAGCAGAGACTGGATCGGCTCAATCGGCAGATTGCGGATACCACGGGGCAGTTGATTGCGCCCAGGGCCATGGTGGCGCTGCTGCGGGATATTCTGACCGCCCAGGAGTCGCTGCAGTTGCAGGCCCTGGAGTTGCAGACTCCGACCCCGGTTTTCGCGCCGGAGGGCAACGGTCAACCCTCGCAGGAACAACCGGCGTCGCCGGAGCCACTGCTCTACGCCCACGATGTCGAGCTTAGGATCAAGGGAAGCTATCTCGATGTGCTGAAGTACCTTGAGAGGCTTGAGGCGATGGATGAACGCCTGGGGTGGATCAAGCTGCAGTACAGCGCGGGAGACTGGCCTTCCGGTGAAGCAATCATCAGGGTCCAGACACTGAGCCTGGATCAGGCCTGGCTGGGGGTGTGAGATGAGCAAGCGCTTGAGTGTTTTGACCTGCCGGTGGATGTTCCTGGCCGTAGGCTCGCTGGTTCTTTTTCCGGGCGCGGCCCAGGGCTTGCAGGATCCCACTCGGCCACCTGACCCTCAGGCAACAGTGGCCAAGCCGGTGCCAGAGCGGTCTCTGGCTCTGGATTCCATTCTTTTCAGCAAGGACAGACGAGTCGCCGTTATTGAAGGTGAGGCCCTCAGGGAAGGCCAGGGTTTTGACAACGTGCGGGTTATCCGGATCTATGCCAATCGGGTTCTGGTAATGGATAACGGCCGCGAACGGGTGTTGTACCTGGAGAGACTTCCGCAGGTTCGGGGAACTCAATGACAGACAATCGGATACTCATGACAACGATTAAAATCACCGGTGCACTGGCTCTGAGCCTGGTGTTGACGGCGTGCAGTAACAATCCGTTGATGCGCTCGGCAACGGCTACCTCAACCGACGCAGCAGATGCCATTGATCGAAGCCTTGAAGAGGCTGCGCAGCCAGAACCGGCAGCGCCCACCTCGGGCCAGGCGCCTGCGCCATTGCCTGCGGACGTGAGTGCTGCGTTGCTGCCACCGTTGTCCGGAGGCAGCGATCTGGACGAACGTTTCGACGTCAGTGCCCGGGGAGTGCCTGCGGCAAGCTTTTTCGAATCGCTGGTGGAGGGAACCCGCTACAACGTGGTGGTTCATCCCGATGTGGATACCAGTATCGACCTCAGGTTGGGGGACGTTACCGTACCGGAAGTAATGGATATTGCCGGCGACCTTTACGGGCTGGATATCCGCCGCAGTGGCCGCTTGTTCCGGGTTCAGACAGCTCAGATCCAGACCCGGCTGTTCCCCATTGATTACCTGCACTTCAAGCGCAAGGGCGGCTCGGAGACCAGGGTCAGCTCCGGTCAGGTGACCGGTGCTCGCAGTGGTAGTTCCGGCAGTTCCAACGGAGATAGCACCGGTTCCGGCGATACCCGCAATCTGGTGGGAACAACCATTTCCACGGAAACGGCTTCGGATTTCTGGCAGGACATTCAAAGCGCCCTGAGCATGATTGTTGGTGGCGGTGATGGTCAGCAGGTTATCGTTAACCCCGGAGCCGGGCTGGTGATGGTTCGTGCCGGTACAGAGGATTTGCGGATGGTCGAGGAGTATCTGCGCCGCACCGAGCTGATTATGCAACGCCAGGTGATCCTGGAAGCCAAGATCCTGGAGATCGCGCTTAACGAGGGCTACCAGCAGGGGATCAACTGGTCGGATATCCAGAGTGCGTCCAGCATTACCGCCTCGGATGGTCTGCCCGAGGATTTCACCGCGCAGGCTTTGGCCGGCCAGGTCATTCAGACCTCCGATATCGGCGGCCTGTTTTCTGCCAGCGTCCGGGCCGGTGACTTTACCGGCCTGATTGAGCTGCTTGGGGAACAGGGCAACGTGCAGATTCTTTCCAGCCCCCGCATCTCAACGGTGAACAATCAGAAAGCTGTGATCAAGGTGGGTACCGACGAGTTCTTCGTGACCGACATTGATTTTGATGACAACAATTCAGCCGTGACTGCGACGGATTCGACATCCACCTCGGTGGAGCTCACCCCGTTTTTCTCCGGCATTTCGCTGGATGTGACCCCCCAGATTTCCGAAAGCGGCGTCATCACCCTGCACGTGCATCCCTCTGTCAGTGAGGTGAACGATCAGGAAAAGGTGATCACCATCGGCGAGCGGGACGTTACGCTGCCGCTGGCCAGCAGCACCGTTCGTGAAACTGACAGCGTTATCCGTGCCGAAAGCGGGCAGATCGTGGTTATCGGTGGTCTTATCCAGAACTCCAGTGAAGACAACAACTCCGCGGTTCCCTTTTTCAGCGAGATCCCGCTGGTGGGCGAATTGTTCAAACAGCGGCGGTTCCAGTCGCGCAAGAGCGAGCTGGTCATCCTTCTGCGCCCGGTCGTGGCCGGAACGCCGGAGATGAACGCGGATGTTTCTGCCAGCCGGGAGCGCATGAATGTGCTGCGCGAGTTGCTGCAATCGTCTGAATCCGTCACACCGGAACCGGAGAAAGCCGTTCGATAGCATGTATGAAGCCCATTTCGGACTGCAGGAAGCACCGTTCGCATTGACGCCCAACACCCGCTATTTTCTGCGGGCGCCCAGCCATGGCGATGCGTTGGAACTGTTGATGGTGGCTTTGAAAGAGCGGGAAGGCTTTATCAAGATCTCCGGAGAAGTCGGCACGGGCAAAACCCTGTTGTGCCGGCTGTTGCTCAATGAACTCGAGCAGATTGCCCACACCGCCTATATTCCCAATCCGCAGCTTACTCCCGATACTCTTTACGAAGCGGTGGCCGAGGAACTGGGTGTGGATATGTCCGGATGCGCCAATGCCCATCAGGTTCTCAAGGCCATCAACGAACGGTTGATTACCCATGCCATGGAGCAGAAGCCGGTCGTCCTGGTGATCGATGAGGCCCAGGCAATGCCGGAGGAGACCATCGAGGCGTTGCGCCTGCTCACGAACCTCGAGACCGAGAGTGTCCGGCTGCTGCAGGTGGTCCTGTTTGGCCAGCCGGAGCTGGATGTGTTGCTACGGAAGCAGAGCCTGCGCCAGTTGAATCAGCGCATTACCTTCCACTATCGCCTTGCTCCGCTGGACCGCAACTCGGTTGCCCAGTATCTGCGCCATCGCCTGGCCCAGGCCGGTTATAACGGCGCCGATCTGTTTGCCCCGGCTGCCCTGCGCCTGATTACCCGGGCCTCCGGCGGTATTCCAAGGCTGGTTAATATTCTTGCTCACAAATCCATGCTGGCGGCATGGGGCAGGGGCGACCGTCTTATTGAGCGAGGCCATGCCCTGCAGGCTATCCGCGATACCGAGAGCGTCCGCTCGCCGGGCCTGATCGGGAGGTGGTTATGAGTCTCCTGAACGATGCCCTGCGTGCGGCAGAACAGCGTCAGAGCCGACCGGAAGTGGCTGCGGCCTATGCCGGCCATTCGCAGCCAGCGGGGCGCCGTCGTTATGGATTATGGGTACTGTTGCTGCTAGCGGCAGGCTTGATCGGCGCCTCAGTGTTCTGGTTCATGACTCGGGACAGTGGTGAAGCAATGCAGGCCCAGGTAAGCACTAGTCCGGCGTCTGAAACCGATTCAGAGTCGAACGCCAGTGGGAATGCCGGAAGCGGGAATGTCCCGATTGATTCGCAACCGGTGGATGTCAGGCAAGTTGCCGTGGAGCCAGTTGCTTCCCCAGTCGACAATGAGCCGGTCAGCGAACCGCCAGCGGCCCCTGAGCCCGACGCGGCGGCCCCGTCTGAACCGAAAGCTCAGGAAGTGGACCAGAAAGTGGCCCAGAAAGTGACCAAGCTGCGTGAGCCGGAGCCGAGGCCCGAACCGGTGAGAGTCGATGCCTCCGAGCCGGAAACCGCCGCCAGTAAGCCGGTGGTGGCAGAGAACAAGCCAGCCCAGGAAGCCGAGGCGTCAACACCGCCGGTGAAGCAGATTCGAGAGACGCCGGAAGCCATCGACCGTCGGGTCAGCCGGGAGTTGTCGTCGTTACTTCGAAGCGGTGAAACCCGAGAAGCTGAGCAGCGGTTGCAGGAACTGGCAGCCACCCAGGCCGCGACCGCCAGCCGGGAAGTCTTTGCCCGTCAGATGTTGGTGCAGGGAATGCCGGACCGGGCATTGGCGTGGCTGCCAGAATCGGTGACGGACAGCCATGCTGGTCTGCGCCTGCTCAGGGCGCGGGCGCTCCACGCCAAGGGCAGTCTGCCCGACGCGCTTGCCATCCTTGAGAGTAAAGTGCCTGCTGTAAACCGGAACGCGGAGTATCGGGTAACCCTGGCGACCCTGTTGCAGCAAGCAGGCCGCAATACCGACGCGGCCCGTCACTGGTCGGCTCTCATTGCCGAGGATGACAGTCGTGCAGCCTGGTGGGTGGGCCTGGCGATTGCCCTTGAAACGGGGGGCGAGATCAACAGCGCGGTCCGGGCCTACAGCCAGGCCGCCCAGTTACCCGGCCTTTCGCCGTCCCTGGCGGATTATGTTCGTGAACGACTGAAAGTTTTGCAGGCGGGATGATGACGACAGAGCTGAAAAAGAAAGTCCGGTTAGGCGACCTGCTGGTTCAGAATGACGTCATTACTGAGCAGCAGCTGATGACCGCCCTGCGTGAGCAGAAAAGCACCGGACGCAAGCTTGGCAAGACGCTGACCGATCTTGGCTACGTGGATGAGGACAGCCTGCTCAATATTCTGTCCCGTCAGCTCGATGTACCTTTCGTGCAGTTGCGTCACTACCAGTTCAACAACGAGCTGGTGAAAAAACTTCCGGAAGCCATGGCCCGTCGGTTCCGCAGCATTGTGCTGGCGGAGCATGGTGGCGAATTGCTGGTGGGCATGGCCGATCCCCTGGACATCTTTGCCTACGATGAGCTGGTGCGCATTCTCAAACAGCCCATCAAACAGGCGGTGGTGCGGGAAAGCGAGCTGCTTAACACCCTGGATCTGGTGTATCGGCGCACGGACGAAATCGCCTCCCTGGCGGAAGAGCTGGAAGACGAGCTGGGTGATGACGCCTTCGACCTGGCGGATCTGTCCGCCGAATCCGAAAGCGCTGAAGCGCCAGTGGTCAAGCTGCTGCAAACGCTGTTCGAGGATGCCGTTCAGGCCCGCAGCTCGGACATCCACATAGAGCCGGACGAGACTGTGGTTCGCATCCGGCAGCGGGTGGATGGCGTGCTTCAGGAACAGGTGATGAAGGAAAAGCGGGTTAACGCCGCGCTGGTCCTGCGCCTGAAACTGATGGCCGGTCTGAATATTTCCGAGAAGCGTATGCCCCAGGACGGCCGCTTCAACGTTCGGGTCAAGGGGCGCAGCATCGATGTGCGGGTGTCCACCATGCCGGTGCAGTACGGCGAATCGGTGGTGATGCGTCTGCTGGACCAGAGCCAGGGCATGCTGAACCTCGACGGCACCGGGATGCCGTCTCAATTGCTGGAACGGTTCCGCCGGATGATCAAAAAGCCCCACGGCATGATTCTGGTGACCGGCCCCACCGGTAGTGGTAAAACCACCACGCTCTATGGCGCGCTGACGGAACTGAACCGTCCGGAAGTGAAAATCATCACCGCCGAGGATCCGGTGGAATATCGTCTGCCCCGGATTACCCAGGTGCAGGTGAACCCGAAAATCGGTCTGGAATTTGCCAATGTACTGAGATCCGCCCTGCGACAGGATCCCGACGTGATCCTGGTGGGCGAGATGCGGGACCGTGAAACCGTAGAAATCGGCCTGCGAGCGGCGATGACAGGTCACCTGGTGCTCTCCACCCTGCACACTAACGACTCCATCAGCAGTGCGATGCGGCTGATTGATATGGGCGCGGAACCCTTCCTGGTGGCCAGCTCCCTGCTCGGCGTTGTGGCCCAGCGTCTGGTGAGGCGAGTCTGTGAAAACTGCGCCGAAGCATACGCGCCTACGGAACAGGAGCTGGTCTGGCTGCGCAGCTTTGATCTGGATCCCCTGGATATGGAAGCCGGGTTCGTGCATGGCCGTGGTTGTTACCAGTGCAGCAACACCGGCTACAAGGGCCGGATCGGCGTTTACGAAATGCTCGAAATGAACGAGGCCATGCTGGACGCCCTGCGCCGCAAGGATGTCTCGGAGTTCACCAAAGCGGCCCGTCTGAGCCCCCTGTATCGGCCGCTCGGGCAGTGCGCCATGGACTTCGCGTTGCAGGGTACGACCACGTTGGAAGAAGTGGCCCGGGTAGCAGCTACCTCCGAGGGCGAGTTCTCACCGGAGGACGAAGTTCCCCTGCCGGATGAACCGATCGGGGGAGGTGCCTGATGCAGTTCAGCTACCGGGGCAAGGATGATCGTGGCAGTGTTCAGCAGGGCTTGCTGGGCGCTCCGAATGCCGATGCCGCTGCCACTGAACTGATGCGACGGGGCATTACGCCCCTTGCCATCCGGGAGGTGCAGGAAACGGAATCGGTTATTGATCGATTGAATCGGTTGCCGATCTTCCGGAGGAAAGTCACCCTCGATGAGCTGATTGTCTTCTGTCGCCAGATGTACGCTCTGACCAAGGCGGGTATTCCATTGATCCGCACCATGCGCGGCCTGGCAGAGACCACGCGCTCGCCGGTGTTGGCGGAAGTGCTTGAGGATGTGACCACCCGCCTTGAGGGCGGCACAACCATGGCGACGGCTATGCAGGCACACCCGAAGGTCTTCTCGGAGCTGTTCATCGCCATGATCCACGTGGGTGAGAACACCGGGATGCTCGACGACGCCTTTCGCCGGCTGTCAGAAATCCTAGAGCTGGAGAGGGATACCAAACGGCGCCTGAAACAGGCCATGCGCTATCCGATGTTCGTCATCATTGCCCTGTTATCGGCTCTGATGATCGTGAATTTTCTGGTCATCCCGAAATTTGCATCAGTGTTTAACAAGCTGGGGGCGGACCTGCCGTTCCTGACACAGGTCCTGGTTGGCACCTCCAATTTCCTGCTGGCCTACTGGTACGTAATGCTGTTTGCCGTTGCCGCTGGCGGGTTGTTACTGCGCCAGTGGAAACAGACTGAACAGGGTCGGCTGACCTGGGACCGCTACAAACTGAAGCTGCCGATCATCGGACCGTTGCTGGAATTGATCACGCTCAGTCGGTTTTCGAGGAACTTTGCTACCATGCTTGCCGCCGGCATGCCCGTGACAACCGCGTTAACCGTGGTGGCAGACACCACGGATAACGCCTGGATCTCGAGTCACATCAAGGATATGCGGGCCGGCATCGAGCGAGGTGAGAGCCTGCTCAGAACTGCCCGGCACAGCGAGATGTTCACGCCGCTGATTCTGCAGATGATTGCTGTGGGCGAGGAAACCGGTTCCGTGGACGACATGCTCAACAACGTGGCGGATTTTTACGATGAGGACGTGGATTACGGCCTGAAACGGCTGGCGGAGTCGATTGAACCGATACTGATTGTCGCCATGGGCATCCTGGTGTTGATTCTGGCGCTGGGTGTGTTCCTCCCGATCTGGGATCTCGGGGCCGCCGCCATGGGGCGGGGCTGAGTGCCAACGGCAACGTTGTCGGACGCCAGCGGGTATGCGCTTTCCCGCAAGTTTCGTCTGGCAGTAGTGGTAATCGTGCTGGGCGTTCTGTGGTGGTTCCTGCTCGGCGTGCTGGAACGGGAAACCCGAAACGCCGAAGAACGGGCCGCCAATATGGTGATCAGCCAGCTGAGATCGGCCCTGGTGATCAAGGGCGCAGAAGTGATGCTGAGCCGTGGCGGGCGTCTCGCTGAGCATCGGGGCATCAACCCGTTTGAGCTGGTGGAACACCAGTGGGGCAACTATGCAGGGCAATGCCAGGGCGAAGAACTGGCGCCTGCGACCTGGTGTTTCAGGGTTAGCGAACAAAAAGAAACAGAAAACGGGCCCAAAGGCTGGTTAATTTATAAACCAGGGCAGCCGATAACCATAGACAGTCGGCAAGCCAATGAAGAACAGCCTCTGGCCTGGGCAGTGACAACGGAATTTGCAGACCGCAACGGGAATGGTGCGCGGGAGCAGGAAGAACGGCTGACGGGGTTAAAACTGGCTCCGGTGTCGTTGACAGAAGAAGCAGCGCAAACGCAGGATGCGCAACGCTGACCAGACG
>CAZFQI010000042.1:26189-27345 GCA_964520755.1 uncultured Marinobacter sp. | reverse complement strand
ACGAAGCTGGTGAAGTTTGACCAGTTACGGCCAGCCATCAGGCCGTTATACTCGCCGTAGGCGTGACGCATACGAAGGCTTCCAGGACCGCTGCCGGAACCACGGAAATCGCCTTCTACGGTAATTGCAACGCCAGAAGAGTGCTTAACTTTTACGCCCAGACGGCTTTGCTGTACGTCAGCGCCAAAGTGGCCGGTTACATCCTCGTCAGCAGGAGTGAAAGAACCTGCACGGGTAGAAACGGCGCGGTCGCCATCCAGGTCATAACTCATGTTCAGACGGGCGTAGCCGTAGAGGCTCGCTTCGGTATCGTCACCTACGTTCAACGTAAGTGCGCTCGCTTGAGAGGCAACCCCCATTACTACTGTTGCTGCCGTCGCACGAATTGCCAATCTCAGTTTGTTGCTTTGCATCTTTGTTGTCTCCACACATTTTTGTTGTTGGACCCAAAAACAAGGTAGTTACGAATTCGTGACAATTCAAATAAATTCATGCAGAAATTAGACGAATGTCTATAACTGCTTTTCGTTCATATACAGACATCTGCAGTTGCCAGCGAGGCGTAAAGTTGTTCCATGACGTCCGAAAGTACAGTTATTGAGTCAGCCACGTTCGCGTTTCTTGATATTGAAACCACCGGCGGCAATTCAGCCCGTGACCGGATTACCGAGATTGGTATCCGGTTCTGGCGGGCCGGTGAGGTGGTGGGGGAGTGGCAGACGCTGCTGAACCCGGAAACGCGGATATCCCCGTTTATCGAGAACTTTACCGGCATTTCCAATGAGATGGTGGCGGATGCGCCGTTGTTTGAGGAAATGGCGGACGAGCTTGAGGCGCAGCTGAAGGACAAGGTGTTTGTCGCTCACAACGCCCGATTTGATTACGGTTTTATCAAGTCCGAGTTTCGCAGACTGGGTCGCCTGTTCTCGGCGAAGGTGCTCTGCACGGTAAAGCTCTCCAGACGGCTGTACCCCGAATTTCGGCGCCACAACATGGATGCGCTGATCGCCCGCCATGGCCTTGCCCAGGTTCAGCGGCATCGGGCCATGGGGGATGTGTCCGCCATGTTGGCTTTTTTTGAGCATGCGCGTTCAGAAAAAGGCGATGGGAAGTTCGATAAGGCCCTTCGAGAGCTGTTGCAACGGCCCAGTATTCC
>CAZFQI010000042.1:13293-26089 GCA_964520755.1 uncultured Marinobacter sp. | reverse complement strand
CCTGAAGCCCCTGTTCAATCGCCGCTCCCGGGCCGCCAAGAATCTGGTAAGCATCGAGCTGTCAAAAAACGAAGCGGGGTATCTGCAGGCGCGACTGGTTCGTGAAATCGAGCCACATCGACTCGGGGATTATTTCGGGTTGTTCCGCAGCAAGCGGGATGCCGAGCGGGCATTGAGCGGTATCGCGGCCAAGAATGAATTGTGCAACAAGTTGCTGGGGCTGGAGCCGGAGCACGAAGGCCCTTGTTTCCAGCGTTCGCTGGGGCGCTGCAAGGGCGCCTGTGAAGAGCTTGAAAATGTGGAGCGTTACAATCTCAGGGTGCAGATTGCTTTTCACAGTCTTCGACTCAAGACCTGGCCCTGGAAAGGGCCGGTGGGCATTGTTGAGCAGGATGCCCGGTCCGGCCGCACCGATATCCTGGTGGTCTATAACTGGATGCATGTAGCCACTCTGCATGACGAGGAAGAGCTGCAGGAACTTTCCCTCCGCGGCCAGGCGGTCACCTTTGATCTGGATTCCTACAAGCTTCTGATCGCCGCCCTGATGGACAGAAAAAAGGGCGGTAACGGGCAGCATCGGGTGATTGAATTGTCGGCCATCGGCGAACCGGATGTTCTTATGCCGTGAGTGGCGTATTATGGTGCAAGAGTCCGCACACCTACTTACTTGTCTGGCGCGGTCACTCTACTATTTTTAATTGCTTAGCCGCTTTCCCGAGAGAGATCTATGAATAAAGAACCCGTCAGCCGCGAACTGTTCGATGAAGTCATGGTGCCCAACTACGCTCCCGGTTCCATCATTCCGGTGCGAGGGGAGGGCTCCCGGATCTGGGATCAGGAAGGCCGCGAGTTTATTGATCTCCAGGGTGGCATCGCAGTGACCTGCCTGGGTCATTCCCATCCGGGGCTGGTGGGCGCGCTGCACGATCAGGCCGAAAAAATCTGGCACCTGTCCAATGTAATGACCAACGAGCCGGCCCTGCGCCTGGCAAAGACCCTGTGCGACCTCACTTTCGCCGAGCGCGTGTTCTTCGCCAATTCCGGTGCCGAGGCAAACGAGGCGGCATTCAAGCTGGCCCGTCGGTATGCCTGGGAGCATTTCGGTAAAGAGAAAAACGAGATCATTTCGTTCAAGAATTCGTTCCACGGACGTACCCTGTTTACCGTCAGCGTTGGTGGTCAGCCAAAATACCTGGAAGGTTTCGAGCCAGCGCCGGGTGGTATTCACCATGCCGAGTTCAACGATCTGGAATCGGTGAAGAAGCTGATCTCAAAAGAGAAAACCTGCGCCGTGGTGGTCGAGCCCATTCAGGGTGAGGGCGGTGTTATGCCCGGCGATCAGGCGTTTCTGGAGGGCCTGCGCCAGTTGTGTGACGACAACAATGCGCTGCTTGTGTTTGACGAAGTCCAGTCTGGCGTCGGCCGAAGCGGCCATTTTTACGCCTATCAGATGTACAACGTTGTTCCGGATATCCTCTCCAGTGCCAAGGGGCTCGGCGGTGGCTTCCCGGTGGCCGCCATGCTGACTACGGCCAAAGTTGCTGCCAGCCTGGGTGTGGGTACCCACGGCAGCACCTACGGTGGTAACGCCCTGGCCTGTGCGGTAGCCCAGAGAGTGGTGGACACCGTCAGCCAGCCGGACATTCTCAAGGGTGTGAAAGCCCGCTCTGACAAACTCCGAAAAGGCATGATGGATATCGGTGAGCGCTATGACGTGTTCAGCGAGGTTCGCGGTGCCGGCCTGCTGCTCGGCTGTGTGCTGACCGAAAAATGGCAGGGCAAAGCCAAAGACTTTCTCGCGGCTGGACTGGAAGAGGGCGTGATGGTTCTGGTGGCCGGCGCAAACGTGATTCGTCTGGCTCCGTCTCTTATCATTCCGGAATCGGATATCGACGAAGCCCTGGAGCGTTTCGAAGCGGCGGTGAAAAAACTGACGGCCTAAGGAGATTTTATGTGGCTGGTACGTCCGGCTCAGCCGGATGATCTGGACCAGATTCTCGCCATCGCGGGCACCCAGTGTGCCCGTCTTTCTTCAACTCTGCCCAAACAGGGCGATGCCCTGGCCTACAAGATCGAGCAATCCCTGGCTTCCTTTGCCGGCAGGATCAGTGCCGAAGACGATCCGCCGAGATTCCTGTTCGTGCTGGAAAATACCGAGACCGGAGACATCGCGGGCACCGCCGGCATTGATGCCCGCGCCGGCAATGGCCAGCCTTTCTACAGTTACCGGCGGGATGCCCTGATCCATGCGTCCCACGAGCTGGGTGTATCGCGCCGGGTGGAGGTGCTGTATCCCTCCCATGCGCTGACCGATGTCACCCTGCTGTGCTCGTTCTCCATCCGCCCCGAACTGCAGGGAACCGACGCGTTCGAGCTGCTGTCCCGGGCCCGGATTCTGTTCATGGCCGATCACCGGGAATGGTTTACGCCGCGGATGGCGGTGGAAATCCAGGGCGTGCAGTTGGAAGACGGCAGCGTGCCCTTCTGGGACAGTCTTGGCCGGCACTTCTTCGATATGGATTTCGAGACGGCGGACCAGTACTCCGGCCAGCTGAGCAAGACCTTCATAGCCGAACTCATGCCCCCCAACCCCATCTACGTTACGCTGCTGAGCGAGGCGGCCCAGGAAGCGATGGGGCAGCCGCACCAGATAACCGTGCCCAATTTTGAGCTGCTCCAGCGGGAAGGATTCCAGCCGGGGAATTATCTGGACATTTTTGATGCCGGTCCGGTTCTTGAGGCTCGCACCGACAGCCTGAGATCCCTGGTAACCAGCCACCCCATGGAACTTCATGGCAGCAATGAGGATGTGGGCGAAACCTGTCTGATTGCTGCCGGCGAGCGGGAACAGTTCCGCTGCACCCTGACACCGGTGGCTGAGACACTGGACGACAAACTCAAGGTTCCGGTTGCCACCTGGAAGACGCTGAACAGGACCGCGGGCGACCGGGTAAGGATTGCGCCGCTATGACAAGTTTCGGAATGGCAAAGCGTGCAGCCGACTGGCTCAGGGAGGCGATAGCATGTTGGTAATTCGCCCGTTACAGGAAAACGATCTGGATGACCTGTACGCCATGGCCCAGAGTGCCGGGAAAGGGCTTACCACCTTGCCGGCGGATCGCGAACTGCTGCAGAAGAAGATCAACCACGCCCGTGAAACCTTCAACCAGCGCATTGCGCCGGAAGCCGGGCTGTATCTGTTTGCCCTCGAGGATATCCAGCGCAAAAAGACAGTTGGAATCAGCGGTATCCAGGCCCGGGTTGGGCTGGACGAAGTGTTCTACAACTACCGTCTGAGCGTTACCGTGAATGCGTCCAAAGAACTGGGCGTTCACGTTCGGACACCCACGCTGCACCTTTCCAATGACATGACCGACACCAGTGAAATCTGCTCGCTGCTGCTGTCCGACGATTACAAGGGCGGGGGCAACGGGCTGCTGCTCTCCCGGTGCCGGTTCATGTATCTGGATGAATTCCGCAAGCATTTTTCAGAAAAAGTATTCGCGGAAATGCGCGGCGTGTCTGATACCCAGGGCCGAAGCCCGTTGTGGGATGCGCTGGGAACCAAATTCTTTGATATGGAATTCAGTGAGGCCGACATGCTGTCTGGCCTGGGCAATAAATCCTTTATCGCCGAGCTGATGCCCAAGTACCCGATCTATCTGCCCATGCTGCCAGATTCAGCCCGGGCCGTGATTGGTCGGGTTCACGACAATACCGCGCCAGCGCTTCGAATGCTCCAGTCCGAGGGGTTCAACTTTAACGGGCTGGTGGACATTTTTGATGGTGGCCCAGTGGTCGAAGCCTTCGTGCACAACATTCGAACGGTACGGGAAGGTATGAACCGGCACGCCATGGTGACCCGAAAGCCGGTCAACCTTGACGTGCCAGCCGATGAGCGGGTGATGGTATCGAACCGCTCGTTCAGGGACTTCCGGGTAACCACGCTGCCGATAGATTGCATCGGGCCGGATACCGTCAGCCTGCCGCCCGAAGTGGCTGAGGCGTTGCAGATTGAATCGGGTGATCCGGTTCGTCTGGCCCCCTTGAAAGACTCGGGGCTGCTGACCAAACATAGTTATAGAAGCTCAGTATCTGGAGGTGCATCGAAATGGCAAAGCTGACAGGTGAACTGTTTATCGACGGGCTCTGGCTCCAGGGCCACGGGCCGGTATTCGAGTCTGTCCAGCCGGTGACCGGTGAGACAATTTGGGACGGCGAAAGCGCCAGCCTGGAGGATGTGGATGCGGCCGTTCGTGAGGCACGAAATGCGTTTGTGAAGTGGCAGCGCAAGAGCTTTGCCGAACGTCAGGCGGTGGTTGAGGCCTTTGGCAAGCTCCTTGAAGAGCACAAGGAAGAACTGGCCCATCAGATCGGTCTGGAGACAGGCAAACCGCTTTGGGAATCCCGAACGGAAGTGGCTGCGATGATCGGCAAGGTCGGCATTTCCGTGAAAGCCTACAACGACCGTACCGGAACCTCTGAATCCGAGGCTGCCGGTGGTCACGCGGTGCTCAGGCACCGGCCCCACGGTGTGGTGGCGGTTTTTGGCCCCTACAACTTCCCGGGGCACCTGCCGAATGGCCACATAGTGCCCGCTTTGCTGGCCGGCAACACGGTGGTGTTCAAGCCGAGCGAGCTGACCCCCGGTGTTGCCGAACTCACGGTCAAACTCTGGGAAAAGGCCGGTATTCCGGACGGTGTGATCAACCTGGTGCAGGGTGCCGCGGCTACTGGCAAATCCCTGGCCAGCCACCTGACGATTGACGGTCTGTTCTTTACCGGCAGCTCAACCGTTGGGCACCTGCTGCACAAACAGTTTGGGGGCCAGCCGGAGAAAATCCTGGCCCTGGAGATGGGCGGCAATAACCCGCTGATCGTTCAGGATGTGGCTGATGTGGACGGTGCCGTCCATCATGCCCTGCAGTCGGCATTCCTGTCGGCCGGCCAGCGCTGCACCTGCGCGCGCCGACTCCTGGTGCCCAAGGGCAAGAAGGGCGACGCCTTCCTGGATCGGCTGGTGGAAGTCTCCTCCCGGATCAAGGTGGGTGAGTTCGACGCCGATCCACAGCCGTTTATGGGCTCTGTGATTTCGGCAGAAGCCGCCGACAAACTCCTGGCCGCCCAGGCCGGCCTGCTTGAAAAGGGCGGCAAATCCCTGCTGGAAATGAAGTCCCTGAAATCGGGAACCGGCCTGCTCTCGCCCGGTATTATTGATGCCACAGGGCTGGACGTGACCGACGAAGAATTCTTCGGGCCATTGCTGACAGTCTATCGCTACAAGGGCTTTGATGACGCCCTGGAGCTGGCCAACGACACTCGTTACGGGCTCTCTGCGGGGATCCTTACGGATGACCGCAAGCTGTATGAGCGTCTGGTGGAAGAAGTCCGCGCGGGCATTGTGAACTGGAACCGGCCATTGACCGGCGCCAGCAGTGCAGCGCCCTTCGGCGGCGTTGGCGCCAGTGGCAACCATCGCCCGAGTGCCTACTATGCCGCCGACTACTGCGCCTGGCCCATGGCCTCGCTGGAGGCCGGCAAGAGTGAATTGCCGGACTCTCTGGCACCCGGCCTCAATTTTGATTAACGGAACCCAGTGCCATGGTGAAACACGCGGTTGAAGCAAACTTCGATGGCCTGGTTGGCCCCACCCACAATTACGCGGGGCTGTCCTGGGGCAATGTTGCCTCCAAGTCCAACGTCAGTTCCGTCTCCAACCCGAAAGAGGCGGCACTGCAGGGCCTGGCCAAGATGAAGCGTCTGGCGGACCGGGGCTATGTGCAGGGCGTTCTGCCACCCCATGAACGCCCTCATGTTCCAACGCTTCGGGCCCTGGGGTTTGAAGGGACAGACGCCCGTGTGCTGGAGCAGGCGGCCAAGTCCAGCCCGTCCATACTGGCGGCGGTATCGTCTGCTTCGCCCATGTGGACGGCCAACGCGGCCACGGTATCGCCCAGTGCTGATACTTCAGACCATCGCGTGCACTTCACCCCGGCGAACCTGAGTGCCAAGTTCCACCGTTCCATCGAACACACGGTGACCGGGCGGGCCCTGAAATCCATTTTTGCCGACGAGAGTTACTTTGCGCATCATCCGGCGCTGCCATCGGTGAGCCACTTTGGTGATGAGGGTGCCGCAAACCATACTCGCTTGTGCGCCGGATACGGCGAACCTGGTGTCGAGCTCTTTGTGTACGGCCAGGTCGCATTCAACGAGCAGGCGCCCGCACCAAAAAGATACCCGGCGCGACAGACCCTTGAGGCATCCCGGGCCGTGGCGCGACTGCATGGCCTCAAGGATCAGCATGCGGTCTTTGCCCAGCAGAATCCGGAAGCCATCGATGGCGGCGTTTTCCACAACGATGTGATTGCCGTCGGCAACGGCAATACCCTTTTCTACCACGAGCTGGCCTTTTTGAAAGAGGGAGAGGTATTGTCGGATATCCGGGAGCGTCTTACCGGCGCCGAGCTTGAAGCGGTCAGGGTCAGCAGTGCCGATGTGCCGCTGGAAGATGCCGTGGCCTCCTACCTGTTCAACAGTCAGTTACTGAACACGCCGGACGGGATGCTGCTCGCGGTACCCGGTGAGTGTCGGGAAGTGGCGTCAGTGAGCCGTTATCTGGATGACCTGGTGAAATCCGGCGGGCCGATTACCTCGGTAGAGGTCTTCGACGTTAAACAGTCCATGCGTAACGGCGGTGGCCCGGCCTGCCTGCGGTTGAGAGTGGTCCTGAACGACGAGGAACTGAAGGCCATCAACGGGGGCGTGTTGCTCACCGATGAACTTTATGAGCGCCTGACCACCTGGGTGGAAGCCCATTATCGGGACAAACTGAGCCAGGACGACCTGGGCGATCCTATGCTGCTGGAAGAAGTCCGCAAAGCCCTGGACGAACTCACCGGGATCATGGGTCTGGGTTCCATTTACGATTTTCAGCTCTAGCAGCCCGCCGAGCTCAAGGCTGTCAGGCGGAAATCGACGACGTCAGCATATCCATGGTGTGCCGGATCAACTGCTCGGCCGGAAACTCCGGGTTGCCTTCCCCCATTTCCGACTGGCAGAGCAGGATCACCCCATGCAGGGCGCCGCGCAGATACAGGGCGGTCTGCACGGGGTTGGTAATCCGTTCCCGGTTCATGGTGCCGTCCTCAAGCCCCAGTTCGATGGCCCCCACCATCAGTTCCATCAGGTCTGATTTGGAACACAGCATTTCCTCAGCCTGGCTCTCATCGGCCTCGGCCATGGCGGTGGATGCCTTGGTCAGCGCCGAGAAATAATCCGGTTCCTCAAGATAGAAACGATAGTAGGATTCTCCCATCGCCCGGATCTGGGCCAGACCGTTATCGGCGGTCTGCCTCGCCTCCTCAAATCGTCGGAACAGACTGTGCCCGGCCCTGAGCATGATGCCTCGCTGTATCGCCGCCTTGTCCTTGAAGTACACATACAGCAATGCCCGGCTGAGACTGGCGGTG
The DNA here is from genome assembly GCA_964520755.1 of uncultured Marinobacter sp. Lineage (GTDB taxonomy): Bacteria > Pseudomonadota > Gammaproteobacteria > Pseudomonadales > Oleiphilaceae > Marinobacter. The sequence continues at coordinate 18,617 of CAZFQI010000042.1, read as the reverse complement.
CGGGCAATGTCGTCCATGGACGTTCGCTCGTAGCCCTTTTCTGAAAACACCAGTTCGGCGGCGTCCAGAATGGTGTCGTAACGGGCCTGTTTCTCCCGCTCGCGGCGGGTCTTCAGCGGTTCGCTCATTCAATCATCCGGTTAGGTTACAACTGCCAGCACATGATACCTGAAAGTGGATCAAACCCGATTATTGACAAAATGTCAAAGAATGACATGATGTCTAAATCAACCATTGGGTTTCTCCAGGGACAGGACCCCGCCAACTACACAAGCAAGGATGAAAGGAAGAGTCATGACACCACTTCGAATCCCCGTTGCTATCGTTTCTCTTGCGGTTTTTTCACTGTTTCTGTCGGGCTGTAAAGCCAGTGACGTAGCCCCGGAGCCCGGGCAGCAGAATGTTTCAGTGCGTGTGTCTGAAGTCGCCGGCGGCGAGAGCCAGGATATGCCGCTGCGGTTTTCCGGAATTGTTCGTGCTACCCAGCGCGCGACACTGACATTCCAGGTCAGTGGAACCCTCAGGGAGCAGGCGGTGGAGCTGGGCCAGACAGTGCAGGCCGGTGATCTGCTCGCCCGCGTCTACAATCCCGGCCTGGAGCCGGCCCGTGATTCTGCCCGGGCCCGGCTGGACGAGTTGAGAACGCAGTATCAGCAGGCCCAGCGGGAGTGGGAGCGCTCCAGTCGTTTGCATGAGCGTGGTGTTGTGTCGGAGCAGACGCTGGAGCAGCTTGCGGCGCGGCGGGACTCCCTGGAAGCCAGCGTGGCAACGGCGCGGGCGTCCCTGGCGGAGGCAACCCAGTTACTCGAAGAAAGCACGCTGCGGGCTCCGTTTTCCGGCCGGGTAGAGGCCCTTCTGGTTGAGCGGGATGAATTCGTTGCGGCCGGTCAGCCGGTCATGCGGCTTTCTTCTCCGGCGGGGCGCGAGGTTGAGGTGAGGGTGCCGGCGTATCTGCTGGATCATGTGGCGCTTGAGCAGACCTTGCCCGTGTGGTCGGTGCAGGATCGCAGCCAGCCGCCCCAAACGGGCTCGGTGGTCGAGATTGCCCAGGCCAGTGCTATTCGCGGCGAGCTGCATCCGGTTCTGGTAAGCCTGCCGGTTAATACACTTGAGCCCGGAGCACCCGTGGAGGTCGGTATCACGCCAGTTCGGGAGTCGGCCCTCACGGTGCCCCTGCTGTCGGTGATTCGGAATGCCGAAGGCGTCAGTGTGTTCCGGGTTCGGGATAATGTGGCCAGAAGAGTTGCGGTGGAAGTGGACCGGGTTGTTGGCGAGCGGGTAGTGGTTACCTCCGGTGATCTGTCCCCGGGTGATCAGGTGGTGTATGCCGGTATGACGCGTTTGGCGGACGGTGATGCCGTGGAGGTGCGCTGATGACCCGCCGGCTGCTGAACTGCCAGCGTCTTCTCGGCATGGTGGTGACCATGCTCTGCCTGCTGGGTATTGCCGCTTACAGCACCATGCCGCGCCAGGAAGATCCGTCGTTCCCCTATCGGGCAGGCCTGATCAGCATCAGTTATCCCGGCGCCAGCGCCGAGGCCGTCGAACGGCTGGTGCTTCGGCCCCTGGTGGATGAGCTGCGTCAGGTGGAAGAGGTGGACTTCACCCAGTCAACGGCTCGCACCGGCGTGGCCCTGGCTCGCCTGCGTCTGAACGATGATATTTACGACACCGACCCGGCCTGGGACCGGGTCCGTCAGGCCATGGAGCGGGCCAAGCAGGATTTCCCGGACGATGTGGGTCGGATGGTACTTGATGATCGGCTGATTGATATCCCCGCCATTGTCATGGCCGTGGGTGGTTCGCCCTCGGTAACCGAATTATCCGACGTCGCCGAACGGCTGAAGCAGAACCTCTCGGATTTACCGGGAGTGTCGCGTATTGAGCTGGAAGGTGATGCCGACGAACAGATTACCCTGGCGCTGGACGATGCCGCGCTTTACCGCCTGGGCATATCCCCGGCGCGTGTATTGGACACGCTGGCACGGCGCAACCAGACCATCCCCGGCGGCTTCGTGGTGGTTGATGGTCGCCGCCTGTCGGTGCTTCCCAACAGCGAATTTGCCGATATCGATGCAATCCGCGCCACCCCCATTGAATTGCCCGACGGCTCCCAGGTGCCGCTGGCCGCGGCGGCGGATGTCTGGCGCGGGCCAGTGGAACCGAGGCAGCCGGAAACCTGGTACGACGGCGAACGGGTGGTTCTGGTCTCCGTCATCATGGAAGAGGGCACCACCGATGCGATCCGTTTCGGTGAGCGGGTGCGTGAACGCATGGACCAGATTCGGGGAGATTTCGAACCTTACGAGATCCGCGAGATGTTCTTCCAGCCAGACAAGGTGCAGGAACGGCTCGATAACCTCGCCTGGAGCCTGGTGTTATCGGTGCTGATCATCGTGGCGGTGGTCTTTACCGGCATGGGTATCCGGATGGGCCTGCTGGTGGCCTCGATCCTGCCCATGGTCGCCCTGATCAGTGTCGGGCTCTACGATCTTGGCGGCGGAGTGCTGCACCAGATTGCTGTGATCGGCATGGTGATCTCGCTGGGCATTTTGATCGATAACGCCATAGTGATCGTCGAAAACATTCAGGGTCACCTGGATGAGGGCATGCGCCGCCTGGACGCCCTGCGAAAGGCAGTCAGTGAGCTGGCAGGCCCGCTGGGCGCCTCAACGGGAACCACGCTGGCGGCCTTTGCCCCCCTGCTGCTGGCCAAGGGTGGTGCCGCTGACTTCACCCGCGGTGTGCCGGTTATGATCATGCTGACCCTGTCAGTCAGCTACCTGCTTGCTATCTCCGCCGTTCCCCTGCTGGCGGCCAGGTTCCTGAAACCCCGCCGCAAAGCGGGGCAGGACCGGTTGATCGGGGTAGCTCGGTTCCTTGGCGGTCTGGTGTCCCGTTACCCCGGCCGCCTGATTGCCGCCGGCGCCATACTGGTCGGAATCAGCCTGGCCATGACCCCGTTTATGGCCCAGCAGTTTTTCCCCAATGCCGATCGCCCAAGGGTGATTGTTGAAGTCTATATGCCCGAGGGCACCGACCAGGCCCGCACGGCAGAGGCAACCGAAAGCCTGGAGCGGATTATACGATCACAGCCTGATGCCCTTGAAGTTCACCGGTTTGTGGGCTTTACCGGGCCATCGTTTTATTACAACCTGCAGCGCGCGCCCCAGGCCCCGAACCGGGCCCGGCTGGTGGTTACTACCCCTACGCTGGAAGACACCACCGGAATGATCCGCTGGATCCGCGCACATGTTAAGGATCAGATGCCGGAACTGGATGTGACCGTGGGTATTCTCGGGCAGGGGCCACCCAGGGCCGCGCCGGTGGAAATTCGCGTTTACCACGCCGACGACGGTACCCGCATCGAAGCTGTGGAACAGATTTTCAGCATCCTGCGGGGCGTCGAGGGCACGGTTGATGTCCGCCATGATCTGGATATTGGCGTACCCAGCATTGCCATTAACGTCGACGATGCCACGGCGGCCCGATACGGCCTGACTCGTGCCGATGTAGCCCAGAGTCTCTATGGCCAGAGCTTTGGTGTGGTGGCCGAGCGCTATCGCCAGGAAGATGACCCCATTCCTCTGGTGCTGCGTTCCCGTGAAGGCACGGCCCTGTCGCTGTCGCGATTGCTGTCTGTGAATATCTACAACGACCGCGGCGACGCCGTACCACTTTCGGCCGTGGCTACCGTGGACACGACCTGGGAGCCGGCGGCTCGATACCTGCGCGATGGCGTGAGAATGAACACCGTCACCGCAAACCTCGAAACCGACTACAGTTTCAGTCAGGCGCTGGACGGCCTGTACGCTGGCCTTGAGAAAAACCCGCTGCCGCCGGGCACTCGGATGGCCATGGGCGGTGATGCCGAAGGCTCCGGCGAAGCCAACACCGCGTTGCTCACCGCAGCCCCCATCGGGATGCTGTTGCTGCTGTTCTTCCTGCTGCTGCAGTTCAATTCCTTTCGCCGGGTCGGGATTATTCTGCTGACAGTGCCACTGGCCACCGTGGGCATCTTCCCGGGGCTCGTGCTGTCCGGCTCACCCTTCGGTTTCCAGTCCCTGTTGGGCGTGATTGCCCTGGTGGGTATCGTGGTGAACAACGCCATCGTTCTGCTGGACGTGATGGACCGGGAACTGGAGAAAGGAAAAGACATTCGCGATGCCATGCGCAACGCGGTAGAGCAGCGAACCCGGCCGATCCTGCTGACCACCGCAACCACCGTGGCCGGCCTGCTGCCCCTGGCGTTCTCAAGCTCCACGCTCTGGCCACCCATGGCCTGGGCCATCATCTCCGGTCTGCTGGCCTCAACGGTGCTTACACTGCTGGTCATCCCGGCTGTCTGTACCCAGCTGATCAAAGTCAGCGTGCCGGAACCTGAAAACGCCCCGGCCTGACCATCAACCCCACCCGGTGTCCCACAGGAACATCCGGGTTGGGGAAAATAATCGCCTCCGGTGAATGACCCACCCGGTAGCTGGTTTCATCATCCTCCCAGATCACCGTGCCGGGCTGGTACTCGGTGAAATTGGCCACATCGTCCGGAATATGAAACCGGAAGTTCTTCCCGGTGTTCAGAATCTCATGCACCACCTCGAACACCGTCAGGTGATCGAACGGTGGTTGCGGGGCGGGCGCCGTCTGACCCCGGAACCGACGCCGCAACGCATCCCGAATCCCCGAGAAACGCCCCAGATCATTCTGACCAAACGGCCGCACTTTCCCCAGCTCCACGGTAAAACTCTCAGCCTTCAGGAGTGACGAGGAAAACGACGAAAACGTCGTGCCGGCTTTGTGCTGCAGCAAAAGAGTCTCCACTTCTGCCTCCAGCATGAAATCACACTGGTCTACTGGAACCGTTCGACTCTCAACAAACGGATACAGCGCAAACCGCTCACGATGAGAAGGCCGAATGGCCGTATGCAGATCGTAGTGATAAAGCGCCTGAGGGTTCGCCATAGCAAACTGCCGGCAAGCCTCCTCAAGCTCTTGCGCCCGCGCAGCCTCGGCCAGCCCCTCATACTCGCTCCTCCCATGAGCGCCGTCGAACAGCCGATTAAGGTTCACTTCCAGAAAGCGTTTTCCAGCGACCATCGCTGGCGGGTTACCCAGAATCAGCAAGACAGGGCAAGCCAGTTCCCATTCGCCATCAATCAGCTCGGAAACCAGTTTGTTCAGAACCTCAATAGGCGCTGTTTCGTTCCCATGAACACCCGAGGAAACAATGATGGCTTCGGCATTCGGATTGTTGCGGTTAGGCGGAGGTACAATGTCCAGAACGCCCACGGCCTTGCGGCTGATTCGGGTGCCATCGGGGAGGA
>CAZFQI010000042.1:0-13193 GCA_964520755.1 uncultured Marinobacter sp. | reverse complement strand
GGGTCAGCCGCTAACCGGCCGCTGATGCTTCAGCAGATGATTTTCGAGTTTGCGGAACGCGAACACCAGAATAAAGGTAAGCGCCATGTAGCAAAGCGCCACAAAGATAAACGCATCAAACGGCGCATAAAACCGGGAGTAAATGTTCCGGGCTGCCCCAGTCAGATCCACAATGGTCACCACACTGGCAATGGCACTGGCATGCAGCATGAAGATCACCTCGTTGGAATAGGCCTGCACTGCGCGCCGCGCCGCACTTGGCAACACAATGCGCCGCATGCGCATAAACCAGTTCATGCCATAGGCCTTGGCCGCCTCAATCTCACCGTTGGGCGTCGACACAATCGCACCCCGGATAATTTCCGTGGTATAGGCCGCCGTGTTCAGCGTGAACGCCAGCAGGGCCGGGTAGAAAGGCTCCCGGAAAATCTCCCACCAGAAAGTTTCCTGTATGCCCTCAATCTGGGCCAGCCCGTAATAGATGATGTACAGCTGGATCAGCAACGGCGTGCCACGGAACAGATAGGTGTAAAGCCACACCGGGCCAGACACGAACGGATTGCGAACCGTCCGGAGGATGGCCAGCGGCACCGCCACCAGCAAACCGATCACCAGAGACAGGAACACAAGGTGCACGGTAGTAACCATGCCGTCCCAGTATTCCATGATGGTCATGGCGGTAAAGATTTCGTTCTGGTTCAACCACTCGGCAATGAAATCAGGCATCCGTTAACCCCCCTGAACCACGCCGACGTTGGCTCGTTTGTCGAGCCACTTGATAAACAGCTCAGACCCCGCTGTCAGGGCCAGATACACGAACGCCACCGGAATAAAGAAGTGGAACGGCATCCGCTCCGCCTTGGCGGCTTCCTCGGCCACGCGGACCATATCCGTAAGCCCGATGATTGAAACCAGGGCGGTAGTTTTCAGCAGAACCTGCCAGTTGTTACCCAGGCCGGGCAGGGCATGGCGCAGCATTTGCGGCAACATGATTCTGCGAAAGGTATGAAAACGGGTAAAACCGTAGGCCCGGGCAGCCTCGATCTGGCCTTTTTCAACGGCCAGGAACGCACCCCGGAAGGTTTCGGTCATGTAGGCACCGAAGATCAGCCCGATTGTTACCACACCCGAGATAAACGGGTCGAACTGAAAGAAAAAGTCGATTTCGTAAGTTTTCCAGATGTAGTCCGAGAGCATGTTCACGGCCACCTGGCCGCCGTAATAGAACAGCAGCATCATGACCAGATCTGGTACGCCACGAATCAGGGTGGTGTAGGTGGTAGCAATGCCCTTGGCAACCCGGCTTTGAGAGAGTTTGGCCGACGCGCCAATCAATCCCAGGGCAAGCGAGAGAGCAAGGGACAGGAAGGCCAGTTCAATGGTGACTATTGCCCCTTCCGCCAGGGCCGGGCCATAGCCTTTCAGATCAAGCATGGGAACGTCCGGTAAGCAGGGGCGGCCCCAACGGGCCACCCCTCGGCAGATTTACATCTTGATGTCGTAAGCGAAGTACTTCTGCATGATGGTGTCGTAGGTACCATCTTCCTTCAGGGTGCGAAGGGCAGCGTTCACTTCTTCTGCAAGCTCGGTGTCACGCTGGCGCATGGCAACGCCCACGCCTTCACCCAGCTTGACCGCTTCACCAACTTCCTTGAAGCCTTCCTTGGTGAGAACGGTCTGCTCGCCGACCGGATAGTCTACGAACACAACGTCCAGACGCTGGCCTTCCAGGTCCAGAACCATGTCATCAGCGGTAGTGTAACGCTTGATATTTACGATGCCGCCCATGTTTTCGGTTACGTAGGTGTCCATGGTGGTGCCGCGCTGAACGCCGACGGTCTTGCCTTCCATCGCATCCATGTCGGTAACGTCGGTGTTAAAGCTCTCGGGGCCGAACCAGCCACCCGGGGTGTTGTAGTACGGCTCGGAGAACAGAACCCGCTCGGCGCGCTCAGGTGTAATGGACATGGACGACATGATCAGGTCGAATTTACGTGCCAGCAGACCCGGAATCATGCCGTCCCATGCCTGGATCACGAATTCGCAGTTGGCGTTCATTTCCTCGCACATGGCTTCGGCCAGTTCCACTTCGAAACCGGTCAGCTCGCCATTCTCATCTTTGTACTCGAACGGCTCGTAGGGTACGTCGAACGCGATGCGGAGGTCCCGTTCCTGGGCCTGTGCGCCACCAGCAATCAGGGCGAGGGCGCAGCTTGCTGCAAAAATCAGTTTTTTCATGTGTCACTTCTCCAGTGGTTTGCCTTTTGGGCTTTATTTTTGATGGAAGTTTTTGGTTCCAACATTTTATTTCTTCACCGGTTCAAGATAGCACCGAGTGTCAGAAGTTGGGAGTCAGGAACTGTTTCATGCGTTCCGAGTCCGGGTGATCAAACACTTTTTCGGGGGTACCCTGTTCCTCGATCACGCCCTGATGCAAAAACAGGACCTGACTCGACACATCCCTTGCGAACGCCATTTCGTGGGTGACCACGATCATGGTGCGGCCTTCCTCGGCCAGACTTTGCATAACCTTCAGTACTTCCCCCACCAGCTCAGGGTCCAGAGCCGACGTGGGTTCGTCAAACAGCATGACCTCCGGTTCCATGGCCAGGGCCCGGGCAATAGCGGCCCGCTGCTGCTGGCCTCCGGACATCTGGGCCGGGTAATAGTCCTTGCGTTCGTAGATGCCCACCTTGTTCAGATAGGCCTCCGCGCGCTCGATGGCTTCCTTCTTGGGAACCTTGAGCACGTGGATCGGCGCTTCAACGATGTTTTCCAGAACGGTCATGTGAGACCAGAGGTTGAAGCTCTGGAACACCATGGAAAGTTTGGCGCGGATCAATTCAACCTGCTTGTTATCGGCCGGAATACGTTCGCCCTTGCGGTTGGTTGTGAACCTTATTGGGTCGCCGTGCACGATAATGTCGCCGGAAGTGGGGGTTTCCAGCAGATTGATGCAACGCAGGAAGGTGCTCTTGCCGGAGCCGGAGCTGCCAATGAGGGAAACCACGTCGCCTTTGCGGGTCTCCAGTGAAATTCCTTTGAGCACTTCAAGCTGGTCAAAGGTCTTGTAAATGTCCCTGCAGATCAAAGGCGATTGGTCCGCCATGGGTGACTCCTGGGGCTGTATTTCAAAGGCGCATGTTTTACGGACTGTGGATACGGAAATCAATCCCTTAAAGAGAGCGTTTTACCGAATTTCACCGCCGTTCGCTGCATGTCATTGTGGTCGAATGATTGTTCAATGCAAGCTTTTTGCCACGCTCAAGTGCTGGCCCGGGAATATTCGTTGGCCGCCTCCTGATTGACCGGCAGCCTGATGAGTGTGCCACCATCTTTCTCCATGTCTCTCATGGCGTCGCTCACAAAACGCACATGGGCCATCGCCACTTTCTGGGCGTTGGCCGGTTTACCCGCAATCACAGCTTCATAAAGCTGTCGGTGCTGGCGGACGATTTTCTTACGCATTTCTTCTCTGGGGTTCAGGTTGGCAACCGAGGCCTGAACGGTCAACAGCATCATGTTTTTCAGGCTATTGAGCACATGCACCAGAACCGGGTTGTGGGATGCCTCCACAATCGCCAGGTGAAAACCGTGGTCGAGCCGTGCATTGCTCAGTGGGTCGGTGTCTTCCAGGGCGCGAAATGCCTTGGTGATGCGATGCCGGTCCAGTCGTGTTGCCCGTTGGGCAGCAAGGTACGCAGCCTGGCCTTCCAGTTGCTCCCGCACTTCCAGAAGATCGAACAGCGTTCGGGGGTGTCCCTCGAAAAGATGCATCAGGGGACTGTGTTCCCCGAGCTCGTTGGCGCCGGGAACCATGCTCGCAACAAATGAACCCTTGCCGTGGCGGGTTTCGATCACGCCGCGCCCCTGGAGCTCATGGAGGGCTTCGCGAATGACCGCACGGGATACGCCCAGCCGCGTTGCCAGCTGACGTTCGGACGGGATTTTCTGCTCCGGAGCGAGCCCGCCGTCGAGGATGAGGCGCTCCAGCCGGTATGAGATTTCCTGGGAGATTGCCATTTGAGTGCCTGTTTGCGCTCTCTGGTCTGACCAGTGATTGCTTCTGTTTGTTGGTATTTCCATTGGCAACTGATGTGCGTCCGAGCCCGTTAAATATGGCCGATTCAGAGTATTTCGTCCATTTTTAATACTTCAAAAACTGGTCAGACCAGTGATCCCCGAACTGGACTAAACCCGCATTGCCGACGAATATCAATCCAATGTCGGCCAGTGCCGGCGTTGCTATGACGCTCATAACAACAAAGCCAACGGAGACGTTTCGATGAATCCCAACAATAACATTCGAACCAAGTGTGACACTGGCGAGACCCCACCTCGCAGAAGTTTCCTCAAAACTGCAGCCATGGGCGCCGCACTTGCCGGCGCAATGCTGATGGGCGCAGGCCAGGCTCATGCGGCAACCACCTGGAAAATCCAGTCGACCTGGGATGCGGGCACCGTGGGTTACACGTTGTTCGAGGACTGGTGCCAGAGTATTGAAGCCAAGTCTGGTGGTGAGCTGAAGTTCCAGTGCTTCCCGGCCAAGGCTGTCGCCGCCGATAACAACTCCCTGTTCGATTCGGTGCGCAGTGGTGTTCTTCAGGGCATGAATCCGTTCACCCTGTACTGGGCCGGTAAGATACCCGCTTCTGTCTTCCTGTCCTCCTATCCAGCCGGTCCTGATCAGCCTCATCAGTGGGACACCATGTTCTACTCCATGGGCATGCTGGAGAAGACCCGGGAAATTTATAAGAAATTCGGCCTGTTCTACGTTGGCCCGATCCAGCACGACGCCAACATCATTCACTCCAAGCAGCCGGTTAACAGTCTTGCAGACCTCAAGGGCATGAAAATCCGTGTCCCGGGAGGCATGGTTGCCGAGGTGTTCCAGCAGTTCGGCGTGTCCACTGTCAGTCTGCCAGGCTCGGATATCTTCCCGGCCCTCGAGAAAGGCACCATTGATGCGGCGGACTTTGTAGGCCCTGCGGTTAACTATGAACTGGGCTTCTCCCAGGTTACCGACTACATCATCTTCGGACCTCCAGGGGTCATGTCTATCTACCAGCCGGTGGATCTGATGGACCTGACCGTCAGCATGCGTGCATGGAATTCCATCTCACCTGAGCTTCAGCAACTGGTTGAGGACGAAGTACGGATTTACTCCCAGAAGCACTATCTGGCTATTCAGGCGCGCAACATCGAGGCGATGGAGAAGTTCAAGGCAGACGGCGACACGGTTACCCGTCTGAGCCAGGAAGATGTTGAAACCTGGCGTAAGGCCGCGATCCCCATCTGGTTCAACTGGGCTAACAAGAATGAGGACGCTCGCGCCATCCTGGATATCCAGCTGGAGTACATGATGAACGACACGGTTGGTTACATTACCGAAGAAGACATCAAGGGCTTCTAAGTTCCAAAGCTCCAATAAAAAACGATAAACGAGGAAGGCAGGGTTAGCCGACTAAGGATTGACCCTCCCTTCCTCGCTCTTTGATCTGGGTGGTAACAACATGTCTGATCTGAGTTCCTTTGGCTTTGTTTTGCCGCACTGGTTCTACTGGGGCTGGCTTGCGGTAATGCCATTGCTCATGATGGCTTGGGATAAGTGGAGCAGAAAGCACGGCGGAGATGACGCCGAGCCAGAGAAAACGGTTTCCGAGCTGCAGTCTGAAGAAGATGATCCTCTTGCTCACTTTGAGTACGAGGGCAACTGGTTTACCAAAATCGTTGACTGGATGTGCGAGAAGTCGGGTCTTTTCGTTGCGTTCTGGACAATCAACGCTGTGCTTTTCTATTTCTTTGAAGTGGTGATGCGATACATCTTCAACATGCCAACGATCTGGGTGCATGAGGCCAGCTTCCTGATCTTCGGGATGCAGTACATTCTCGCTGGCGCCTTCGCCCTGTTGCATGGTGCGCACGTACGGGTGGATGTCGTCTACAACTTCCTGCCGGTTCGCGGGCGCGTGGGCATGGATATTTTCACGTCCATGTTCTTCTTTATCTTTGCAGCGGTGCTGGCTACTACATCCTGGACCTTCTTCCAGGACTCTCTGATGATGCAAGAGACTACTGTCGAGACCTGGGGCATTCAGTATTACCCCGTGAAAGGCGTGATGTTCCTGGGCGCAATCCTGTTGCTGCTCGCCGGCTTCTCGAAGCTGATTAAAGACATCGTACTGTTTATCCGTCTCGGCCAGGAGCGCACATCATGAGTACAACAACTGCAGCGCCCAGCAGCGGCATGGCCGGGAAACTGGGTACATGGTTAATGATCATCGCCACCGTGGGTCTGGCGTTTGTCATCTGTGTTGAACTGATCAACATTCTCTTTTACGACCCATGGAGTGATGAGAAATTCCTTTTCAAACTCTCCGGAAGCTTGTCCGGCGTCGAAATCGGGCCGCTGACCTACCTGATGTTTGGATCTCTGGCTGTGGCCCTGATGATGGGTCTGCCGCTTGCCTTCGTTACCGGTGGCCTGGGTGTCATGTTCATCTACCTGGTAGGTGATGCCATGATGCTGAACATTGTGCCCGGTCGTATTTTTCCGCTCATGTCTAACCCAGACATCGCGGCGATTCCTCTGTTTATCTTCATGGCCTCCATGCTGGAACGCGCAGGCCTGATCGAAGAAATGTTCAGTGTGGTTTACAAGTGGATGGGTGGCCTCAGCGGCGGTCTCGCTGCGGCAACGATTGTCGCCTCAACCATCCTTGCGGCGATGGTCGGTGTTATCGGCGCCGCCGTTGTCACCATGGGCATCATTGCTCTGCCGGCTATGTTGAAGCGGCATTACGATCACAAGATTGCCATCGGCTCCATCATGGCGGGCGGAACCCTGGGTATCCTGATTCCGCCCTCGATTCTCGCCATTCTGTACGCCGTGGTTGCGCAGCAGTCCGTGGGCGAGCTCTATCTTGGTTCTCTCTTGCCCGGCCTCATGCTCTCCGGTCTGTACCTGACGTACGTGCTCGTTCGTAGCTGGCTGAACCCCACACTGGGCCCGCCGATTCCGGTGGAAGACCGGATCAGTCTGAAAGAAAAGCTCAGGCTTCTCGGCAACCTGATCGCTCCCCTTGCGCTGGTTGGTCTGGTTCTGGGCCTGCTTTTCGGTGGTATCGCCACGCCGGTTGAGGCGGCGGGCATCGGTTCCTTCGGTGCCATCATCGTTGCGATGATGCACAAGAAGTTCTCGATAGCCGGTCTCCGGGAGGCGTCCGTGACCACGGCCAAAGCGTCAGCGATGGTTCTCTGGATCATGTTCGGTGCATCGGTGTTCGTCGGTTTCTACATCCTCCAGGGTGGTCAGCAGTTCGTAACGGACGCCATTCTGGGCACGGGCATGTCGGCTTACGGTATCCTGTTGCTGCTGATGGTCCTGTTGGTGGTTCTGGGGATGTTCCTGGACTGGGTTGGTATCCTGTTGCTGGCGGTACCCATTTTCATACCGATTGTGAAAGCCCTGGAGTTTCCCGGACTGTTCGGTTTTCCGCCGGTTTCAGGTGACGACGTGGTGCTCTGGTTCGGGGTGCTTTATCTGGTGAACATGCAGATGTCGTTCCTGAGTCCACCGTTCGGTTACGCGCTGTTTTACATCCGGGGCGTTTGCCCGCCGGAAATCTCCATGGGTACCATCTTCAAGTCGTCCCTGGTTTTCCTGGCGATCCAGGCGTTCGGGCTGTTTATGTGTGTCCTGATCCCCGGCATCGTAACCTGGCTGCCAGGGCTGGTTTACGGTTAATAAATTCAAGGAGAAATGCTTTATGTTGACGATCAAACGACTGGACCTTGCCGAGGCGCGCATCCTCATTGAGGGCGCCGCGGAAAAGGCCCGCGAAATCGGCGTGCCCATGTGCATCGCCATTGTGGATGAATCCGGCAATCTGGTTGCCTTCGAGCGCATGGACGGCGGCAAGATCACCAGTGTAACCATTGCCCAGGACAAAGCCTTCACGGCGGCTGCGGCCAAGAAAGCCACCCATGACTACAACAAGGTGAACGTGCCCGGCAGTCTGGCTTTCGGTATCCATACCGAAGTTGGCGGGCGTATCAGCTCCGTTGGTGGTGGTTTGCCGGTGATTGTCGACGGCGACGTGGTGGGTGGTATCGGAATCAGTTCCGGTACACCCCAGCAGGATATGGACTGCGCCCAGGCCGGTCTTGACCACTTTGAAACAAAACGCGGTTGATGACTGTCACACAGACGTAATTCACACCCAGAGAGTGCTATGACTACCAAGCCGAAAGTCAGCAAAGCCGAGCTGGCGGAGCAGTTCCGGGCCTTTATCGACCCGGACTTCATCATCACCGATGACGAAACCATGAAGCCCTACGAATGCGACGGCATGTCGATGTATTGCGAAATGCCGTTGCTGGTGGTGCTGCCGGAGACCGTTGAACAGGTGCAGCGGGTGATGCGCATCTGTAACGAGAACGCAGTGCCGGTAGTGGCCCGTGGTGCCGGAACCGGGCTCAGTGCCGGTGCCATGCCCAACAAGGAGGGCGTGGTTCTGTCGCTGGCCAAGTTCAACCGCATCGTCGAGATTGACCCGCTGGCGCGAACGGCAAGGCTGCAGCCGGGGGTGCGCAACCTCGCCATCAGCGAGGAAGCGGCCCAGTATGGTCTCTACTACGGCCCGGATCCCTCGTCCCAGATCGCCTGCACCATCGGCGGCAATGTGGCGGAGAACTCCGGTGGCGTGCACTGCCTCAAGTACGGCCTGACCGTTCACAACATCCTGAGCGTCGAAATGGTGACCGCAGAGGGTGATGTAGTGACCGTGGGCAGTGATGCATTGGATAGCTGCGGCATGGACCTGCTGGCGTTGATCACCGGCTCGGAAGGTCTGCTGGGTGTGGTAACGGAAGTGAAAGTCAAACTGCTGCCGAAACCGGAAGTGGCCCAGGTTGTCATGGCCGGTTTTGATGACGTCCAGAAAGGCGGTGACGCCGTGGGCGGGATTATTTCCCACGGCATCATCCCGGGTGGCCTGGAAATGATGGATGGCCATGCGATTGTCGCGGCGGATGACTTCGCTCAGGCGGGCTACCCCCGGGACGCCAAGGCCTTGCTGCTGTGTGAAGTGGACGGTACCGAGGAGGAAGTCCACGAGCATATTGCCCAGGCCGAGGAAGTCTTTCGCAAGCTGGGCGCCACATCGGTTCGCACCTCCCAGAGTGAGGAGGAGCGTGCCCTGTTGTGGAAAGGCCGTAAATCCGCTTTTCCAGCTGTCGGCCGGATTTCCCCGGATTACTACTGCATGGACGGCACCATTCCCCGCCGTCATATCGCCTACGTTCTGACGGAAATGGAGAAGATGTCCGAGGAGTTTGGCTTGCGTGTCGCCAATGTGTTCCATGCCGGCGATGGCAACCTGCACCCGTTGATTCTGTTTGATGCCAACGTGCCTGGCGAGTTCGAGCGCACCGAGGCCTTTGGCTCGCGCATTCTGGAAATGTGTGTGGAAGTGGGTGGTTGCATTACCGGTGAGCATGGCGTGGGCGTGGAGAAGATTCGCCAGATGGCCGTTCAGTTCAGCGACGAGGAGCTGCAGCAGTTCCACGACGTAAAGGCCGCATTTGATCCCGCCGGTATCCTGAACCCGGGCAAGGGCGTTCCGGCCCTGCGGTTCTGCCAGGAATACCGCTCCCTTGAGCACAAACAACACACGCACGAGCATACGGAAGCCGCCCATGGCTGATATTTCCCAACAAATGAAGGAGCAGGTGCTCCAGGCCCGGGACAGCGGGCACAAACTCAATATTGTCGGCGGTGGCAGCAAGGCCTTCATGGGGCGTGAGGCCGATCCCGATGCCGGTACCCTCAACGTGGGCGAGCACACCGGTATTGTGGATTACCACCCGGTGGAGCTGGTGCTGACCGTCCGCGCCGGCACGCCGCTGAGCGAGATTGAGGCGGCACTCGCTGAAGAAGGGCAGTGCCTGCACTTCGAGCCACCGCATTTTGGTGCTGCCTCCACCATTGGCGGCACCCTCGCCTGTAACCTTTCCGGTCCGGGACGCCCCTGGGCTGGTTCGGTGCGGGACCAGGTACTTGGCATCCGGCTGCTGAACGGCAAGGGCGAGCATCTTCGCTTTGGTGGCCAGGTGATGAAAAACGTGGCCGGCTATGACGTATCCCGGCTTCAGGCCGGTGCCCTGGGCACCCTGGGGCTGATCACCGAAATCAGCATGAAAGTAATGCCCAAGCCTGCCGCCTCCCTGACCCTGGTTCAGGAGATGGGCATGGACGAGGTGATTCACTACATGAACAGCCGCGCGGCCGAGCCCAAGCCGATCACCGCCGCCTGCTGGGTGGACGGCAAGGTTTACCTGCGCCTGGCCGGTGCCAAATCCGGTGTGGAAGCCACGGCTGAAAAGTGGTCCGGTGAAGTGATGGAGCAGGGCGATAAATTCTGGCAGGAAGTGCAGGATTTCCACCACGAGTTTTTTGCCGGTAATGATGTGCCCCTGTGGCGCTTTTCTGTGGGCTCAACCGCGGCGACGCCGAAACTGGAAGGCAACTGGTTCATCGACTGGGCCGGTTCACAGCGCTGGTTCCGTGGCGCCGGTGAGTTGAAGGATCTGGAACCTGCTGCACGTGCCGCCGGTGGCCAGGTCAGCCTGTTCCGGGGTGGCGACCGCGCCGGTGAGGTGATGCACCATCAACCGGAGGCGCTCAAAGGCATTCAGCGCCGAATCAAGACTGCCTTTGATCCGGACAACATCTTCAATCCCGGACGTTTATACAGCTGGTTGTAATTATGCAAACGAATCTGGTTCAACAATTTGCCAACACCAAGGAAGGCCAGGAAGCCGAGTCCATCCTGCGGGCCTGTGTGCATTGTGGCTTTTGCACCGCTACCTGCCCGACCTATCAGGAGCTGAACGACGAGCGTGACGGTCCTCGTGGCCGGATCTACCTGATGAAAATGTTCCTGGAAGGGGCGGAAGTCACCGAGAAAACCCAGGAGCATCTGGATCGCTGCCTGACCTGCCGGAGCTGCGAGACTACCTGCCCTTCCGGGGTTCAGTATGGCCGCCTGGTGGATATCAGCCGTGGCCTGATGGAAAAGGAACTGCCCCGCAAACCGAAAGACAAGTGGTTGCGCTGGGCCCTGGCCCGGGTGATTCCGAACCGCCAGTTGTTCGGCATGCTGCTCCGGATGGGGCAGATCTTCCGCCCGGTGCTACCGGGAGCACTGCGCACCAAGGTACCGCCGAGAAAACAGGCCAGTCCATGGCCGGCAGCCAGTCACAGCCGGATAGTGCTGGCACTGGCAGGCTGCGTGCAGCCTTCGGCTACTCCGAACACCAATGCCGCCGCCGCCCGGGTTCTGGACCGCCTTGGTATTACCATGGTGGAAGCGCCCGAGGCCGGCTGCTGTGGCGCCGTGAACTACCATCTTTCCGAGCATGAGAAAGGCCTGGAAAGGATGCGCCAGAACATTGATGCCTGGTGGCCTGCCATCGAAGCGGGTGCGGAAGCGATTGTGATGACGGCTTCCGGCTGCGGCGCCATGGTGCAGGATTACGGTCATCTTCTGAAAGACGACCCGGTCTACGCCGCCAGGGCGCAGAAAGTGAGCGAGCTGTGCACCGATCTAGGTGCTTTCCTGCTGAAGCAGGACCTGGAGAAACTCAAGGTGCGCCAGGATCCGGGCAAGGTGGCGTTCCATTGTCCCTGCACCTTGCAGCACGCCATGAAGCAGAATGGTGTGGTGGAACAGGTCCTGAGCCGTGCCGGTGTCAATCTTGCTGCCACCAAGGACAAGCACCTTTGCTGTGGTTCTGCTGGCACCTATTCGGTAACCCAGCCGGAGATGAGCCAGAAGCTGCTTGGCAACAAGCTGAAGGCTTTGACCGTCGATAATCCGGACCGCATCGTTACCGCCAACATCGGTTGCCAGATGCACCTGGAAACCAAATCACCGGTACCGGTGCAGCACTGGATTGAACTTCTGGATCAGTAAAGCCTGAAGCCGGGTCTGAAAAAGGGTCAGATGACACTCTCATCTGACCCTTTTTCATACACCCCAAGGCCACGGTTTTTTCGTTATACTGCCTCACCCAAATTACCGAACCACAGGGAGTGGAACCGTATGCCAAGGATGATGGCTGGTCTCGTTTTGTCTTTTTTTCTCGCTTCAGTAGCCAGTGCCGAGGTCTACACCTGGATAGACAGTAGGGGCGTGGCGCACTTTTCTGATTACCCGCCGGGAGAAATCCCCCATAAGCTGCTAGAGGTACAGGCGCCTGTCACAGTGCCGATGTCGGAGAACCTCAGGCAAGGCAAGCGAGTGTCCGGAATCCGTAAAGACGTTGAAGGCCTGCTTGCCTCGAGTCGTCCGGGAGGTTCCGGCATGACCGCGAAAGAAAAGGCCGATGCCAAGCTTGAGAAAACCTGCGCAACCTACAGGCGCAAACTGGACCGGATCCAGTCCAAGTTGCGGGCTGGGTACAGTAACGACCGGGGCAATTCTCTCAGGCAACAGCGCAGGACGCTCAGCCAGAAGCTGAGCCGTGAGTGCATCCTTCGTTGATTCAGACCAATATCAGACGCGCTTGAAGCTGGCCAGGGCGACTGCGGCGGTGACGAACAGCCCGCCAAACACCCGGTTCATCTGTCGCTGGCGGCGAGCGGTGGTCATGAACCGGAACAGTTGGCTGGCGAGCAGGGCATAGCCCAGCATCACCAGGCAATCGACCAGGATCAGGGTGGCACCCATGGTAATCAGCTGCGGGCCATGGGGCGTTCCGGCCACCAGAAACTGCGGGAACAGGGCCACCAGAAAGACCGTGGCCTTGGGGTTGGTCAGGTTTACGAACACCGCGTTCCAGAACCTTTTATGGCCACTAACGGGCTGACGGTCATCGTCCATTGATTCCATGACCGGCTCGCGCCATTTGGAAATGCCCAGCCAGATCAGGTAGGCAACGCCCAGCCATTTGATGACCGACAGGGCGATGTTCGAGGAGGCAATGATGGCGCCCAGGCCGGCACCCACCAGCACAATCTGGATGCCAAAACCCAGTTGCAGCCCCATGATGGCCGGCAGTGAACGGCGAACACCGTAACGCATGCCATTACTCATGGTATTGATCGCCCCGGCGCCCGGGGAAACGCTGATCAGTACGGCCGCAACAAGGAAAGTCAGCCAGGCTGTCAGTGACATAGATTACGCTCC
>CAZFQI010000041.1:0-27542 GCA_964520755.1 uncultured Marinobacter sp. | reverse complement strand
AAAAAAGGGGAGCTCATGGCTCCCCTTGGTGTTCCGTCTGGATCCTGTCTATCCGCTGATGAATACAGGCCCGACTCCAAAGTTCCAGAGAATGACTGAGCCCACCCGTGTGGATACCAGAATCACCAGGGCGACGGTCAGCAAGGCACCGGCGTACATGACTGCCCGTTCCTTTTCGATACCCATGACGATCGGCAGCCCGTCATACATCAACCAGGCGCCGTAGCAGGCTGCGACCAGGAAGACGATGGCGTTGAACCAGGGAACCGGATACAGCAGGGCAAAACCTGCCAGGAACAGCGGCGTACAGGAATAAGCCGCCAGTGCAATGCCGTTGGAAGGCACGTGCTCTTCCTTCGCACCGTAGGTCTTGGCCATCCAGTTGATCGCGTATCCCAGCGCGAAGACGCCAACGAGCATTGCCAGATAGGTGAGGATGCTCAGTTGGAGGGCACTGATTTCCGTGAGCTTGATCAGCCTCTCGTTGCCTATCGTCCAACCAAAATAGGCCGTCGAAACGTAGGCACAGATGGGCGCAATAGCTGCCAGAACAAGCACATAGGCAACATAAACGCGACGTGGTGTTTCATGTTCTTTTCGTATGGAAGCCCACTCTTCATCAGGATGGGTGAAGAGACCGAACGCATGTGACAGGAGCATGGATGACCCCCTCTCTTTTCTATTGTTGGTATTTATACGTACGGAAAGCGGAAACTGTCAGATCAGAAGCCGTTCCTTGATCTTAACTATAGTCAAGAACGGCAATCAGGAAAGGGAAATTGATCAAAATCCAGTCTGAGATTTTGAGCTCTCATTCACAGGACCTGCAAATCGGCTTCTGACGGCAAGGCATCGAAGGCTCCGAACCGGGTTGCAGTGATGGCACCACAACGGCTTGCGAACTCCAGGGCTTTGTCGAGGTTAGCGGGCTGGGCAAGCCAAGCCCCGAATCGCTCTGAAGTTACGCCCTGGCCGGCCAGCTGGTAAAGCAGGCCGGCAACAAAGGCATCGCCGGCAGCGGTGGTATCTACCGCCTGCACCTCCGGCGGCACAAGTCTGTGCTGCCGTTCACCCGCCCAGGCCTGAAGGGCGTTGGGGCCGTCAGAAACCAGCACCAACTGAACACCCTGAGCACAAAGCTCAGCGACCAACGCATCGCCCTGGTGACCATAAAGCGCTGTCAGTTCTTCCCGGCTGAACTTGACCAGGTCGGCCTCCAGGGCGAGAGCACGGATCTGTGCCGGCGCCCGGTCCGGATCCGGCCAGAGCGGTTCGCGGTAATTGACATCGAAGCTCACCAGACAACCCGCCTTACGTGCCCGCGCCACCAGGGCCAGGGTCGTTTCCACAATAACCGGCTCAGTCAGGGTGTTTGAGCATATGTGAAAGATCGGCTGGCCGGCGAGAGCACTGTCCGGCATTTGTTCCGGCTCATACAGCAGATCCGCCGTGGCATTCCGGTAGAAGGTAAAGCTGCGTTCGCCGGCATCGTCCAGTGCGACCATGGCCAGCGCCGTGTTGGCGCTGTGAGTCTGCACCAGCAGCGACGTATCCACACCGAACCCCGCCAGGGAGGCAAGGATCTG
This sequence comes from uncultured Marinobacter sp., assembly GCA_964520755.1. Lineage (GTDB taxonomy): Bacteria > Pseudomonadota > Gammaproteobacteria > Pseudomonadales > Oleiphilaceae > Marinobacter. Next base: position 25,956 of record CAZFQI010000041.1, on the reverse strand, counting down.
GTTGCCAAAAAGATCGGCACCGACCTGGCCGGCAAACCCGGTCCTGCCACCGAGCCGGGACACACCGACAGCAACATTGGCGGGGGCGCCACCGGGCTGGGGTACAAAACGCAGTTGCCCGTCGACGTTTTCACCGCGCATGTCGATCAGGGCTTCGCCGAAGCAGAGTACGTCAAATGGCATCATTACGGGCTCTTTTGCTATGTGGAGTGATCAGGAATCAGGGACAGCTTTCGCGCACCAGCAGGCAGGTAGGCAGCAGCACGTTGGCGTCTTCCTGTTCGCCCAGAAAAATCCGGGCGGCGATACGTCCCTTCTCCGCACTCTGCTGGTAGACCGTGGTCAGCGACGGGTGAATGTTGGCGCCCTCGGGAATGCCGTCAAAACCGACGATCCGGACGTCCTCGGGCACTCTCAGCCCCATCTGCAATGCGGCCTGAATGGCGGCCAGGGCGATCCGGTCACTCATGCACAGCAGCAGATTCGGCCGGGGGCTGCTGGTCAGTGCCTCCCGCGCAGCCTGATAAGCGTCCTGATGGGTATTGGTGGGCGTTGACCAGATACGCTCGGCAGGTACCCGGTAACCCGCCGCTTCCAGTGCATCCGTATATCCATGCAAACGGCGTACGGAAATGGCCCGGGTCTCATTGAACAGCTCCCGATCTCGAACTCGGCAGACCCGGTCGGTATCCACCAGTCGCAGGCCGAGTATCGCTACGTTTTCAGGGGGCTGCCGGAGCGCATGTTCGGCGCTGCGGCGGGCACCCTCATAGTTATCGATGTTGACCCAGGTGCAGCCCTCCAGATCAAAATCCACGGCCACCATGGTCTTGCCATGCTGTAGCAGCCGCTCGTAGGTTCTGCCTTTTTTCAGCCACCCGTAGACAATAAATCCGTCCACCATGGATTCCTGAAGCCGGCTCCGATGCTCGTCATCGTCCTGGCTCGAAAGCAGCAGCATGTTCATATGACGTCGATCGAGAACCTCCGCAAGGCCATGCAGGAATTCACTGGCCACCGGGTCCGTCAAGCTGTAGGCCAGGTTATCCGCCAGCATTACGCCAACGTTGCCGGTCCGGCCCGTGCGCAGGCTCCGGGCTGCAGCGTTGGGGCCCATGTAGCCCAGACGCTTGCACTCTTCCAGAATCCAGCGGCGACGGCCTTCAGACAGCTGATCCGGCCGGTTGAAGGCATTGGAGATGGTGGCGGTGGAAACATTCAGTTTCTCCGCCATCAGCTTCACTGTCAGACGCCTGGGCTTCTCTGTCACACTCGTCTCTCCTGCCCTTGGTTCTCGGATTTCACTGGGTCGCAGCCAGCTGTTCCGCCGCCTCGGTTTCCGCCTGGAAAGGACCGAGGGCCCGGCCACTGGCATCGAACACGTGCACCAGTTCCGGCTCGGTCGTCAGCGCCACGCGCTGTCCGGTCTGAACCTCACAGGGCACCGGCTGGCGCACAACCATGAGCTCCTGCATGCCGGGCAGCTCGACATAGACATAGGCTTCGTTCCCGAGATACTCGACGTTAATCACTTCCAGGCCGTGATCGGGCCCGGACAACGCCAGGCTGAAGTGTTCCGGGCGAACGCCCACGGTCACCGAATCGCCATCCTTCAGGCCGGAGGTCTCCCGGTTGACGGCCACTTCTCCCAGACCCCGGATATCAATAGTCGTTGCCGATGCACCGGTTTCCCCTGCGACCCTGCCGGGCATCAGGTTCATTTTCGGCGAACCGATGAATCCGGCCACAAAGAGGCTAGCCGGGGTTTCATAGAGTTCGTAGGGCGTACCGACCTGTTCGATATTGCCGCCGTTGAGCACCACAATCTTGTCGGCCAGCGTCATGGCCTCGACCTGATCGTGGGTGACGTAGATCATGGTTGACTGCAGGCGGTCATGGAGCTTGGCGATTTCCGTGCGCATCTGTACCCGCAGACTGGCATCCAGATTGGACAGCGGCTCGTCGAACAGCATGATCTTGGGTTCCCGGGCCATGGCCCGGCCAATCGCCACCCGCTGGCGCTGGCCACCGGACAACTCCCGGGGTTTGCGGTCCAGTAACTTCTCCAGTTGCAGGACTTCGGCGGTTTTTTCCACCCACTCGCGGATCTTGCTCTTTTTGGCCTTGCCCAATTTCAGACCAAAGGCGATGTTCTCATACACCGACATGTGGGGATACAGGGCATAGGACTGGAACACCATGCCCACACCACGTTCCTTCGGTGACTGGTCGGTGACCACCTCGCCGTCGATTTCGATATCCCCACTGGTGGGGTCCTCCAGCCCGGCAATCAGCCGGAGCATGGTCGATTTGCCGCAACCCGACGGGCCGACAAAGACCACAAATTCGCCATCTTCGATGCGCAGGTTCACGCACGGCAAAATCTCAATCTGTCCAAAGGTCTTGTTTATATTTTTCAGTTCCACGCATGCCATGGTGGAGACTCCTCTGTTGATCGCCCGGTCAGGGCCGGGCGCCGCGAAGGTTTACAACTCTGCAAATAACGCCTGGTAAGGCGGCAAGACCAGGTCGCCGCCATCGATATAGCCGGCAAAGCCATGGCCGGTTGCAATCCGATCAATGTCACAGGGCACCGGGATGCGAAGTTCCTCGCCGGTGACATTGAGCGCAACCAGCATGGACTGCTCCTCGGCCCTGCGAACCCAGCAAAGCGCATCGCCGGTGTTCTCGATCAGCTCCAGCTCGCCCTGCACCAGCGCCGGCTGATTCTGCCGCCAGCGTATCAGCCGGCGAATGCTGTTCAGGGTGGAGTCCGGGTTGTCTTCCTGGCTCTGAACCGACAGCTCAAGATGGTGCCGGTCAACCGGCAACCAGGGCGTGCCGGTGGTGAACCCGCCGTTGGCTTCCGGGGTCCAGGGCATGGGAGTACGGCAACCATCCCGGCCCTTGAACTCCGGCCAGAACTCAATGCCGTATGGATCCTGCAAAGCCTCGAAAGGCACCCAGGCTTCCGGCAGACCGAGCTCCTCGCCCTGGTAAATACACACGCTACCGCGAAGCGAGAGCAGCAGGGCCATGAGCACCCGGGCGTAGGCGTGGGGATCCTCGGCACGCTCCCCCCAACGTGAGACCACCCGCACCACGTCATGATTGCTCAGGGCCCAGCAGGCCCAGCCATCGCCGAGACCGTGCTGGAAGCGGCGCACCACATCGCGAACCCACTCCGGACCATGCTGGTCGGAGAGCAGGTCAAAGGAATAGGCCATATGCAGGCGGTTGCTGCCCCGGGTGTACTCAGCCATGCGCTCCAGTGGCCGGTCGTCGCCGATCTCACCCACCAGGGTGGTATCCGGAAACTCGTCCATCAGGGCACGAAGGTCCTCCAGGAACGCCAGGTTCTCTGGCTGGCTGAGATCGTACACGTGGCGCTGATAGGTGTACGGATTCACACCCTTGGCAACAAATGTCTTGTTCTCACCAGCGGGAACGGCGGGGTTATTCTCCAGTCCCTGGCTGTGGTAGTAGAAGTTCACGGTGTCCAGGCGGAACCCATCCGCCCCCAGCTCCAGCCAGAACCGCATATTATCCAGCTGAGCCTGGCGCACCGCCGGGTTGTGGAAGTTCAGGTCCGGCTGGCTGGCCAGGAAGTTGTGGAGGTAGTACTGGCCCCGGCGACTGTCCCAGGCCCAGGCACTGCCGCCGAAAATCGACAACCAGTTGTTGGGCGGGGTGCCGTCGGGTTTTGGGTCGGCCCAGACAAACCAGTCGGCCCTGGGATTGTCCCGGCTTGAACGGCTTTCCTCGAACCAGGGATGGTTTTCCGCGGTGTGGCTGAGCACCTGGTCAATGATCACCTTCAGGCCCAGGCGATGGGCTTCAGCCACCAGCGCCCGGTAGTCATCCATGTCGCCGAATATCGGGTCGACCCCGCGGTAGTCAGAGACGTCGTAGCCGAAGTCTTTCATGGGTGAGGTGAAGAACGGAGACAGCCAGATAGCGTCCACGCCCAGGGAAGCGACGTAGGGCAGTTTCCGGGTTACGCCCTTCAGATCGCCAATACCATCCCCGTTGCTGTCGAGAAAACTGCGGGGATAGATCTGGTAGATAATGCCACCTTTCCACCAGGGCTGTGACTGGGTCATACAAATACTCCTTGGTTAACCTTTAACCGCACCCGCCGTGAGGCCGGATACGATACGACGTTGGAAAATCAGTACCAGCAACACCAGCGGCACCGTAACGATCACAGACGCCGCCATCAGGTTGCCCCAGGGCAGCTCGTACTGGGAGCCGCCGGTCAGCAGGGCAATCGCGACAGGCACCGTGCGCTGGTCGTCGGTGAGGGTGAAGGTGAGTGCGAACAGGAACTCGTTCCAGGCGGCGATAAACGCCAGCAGGCCTGTGGTCGCCATCGCTGGCCACATCAACGGGATAAACACCTTGAACAGCGTGGTCATGGGCGAGGCCCCGTCAACAATGGCGGCCTCTTCCAGCTCCTTCGGCAACTGCCGCATAAAGGTGGTCAGAATCCAGACTGTGAACGGCAATGTGAAGATCGTATAGGAGAAGATCAGCGCCAGCGGGTTGTTGTAAAGGTCCAGGGCCCGGATCACCTCGAACAGCCCGGACAACACCGCTACCTGGGGAAACATCGATACCCCGAGCACAATCATCAACACCGCACTCCGGCCCCGGAACTGCACCCGGCCAAGGGCGTAGGCGGCTGTCAGGCCAAATGCCATGGCAATGATCACCGTAGCGAAGGACACCAGCACCGAGTTCCAGATGCTACCCACGAAGGAGCCGTCTCCAATCACCGACAGGTAATTGGAGAAATCGAACGAGCTCACCCACCAGGTCACATCGAACAGCTCGGAACCGCTCTTGAATGAGGTCACGATCGCGTAATAGAACGGGAACACCGTAAACAACAGGATCCCTGCCAGCAGGACAGCGAAACCGGTTTTCGCCGCGATTTTCTTCAGCAGTTTGCGGTTCATGCCTCACCCCCGATCTGTTTGCGGCCGAGATAGAGATAGCTGATGGTCAGCAGGGCGATGATCAGGAAAAGCACCGTGGAAGCCGCCGAACCGTATCCGACATCCTGGAACTCCACCAGCTGCTGTCGGGCGTAGACCGACATGGACATGGTGTCCGCACTGTTGGATGTCAGCACGTAAATCACATCGAACACCCGCAGGGCATCAAGCACCCGGAAAATGATCGCGACCATCAACGCCGGCAGAATCAGCGGCAGGGTGACCTTGAAAAACACCCGCACCGGATGAATCCCGTCTACCTTTGCTGCCTCATAGCAGTCCGAGGGCAGCATCTGAAGGGCCGCCAGCGTGAGCAGGGCCATGAAGGGCGTGGTTTTCCAGACATCCACCATGATCACAGCCCACATGGACAGATCCGCGTTGGCCGTCCAGTTCAGTGGCTGCGAAATCAGGCCGATGCCCAGCAGCATCTCGTTGATGATCCCGAACTGGTCGTGGAGCATCCAGCCCCACATCTTGGCGGACACGATGGTAGGCACTGCCCAGGGAATCAGGGTGGCGGCCCGAACCCAGCCCCGGCCCCGAAACTGGGCATTCAGAGTCAGCGCGATGATCAACCCCAGCACGGTCTCCATGCCTACCGACACCACCGTGAAGAACAGCGTGTTCCAAACCGCGTTCCACCAGGTCGGGTCGGCCAACACGCCATACCAGGCGCCGTTGTCGTAGACCAGGTAGTTTTCGAAACCCACCAGGCCGTAATCACTGATGTTGGAGAAACTGGCATCGGTGAAGCTGAACCAGATGGTTCGCATCAGTGGCCAGCCCGCCACGGCGGCGAGCACCACCAGCATGGGAATCAGGAATAGCCATGCCGCTCGCAGGCGCTGGCGGCGCACCCGGCTGGCTTGCCGTTTGGCGGGAAAGGCCCGGGCCGGCGAATTGCCGCCCGCGGCCGTTTCTACAGGTGCCGGTGTGGTATGAGCCATGGCCGGTTACCAGCCCCGACGGCCAAGACGCTGAAGCTGACGCTCCAGACTATTCAACGCCTGTTCTGGCTCCGCCTCGCCAGAGAGCACCTGATGGGTAGCATTGAAGAACGCATTACTGACCCGGCCGTAGCTTTCACCGGTCACAGAAGAAGGCCTGGGCACACCGTTCTTGAAGGTTTCGAACAGTTCGCCAAAGAAGGGCACCGCCGTGAGAACTTCCTCGTCTTCATACAGACCTGGAATCGTGGGGTTGTAGCTGCCCTGAATCGCCCGGCGTTTCTGCTCCTCGTAGCTGGTCAGGAACCGGACCAGATCCGCTGCTTCGTCCTTGTTGGCTGAATAGCGTGAAACAGCCAGCTGCCAACCTCCCAGGGTACCGGCATGACTGCCCTGCTCTCCACCTCTGGGCAGTGCCACCACACCGACCTTGTCCTTGACCGGACTGTCATCGCTCTGGGCCAGGCTCCAGGCATAGGGCCAGTTGCGCATATAAAGGGCGTTACCGGACTGGAACACGCCACGCGCTTCCTCCTCGGTGTAGTTCAGCACGCTGCGTGGGGAGATATCGTCAATCCAGGTGCTGGCCAGCGCCAGGGCTTCCCGGGCCTGGGGGTTGTTAATGGTGACATTGCCTTCGGCGTCCACCACCGTGCCACCGTTGTAGGAACTGACCCACTCCAGGGCGTTGCAGGTGAGGCCTTCGTAAGCCCGGCCCTGCCAGACGAATCCCCAGAAGCGGTCATTACCGGCTTCACGCTCGCCGGCCATGACCACGCGGGCCGAGTCAGTAAGTTGCTGCCAGGTTTCCGGAACCTCCTGGTCGTACTTTTCAAGAAGGTCCTTGCGGTAATACAACACACCCGCATCGGTGAACCAGGGCATGGCCACCAGCCGGCCATCCACGGTGTTGTTCCGGACCAGGGACTCGAAGTGGGCATCCTCGTCACCACTGGTGTACTCCGAGAGGTCCACCAGGTGCTGGGCCAGCATCCCGGGCCAGACCACATCGATCTGGAAGATATCGACATCCTCGGATTGGGCGGCCAGCAGCTGCTGATACAGTGACAGACGCTCAGTGGCGGAATTGGGTGTGGAAACTACCTTCACCTCGTGGCCGGTCTGTTCCGCCCAGGCCTGGGTGCCTTCCTCACAAAGCTGCTTCTCGGCACCCACCGCGCCACAGGAGATGGTGATGGTCTTGGCCTGAAGGCCGCCAGCGAAGGCGAAAGCCGCCAGACTACCAGCCATCCACAGGTTACGATTGAATCTGGACATGTTAGTCACCTCGGTTTGTTATTGTCGGTTTCAGAACCAGATTTCCATTTGCGTACCAAAGGTCCACTGACCACTGGTAAAGTCGGTCTCAGCCTCGCCCAGGGCGTCGCCGGTTGCATAACCGTCGAGTTCGTCATCCCAGGTGGAGTAGCTGGCGAACACACGGATCTCCGGCCGGTTCCAGAAGCCACCTACCTGGGGTTTGAAGGTGGGGGCTACGGTAAACCGGGAGTAGTCACCGTCGACGGCGTTACGACCAGCGTAGCCCAACGGGGTGATATCCATGGTCTGCCAGGAGGCCTCGTACTGCATCTCAAAGTTGCTGCCGATCTCATGGGCCAGCCGGGTGTTGAAAGTCAGCCACTGGTACTCGTCACCCTTGATGTAGCGATCTTCGCTGGTTTCCGCCAGGATAGCGGGGGCAATGCGCCAGTTCTCGCTCAGGTAAGTGGTACCGTAAATCCCCAGACGAGTGCTGACCGCATCCTCATGCAGATCGCCGTCCGCACCGATGTTCTTGGCCTCGGCACCCAGGCCCTGGCCGTGCATGACCGCCACCTTGAAGTTGCCTTCAGAGACGCCGAAAAAGTCGCCGCCATGGTAGGCCAGCATGGTGTGGAAACCGGTGTCTGCCGCTTCCTGAACTCCCCCGACAACCCGGCTTTCATTGTCCTGGGCATTGATGGCGTTGAGCATCAACTGAACGTTACCGAAATAGTTATTGGCCGTGAGGATCAGGCTGTCGGTGCTGGAGGTCTCGTCCGCGGTCTGCGGGTCTGACGGGAAATCGATAAAGCTTCTGCCGTAGAGGGAGAAGTTGGATTTGACCGAATCACTAAAGGTCACGTCGTAGATACCCGCGCCGGTACCCGCCAGGAAAATGAAATCACTGTCGAGCCAGTGAATATCGAAGTTATCCCGATCGAAACGTTTACCGGCCCAGATTGCCGAGTCACGAAAGATACCGCTGAAACCGGAAATGTCGCTGAATTCCACATAGGCCTGGCGCACGTTCAGGGCGCCATCACCGGCCGTCCAGTCGTTACTGGAGGTGGTGGAATCGGCAATCATCAGACGATAGTGGGATTTGGTGCCGTTTTCAGCTTCCTGCTTGTAGTTGAGTATTGCCTCAAGATACGTGTCAGGCTCATTGCCGAGGCGACCCACTGCGCCGCCAACGGATCCGGCAGGCGTAAGGTAGGGTCCGCCCGGGGCACTTTGAAGGTCGCCATTCAGCAACAGGCCAGAGCGGGCGTAGGTGTTGAAAGAAAACCCCTCGGCACCTGTGGCCTGGGGCTCGACTTCGGCGAGTTTTTCTTCCAGCGCGGCGAGGCGTTCTTCCACGCTATCCTGGGCCTGGGCGGCCAGGGGCATCGAGGCCAGCAGGCCCATAGAGACTGCAGCAGCCAGGGGATTACGGATTGGAGCTTTACCAGAAACCATCTGTCGGAACCTCGTATTGTTTTTGTAAGGTCTGTTTTTGATGCAATTTATCTGAAACTTAATGCATTAAGACAGCAGCTCAAAAAAATCGGACCAGGGTCCGGGATGAGCACTTAAATGATTAAGTAATGACCAAAGATAAAAGCACAGGATAGCTTCTGCAACCTTTCAGAAGGCTTAATTTCAACTTAAATTATGAGATAGGCGGCCGACGGTTGCCGGCCGCCCGGAATCAGGAATTGCGGGGATCGGTCTCGGCAACCCATGGGTAATCCCTGTGGCTGTCACGATAGGACAACAGGCTTTCCACACCCGAGAAGTCCACCAGATCCCTGAAGTCCAGCCAGTCCACCAGGCAGTACAGACAGATGGCGGGGTAATTCCAGGTTTCGAACTGCCCCTCTTCCACCATCGCAGCCAGCGTGCGTAAGGTGGTCATGATCCGCTCACGCTGAAGGTTGTAGAACATCAGGTCCTCGCCGGTATCAATACCAGACTTCTCCGAGAGCAGCATGGTGACTGCGGAGTCATTGGCCCCGTCAATCATGGTCAGCTGGTTCTCCTGATCCCAGGTCAGCGGATCGCGGCCCTGCTTGGCACTGATGTAACGGGCGATGATCCGAGAATCATAGATTTCCTGACCGCCGTCTTCGAGCACCGGAATTTTCAGGGTCGGATTGTTGCGCCGCAGTTCGTCCCGACCTTCACCATAGATATTGAGATTGACGAATTCATAGGGCTCTTCATCCAGCAGGATACGAATGCGCCGAACGTAAGGTGAAGTGGTGGATCCGATCAGTTTCATGGTTTCTCCGAGGGTTTCACACTCAGGATCCCAGCAGGGATTCAGGGTTTGTGTATGGGTGCCCGGTCGCTTCTGCCACTTCCCTGTAGGTCACCTTGCCGGCAGCCACGTTCAGCCCGGCCCTCAGGTGTGGATCTTCCTTCATCGCCCGATCCGGGCCCTTGTTGGCCAGGGCCGCCACAAAAGGCAAGGTCACGTTATTCAGCGCCAGTGTCGAGGTACGCGCCACAGCACCCGGCATATTCGCCACGCAGTAATGTACCACACCATCAACAATATACGTGGGGTCGTCGTGGGTAGTGGCCCGGGAGGTTTCGGCACAGCCGCCCTGGTCAATGGCAACGTCCACGATGACGCTCCCCTCCGGCATACGACGGACCATGTCACGGGTAATCAGCTTGGGCGCCGAAGCTCCGGGAATGAGAACGCTGCCAACAACCAGATCCGATTCGGTTACCGCCTGGTCGAGGGTCTGGGCCGTGGAAAACAGCGTGGTTATTCGGTTGCCGTAGAGATGATCCAGCTGTCGGAGGACCTCCATATTACGGTCCAGCACCGTGACCTGGGCGCCAAGCCCCACCGCCATGGCAACGGCATTCTGGCCGACGACACCACCACCAACCACCGCGACCCGGGCCGGGCTGACACCAGGCACACCGCCCAGCAGTACGCCGCGCCCACCCATGGCCTTCTCCAGACAGTGGGCGCCGGCCTGGATTGACATACGCCCCGCCACTTCCGACATCGGCGCCAACAGGGGCAAATGGCCGGCACGGTCGGTGACCGTTTCATAGGCTATACAGGTCGCTCCAGACTTAACCAGATCGTCGGTCTGGGCCTTGTCCGGAGCCAGGTGCAGATAGGTGAAGAGGGTGTGCTCAGGCTTTAGCATGGCCCGCTCTTCAGCCTGGGGTTCCTTGACCTTGACGATCAGCTCGGCAGTGTCGAAAACCTCCCTGGCGGTATCAAGAATATGGGCACCCGCCTGGCGATAGTCTTCGTCGGAAAACCCGATGGCAACGCCTGCCCCGGTTTCCACAAAGACCTCATGATTGTGGCCGCATAGCTCGTGAACGGCAGCCGGCGTCATGCCGACCCGGTATTCACGGTTCTTGATCTCCCTGGGCACACCGATTTTCATAAATTGCCTCCAGAACATTCGGGTTTCGTGAGTCCCTGAGTGTAGTCTAGCCAGAAGGTCCTATACTGGACTAGCAACTGATTGCATCGGTTTACCGGTTCCGGGCGTAGATTTCCGGACAAAAAACAATCCGAACCAAAAGGAGCAGGACTGATTATGACAACCCTGAAAGCAACAGCGGCTGCTGCAACCCTCTCACTCACTCTGGCAAGCACGCAGGTAATGGCAGAAATGCAAACCAAGACCGTCGAATACAAGGTCGGTGAGACCACCTTCACAGGTTACATGGCCTGGGATGATGAATTCGAGGACAAACGCCCCGGTGTTCTGGTGGTTCACGAGTGGTGGGGCCACAATGAATTCGCCCGTGACCAGGCAGAGCGTCTTGCGGAGGCCGGCTACACGGCGTTTGCCCTGGACATGTATGGCTCCGGCAAGCAGGCGGACCATCCTGATACCGCCCAGAAGTTCATGCAGGAAGCGACCAAGGACATGGACCAGGTCAAAGCGCGCTTCATGAAGGCGATGGAAATCCTGCAGAATCATGAAAGTGTTGATGCTTCTCGCATTGCTGCACAAGGCTACTGCTTTGGCGGGGCCGTGGTCCTGAATATGGCACGCATGGGCGTGGACCTGGACGGCGTCGTAAGCTACCACGGCGCCCTTGGCAGCCCAATCACCGCAGAAGCCGGTGAAGTGAAAGCCAGGGTTCAGGTATACACCGGTGGGGCCGACAACATGGTTCCCTCAGAGCAGGTCGCCGGCCTGGTGAAAGAGATGCAGGACGCGAAAGTCGACCTCACGCTGGTCAGCTTCCCCGGGGTGCTGCACTCATTTACCAACCCTGGAGCCGACAAGGTCGCCGAAGAATTCGGCATGCCGATTGGCTATGACGAAGAGGCCGCCAACCGCTCCTGGAACGGTACCATGCGGTTCTACGAGGCCATTTTCGCCCAGTAAAACAGACAACACCCCTGAGTCACGGACCCGGCTTAGCCGCCGGGTTTTTCGTTTTCAGAGCGAAGACGCGATGCTGTTGCGAACGTCGGTCATCAAATCATCGAGGGGCAGATCCCCGGAAGCCATCGGCGGATGGATAACCACTTCAATCTCACCACTTCTGAACGCCGCACTGCCCTTGGGTAAACGTTGGTGGGAGCCGCAGATGGTTACGGGAAGAATCGGAAGCTCACCATCCTGGGCAATGACAAAACCACCCTTCTTGAAGGGCAGCAACTTGCCATCCCACGAACGGGTACCCTCCGGAAAAATCAGTATGCTGGTGCCGTCCGGAAGCTGACCAACGCCTCGCTTGATGCTTTCCAGCGCGTCGCTGCCTTTGGAGCGGTCGATAAACAGGTTCCGGGAAGTCTCCAGGGCCAATCCAAACAGGGGCACCTTGCGCAGCTCCTTCTTGATCACCCACCGGTATTGCAAACCGAGAGCCAGCACAAGCGCGGGCGGATCAAAATAGGAAGCATGATTGCTCAGAATCACATAGCGCTGGCCCGGTTCGATGTTTTCCTTGCCACGCACCTTGAGCCGGATACCGCAGACTTTCAGGATGAGCCAGGCATAGATCTGGGTGCCGTGAAACGCTGCGTCTCCGCGCTTTCCAAGCAGGGCAGCAATCACGATCGGGAAGAACAGAATCAGGGTGAGCAGTATGGCCCAGAACAGGATCCAGGCAGCTTTTAGCAGTCGGAGCATGTAATGATTCCTGGAGATCTCGACTTCCGGTTAAACGAGCAGCAGGTCGGTAAAGATTACACAAAGAGGGGATAATGACAAAAGCGGCGCATCTTGCAATGCCTTTTTTCAGACATTAAAAAAGGCAGCCGAAGCTGCCTTTTTGGCGGTTATTGCCGAATCCGTCAGGGATTACAGGGCAACAACGTTCTCCGCCTGAGGACCTTTCTGGCCCTGGGTAACGGTGAACTCAACCTGCTGGCCTTCTGCCAGAGTTTTGAAACCGCTGCCCTGAATAGCGCTGTAGTGAACAAAAACGTCCGGGCCGCCTTCACGAGTGATAAAGCCAAAGCCTTTTGCTTCGTTGAAGAACTTAACAGTACCGGTAGTAGTAGACATACTTAAACTTCCTGAAATCAATCATATTATCTGCCGCCATACACCTTCTTGGTGCAAGGTCGACGTTTTACGGAAATACAGAACTCGCGGAATCAAAAACAGGACGGTCACTACTAACTGCGGAGTACGTCTTATTCATGAAATGCTTTACTGAATCTTTCCTACAACTTCAACTCTACTCCTGAATCCGGGGCTTGCCAAGGGCATTTTCAAGAAAATATGTAGGTAGTGGTACCCATCAGCCCTTTACCAGCCCGAACGTATAAATTCCCAATGCAGTCATGAGGATGGAGCCAACCACGTGAGCCAGGATGCCGGTGATCGCCATGGCCCATTTGCCTTCCTGAATCGCAGCAAACATCTCGAGCGAGAATGTGGAAAAGGTGGTCAGAGCACCGCACAAGCCGGTGATTGCGAACAGTCGCCACTCCGGTGCCAGTGTGGTGCCATGGCTGAAGTAACCAATCAGTAGGCCCACCAGCCAGCCACCGCTCAGGTTGGCAACCAGGGTTCCGTACGGCACGGCATGGTAAGTGGTGTTAAGCCACAACCCCAGGGCCCAACGAAGGTTGGCGCCGATAACGGCGCCAACACTCACTGCCAGAAACGAAAGCCACATCTCAGGACAGTTTCCTGTCAGGCGGGGTTGTGATCAATCACAGACTCCTTGTTCTGGGCAAAGGCATCGAACGGGAAGTCGTCCACCGACAACATCTCCAGCACCACGGTTTCGTACTGGCGCATGAAGTCTGCCTCCTCCTTGGTGTAGACACCCGCCTGAAGTGCCGCTTCAAACCGCTCTTCAGGGTGCAACGCCGTCATGGGCAGCTCGCCCTTGGCGTAGGCCTTGGTTACCTTCCGGTACAGCTGCTCGGCCTTGTCGTAATCTTTCAGCAGGCCATTGTAGCGGGCAACCGGATTCTCCACCGTGCCTTCACCGTTCGTGGTCCACGCGCTTGCGATCAGCTTGTGGCGGATCGGCGTGTCGGTGGAAATCGCACGGGCCAGTTTGCGGGCCAGGTCATCATGGGGGCTGTCCCAACGCCGACCCAGCGGCATGGTGACACCGCGCAGCACCAACGCCACAGCGCGATTCGGCAGGTTCTGCAGAAACTCATCCAGCGCATTCTCGGTACGATGCAGCAGCAGGCTCAGGCTGTACTCCATCACCTCTTTCTCACCGTCTACCGGCTGGGTTTCGTGCCAGTTCTTCAGAACCATGGAGGCCAGGTACAGGTTGGACAGCATATCCCCCAACCGTGCCGAGATCAGCTCACGCATTTTCAGCTCGCTGCCCAGCGTGGTCATGGCTGCATCCGAACACAGACCGAAGGCTGCGCTGAAGCGGGCAACCGCCTGGGCGTATGTGCGGCTGGCACTGTCGAACGGCACATCCGCCCGACCAAGCCCCAGCGCCTGGGTAAAGGCGCGGGCAGCATTACCGAAGATCAGGCCGGCATGGCTGAAGAAGGCGTCATCGAACGCCTTGATATCATCGTTGTCCTTGGCCGCCAGTTCCTTGAGCACGTAGGGATGGCAACGGATCGCACCCTGGCCGAAGATCATCAGGCTACGGGTCATGATGTTGGCACCCTCAACCGTGATCGAGACAGACGCGCCGCTGTAGCCAATGCCGAGGTAGTTGCGCGGACCAAGTGTCACTGTTTTGCCACCGTGAACGTCCATGGCATCGGTAAGCACACCGCGCTGGAACTCGGTAAGGTGGTATTTGAGGATCGCCGAGGGTACTGCCGGCTTCTCGCCCTTATCAATCATGTTGGCCGTATGATTAACGGCTGCCTGGGAGATATAGGTCTTGGCGGCGATCCGCGCCAGAGGCTCCTGTACGCCCTCCATATCGGCAACCGGCGTATTGAACTGTCGGCGGATCCGGGTAAAGCCACCGGCTGTGCCCACAGCAGAGGCAGCTGCACCGGCCGCGCCAGACGGCAAGGTGATACAGCGACCCACCGACAGGCATTCAACCAGCATGCGCCAGCCCTGACCGGCCATATCCACACCGCCGATGATGTAGTCCAGCGGAATAAAGACGTCTTTCCCCTTGATCGGGCCATTCAGGAACGGACTACCAATCGGGCAGTGGCGACGGCCAATTTCCATACCCTTGGTGTCCCGCGGAATCAGGGCACAGGTAATGCCGTAGTCCTCGGTCTCACCAAGCAGACCGTCCGGATCAAACATACGGAACGCAAGCCCGACAACGGTGGCAATCGGAGCAAGGGTGATCCAGCGTTTCTCGAAATTGAGCCGGATACCGACCACTTCTTTGCCGTCGACTTTCTGTTTGCAAACAATGCCGGTGTCCGGCAGCGATGTCGCATCAGAGCCCGCCCTTGGACCGGTCAGACCAAAGCAGGGAATTTCGCGGCCGTCAGCGAGACGCGGCAGGTAATGGTTTTTCTGTTCCTCGGTCCCGTATTTGAGGAGCAACTCGCCGGGGCCGAGCGAATTCGGCACACCAACAGAGACCATCAACGACTCATTGGAAGCCAGCTTCTGCAGCACCGCGGACTGAGCCTTGGCGGAGAATTCGAGACCGCCATATTCTTTGGGGATGATCATCCCGAAGAAGCCTTCCTTCTTCAGGAAATCCCAGAGCTCTTTGGGCAGATCAGCCCTTTCAACGGCCACATCCCAGGCGTTGCACATGGAGATTGCCTGGGTGCACTGGTTGTCGACGAACGACTGCTCTTCCTCGGTCAGACCGGTATTGCGGTTGATCAGCAGGTTGTGCCAGTCCGGCCGACCGGTGAAAATCTCACCGTCCCAGCCGACAGTCCCTGCTTCGAGGGCAACTTTTTCAGTATCGGAAACCTTCGGTGCAACTTTCTTGAACATCGCAAAAATGCGGGGAGTGAGCCAGCTCTGCCGAAAACCTGGCAGGCCCGCGGCTGCCGTTGCGGCGGCACCAATAAACAGAACGAGGGCCAACCAGCCTGAGGCGAAGATCAGCGACAGCAGCCCGGTGACGGCCATTACGCCAATGGCGGAGGCTGCACCGGACTCGCGCCGCATAACAATCAGCAGGCCGGCCAGTGCCACTACAAACAGAATGAAAGTCATCATAGGTTCTCTCTGTCATCCATGGTTCGGGAAATTCGAAGACTACAATTCGTTACGTTTACGGTACCGCATCAGATGAGGGCTGACCAGCAAATGCCGCACAGTCAGCCAGTTACGGCCATCACACCCTGACTTATGAGGTCACAATCACACGAATACCTTCCAGAGCCAGGCTGGCACGGCCTATGGCGTCCTTCGCGGCCTCGAACTGGTTCCGGAAGAAGTCGATTTCTTCCTCGCGGATCGTCGGATTCACCTGTTTCAACGCCTCCAACCTCCGGATTTCCGGCTCGAAACTGGCCGCCAACTGCTCCAGCGCCTGAGCTCTCAGAGGTTCCAGGTGAGGCTCCGACAGCCGCTCCGCATGATCAACCATGGTTTCAACCTGCGGCCGGATCTGGGGGACGATGGACTGGGCCGTGCGCCGGCGGATGTTCGAGCACAGATCGTTCAATCGGTTGTGAGGCAGAGCACCAGAGAGTTCCTTGCCATTCACGTCCACCAGCAGTCGTAACGGTGAAACCGGCAGGTAGCGGGTCAGCTGCAGGGCTTCTGGCGCCGGGCAGTGCACGGTGAACAGGGCTTCCATCAGCAGCGTTCCCGGAGGCAGCGCCTTCACGGAGAGGCTGGCGAGGGCGGCCTTGCCAAGGCCGGAACTGGTCACCGAATCCATCACCCCGGTAACCATCGGGTGCTCCCAACTCATAAACGCCAGGTCTTCCCGCTCAAGGGCATTGTTCCGATCCCAGGTCACCGTCATCCCATCTTCCGGCAGCTCGGCCACATGGCCAGCCTGGTACTGTTCGCCCGGACGAAGAATGTCGGAGTGATCGGCATGGTCCTCCACATCCACCCCGAGGATGTCGAAGGCTTCCATCATGTAATCCCGAACCAGGACCTCACTCTCTTCTTCTTCGATCGCAGAAATCAGCCCCTCAGCCACATCCCGGCGACAGGAATTCAGCTCAATCAGGGCATCACGGCCATTCTGCAGCAGAGTTCTCAGACGCTTGGCCTCGTCAGCAGACGCTTGCACCAACGCATCTGTCACCGAAGCGTCACCATCCAGGGCCTGCTGCCACTGAGACTGAACGGCTTCCTGCACTGCCACACCTACGGCGCAGCTTTCGGCAAAGGCATTCAGGCCCTCATGGAACCAGCGGAACTGCACCTCCTGGCTGGTATCACGCAAATAGGGAATGTGGATATCGATGGTGTCTGTCTGGCCGATCCGGTCCAGCCGCCCAATGCGCTGCTCAAGCAGATCCGCATTGGCGGGTAGATCGAAGAGCACCAGGTGATGGGCAAACTGGAAGTTACGGCCCTCGCTGCCGATCTCGGAACAGATCAGTGCCTGGGCACCCTGCTCCGTGTCGGCAAAGTAGGCCGCAGCCCGGTCTCGCTCGATCAGACTCAGGTGTTCATGGAAGGCGGCACTGCGGATGCCGGCCCGCAGCTGGAGATAATGCTCCAGGGCCATGGCGGTCTCGGCGCTGGCACAAATGACCACAACTTTTGCCGGACGCAAGCTGACCAGCTTTT
The DNA here is from genome assembly GCA_964520755.1 of uncultured Marinobacter sp. Taxonomy (GTDB): domain Bacteria; phylum Pseudomonadota; class Gammaproteobacteria; order Pseudomonadales; family Oleiphilaceae; genus Marinobacter. The sequence continues at coordinate 8,625 of CAZFQI010000041.1, read as the reverse complement.
TCTCAAGCCACGCCACCCGCGGGTCATCTGCCAGCCACTGCTCCTCGGGCACCAGTTGCTCGGGGGTCAGCCCCTGGATACCTGAAGCCTGGCCTTCGTACATGGCCGGGCACGCCAAGGGCTCAGGGTTGGGCCGGCGCTCGGGGAATCCCTGGATCGCCGCCCGGGTGTTCCGGAACAGCACCCGCCCGGTGCCGTGTCGATCCAGCAAGGCATCGATGACCGATTGCCGTGGGTTGTCGCCGGTCAGCAACTGGTCCAGTTCTTCTCCCAGCCATTCCCGCAGCCGTTTCTGGTCTTCGGCGCTGATTTCGGAGTCTTCGTCCAGAAGCCGACGGACAACAGAGTTGATCGTCTCGTACTGCTGCTCTTCTTTCCGGAAGGCTTCCAGATCATGAAAACGGGCCGGGTCCAGCAGCCGCAATCGGGCGAAGTGACTGGCAACACCCACCTGCTCCGGTGTCGCCGTCAACAACAGCAGACCCCGGCTGATCGCCGACAATTCCTCAACGATCCGGTATTCCGGACTGGCCGCTTCCGGGCTCCAGGCCAGATGGTGGGCCTCGTCCACAATCATCAGGTCCCATTCGGCCTTCAGGGCATCGTCCCGCGCCTTCTGGCTTTTCTTCAGAAAATCGAGACTGCAGAGCACCAACTGCTCGCTCTCAAAGGGATTGGCCGCGTCTTCGTCGCCGAAAATGTGGTTAACCAGGGCATCAACGTCGCTTTCCTGCTCTTTCAGGGCATCGTAGCGACCCTGATCCACGATTGAGAAACGCAGGTTAAAGCGCCGAAGCATTTCCACCAGCCATTGATGGGTGAGGGAATCCGGCACCACGATAAGGGCGCGTTTTGCCCGCCCGGTGTGCAGCTGATAGTGCAGGATAAGCCCCGCCTCGATGGTTTTTCCGAGGCCGACTTCATCGGCCAGGAGCACCCGTGGCGCATGTCGCCGGGCAACTTCATGGGCAATGTAGATCTGGTGCGGCAGGTGTTGGGTGCGAGCGCCGATCAGCCCCTGGGCGGGAGACGCCCGCAAGCGGTTCATGTGCTGAAGCGTGGCATACCTCAGCCGAAAGGCGCCGTTGCGATCGAACTGGCCCGCGAACAGCCGCTGGTGCGGCGCTGAAAAATTCACCGAGCCTGCGAGCTTTACCTCGGAGATTTCATGCAGATCGGCACCATCATCTCCGTGGTACATGAGTACACCACCGATGTCCTCGACCGCGCGAACGGTGTACCGCTCGCCGTCAAAGGTCTCAATCTCTTCACCCAGCTGATAGATGATGCGGGACAGAGGGGCGTTATCAATCGCGTAGGTGCGCTCTTCATCGGCAGCAGGAAACCCCAGAGTCACCCGGCGCCCGGAGATATCCGTGACAATTCCGAGCCCCAGGCCGGTATCACTATGGCTGACCCAACGCTGACCAATAACAAATTCCGATGTATCCAAGAAACCTCCAGACCAGTTAAGTTCTTGTGGCGCCGTTCTCACGCACCCAGTAAGCCGTTGCCCCGCACACTGCCGCCGGCACCACAAACAGATTCAGCACCGGCACCATGGCGGCCAACGCCACCGGCAGGCCGAACCCGAAGGCCGACAACCGCGTGTCTCCCAGTAACCGACGCAGGGCCGGGAAGCTGACCTTGTGGTTATCTGCGGGATAGTCCACGTATTGCAGGGCCATCATCCAGCTGTTGAAAAGAAACCAGAGAACAGCTGCAACCAGATTCACAACCGGTATCAGACCAATAATGAGCAGGCCGATGGCACGAGGCAGGTAATACAGAATTTTCTGAACCTCACGCCAGAGTGCGCGGGGGATGTCCTTGATGATGGAAGCCCAACTGTCGTCGGTGTTCACTTCCTGACCGGTCAGGTGCTTTTCCGTCAGTTCGGCCAGGTAGCCGTAAAACGGAGAACCGATAAGGTTGGCAACAATCACGAAGCCATAGGCCAGCATCAGCACGATGACTGCGCCGTAAAGAATCCAGAACAACCAATCCAGTGCCTGGAGCCAGGCCCAGTCCGGTAGCCAGCCCATGGCGGCAGCAATCAGGCCGGCGAAGAGCTCTCCCATAAAGAAGAACAGCAATCCGAAGAGCAGGATATTGATAATCAGTGGAATAATGACGAACAGCCGCAGACCGGGCTGACGAATCAGGCGGAAACCTTCACCCAGATAGCCCAGTCCTCGAAAAAAATTACCCTTGAGCATCGCTGGCAGGTCCTCCGCTTCAATGACAATGACGGGCCGCAAAGCATATCATGTTGACAACATTCCCACAGCCCGAGAACGCTCAGGGACTTCCCCGATGGATACACTGAAACAACAACTGACCAGCCTGCTGCAATATCGCCCCCTCTGGCGGGCAGCTTTTGTGATTTCGGTGCTGGCCATCGGGTTTCTGGCAACCACGGATAATCCTTACCCCGTCCCCTCCTCGTCAAACGACAAAATAAACCACGTCATCGCCTTTTTTGAGCTCACGATACTGACTCGCCTGGCCTGGCCGGAACTGCGGGCCGCCTGGTTCGTGCCGGCGCTGCTCGGCTTCGGTCTGGGTATCGAAATCATCCAGGCAAACCTGCCCTACCGGGAATTTTCTCTGGCGGACCTGGCTGCGGACGGCGCAGGCATCGCCATCGGACTCCTTCCCTGGCCCGGCATTCGCAGAGCCGGAAAACCGGACTTGCGAAATTCGCCAGAATCCGTGTGAGACATCTCTTACAACGACGTGAGATCTTGCAGTGAAATCGCGTGCGCAGTGTTGCGAGGGCGTCCTTGGGAAAATCTAACTTACTGATAAGCATATTTTATTAGATAAGCCCGTCCTGACCTCAATTGAGAAGCGTGCATAGTTCCCACGTTTGTCAAAATCCAATTGGTATAGTGATCACATCAAGGATGACAGGGAAAGGGACGACGCACTGGACGCACCCCGGCATGGATTGCAGGGAGAGGCAAGGACTCAGGGAAGCCTCGCTTAAAGGACAAATACGGATTGCTGGCTCGGATGCCGGCACCACGGAGTGGCTCAAGGATCTCGCAACATGGCTGTTGCCCAATGCGCAAGGACGCGCCGACCTGTTCCGAGAAAGGGTAACCGCATGGTTGCCCTTTATTTTTTTAAGCCTGCCTTTTTTCTTCAGCTTCGTTACTGGCCTCTCCGGCCAGATAGATGCGAACCTGATTGAACTCCTCGAATTCGTTCAGATCCGGCCAGGTCCGGGCTTCAATGGTTGTCTGCCTGCGATAGGCACTGTCACCCAACACTTTCATCCGCGAATCCGCCAGTAGCACCCGGGGTGCCGCCTCGCGAAAGACGCCGAGCAGCGGCCGATTTTCAGGGTCGTAGAGCACATCCGCCGCTGTCACCACGTCCAGATTCTTCGGTCGTTCTGCCCAGTCACTGCAAAGGCCAACGGAAACACCATTAAGGGCCGCGTTGGCACTGGCCGCATCCAGCGCAGCCGGATCAATATCGCAGGCGATGGCTTCCCTTGCTCCGGCCATCGCCGCAGCCACGGCCACTATCCCGGATCCGGAACCGAAATCCAGGACCCGCTTACCCTCGACCCACATGGGGTTGTCCAGAATCCAGCTGGCGAGCGCCTGTCCGCTGGCCCAGCAAAAGGACCAGTAGGCAGGTTCGGCAACCACCGCCTGCGCCTCCTCGTGGGATAACGGTCCCTCAAGCACCGTCGGGTCAAAAAGATACAGGGCAATCCGGTCACAGCCGGCAGGGCGGGACACGGCCACCCGGCCCCGGGAAAGCGTTTTGCGCAGGTGCTCATTCAGACAGTCTGCTGACATGGGGCATCCAACCTCGAATTTCACGAAGGCGCCATTGTACCCATGACCCTGTTGGGAAACAGGCCGCGACAAGCAGAAAACACCCATTTCCGCTATACTGCCGCCTCCATCTGACAACTGGTTTACCGCTGAAATGGCAAGCAGACCCGACACCGACGACTACCTTTCCCTGTTCCTGAATGACGTGCCGCTGATGGACGTCCGGGCACCGGTAGAGTTCAGCCGTGGCAGCTTTCCGAATACGGAAAATGCGCCGCTAATGAACGATGAGGAGCGCCACCGGGTCGGCATCTGTTACAAGGAAAAAGGCCAGGACAAGGCCATCGAGCTGGGCCACCAGCTGGTGTCCGGCGACATCAAGGCCCAGCGTATTGAAGCCTGGAAGCGCTTTGTTGCCCGCCATCCCGAGGGTTATCTGTTCTGCTTCCGGGGCGGCCTGCGCTCCCGGCTTACCCAACAGTGGATCCGCGAGGCAGGCATTGACTATCCGCTGGTCAAAGGCGGCTACAAGGCACTGCGCCGGTTTCTGATCGACAGTCTGGAAGCGCAGATTGAATCCGGCGAATTCCGTATTCTCAGCGGACGCACCGGCACCGGCAAGACCCGGGTACTTAAACAGCTCCCCAATCCGGTGGATCTTGAGGGCCTGGCCAACCACCGGGGCTCGAGTTTCGGGCGCCAGGTAACGCCCCAACCCTCACAGATCGATTTCGAGAACCGGCTGGCCGTGACCATGCTCAAGGCCCATCACTTCAATGGTGGCCCGATCTACCTGGAGGACGAAAGCCGTCTGGTCGGGCGTTGCGCCCTGCCCGAATCCCTCAAGGATCGCATGGCCGAGTCGCCGCTGCTGATTCTTGAGCAACCCATGGAAGAGCGAGTTGCCATCATCCGGGAAGACTATGTTGAAGGTATGTTCTCGGATTACGTGAACCGCGACGGAGCCGAAGCGGGCTGGCTGAATTTCCGGGACTACCTGTTGAGTGCCCTTGACCGAATTCGCAAGCGCCTGGGCGGTGAGCGACACAAGCAACTGCGCGGTCTGATGGAAGAGGCGCTGATGAAGCAGGAAAACACCGGACAGACTGACGCGCATAACGCATGGATTCAGGCGCTGCTTCAGGACTATTACGACCCCATGTACGACTATCAACTCAGCAAGAAAGAGGGCCGGATTCTTGTCCGCGGAGGCCCCGAAACCATTTTCGATTGGGCTAATGAGAGCTCAGTTGCGTAAGCCACTTGCTGAATATTCTGCTTGCTTTACACGCCCCGAACATTTGTCTGCTATATAGAGAAGTAGACGAATCACGTTGTTGCAGGATTTTGTCCGTTAATCCGACACTTATGAAAAATACCAACGAACAAGGAGTCCTTTATGGAAGACCTATTTGGCGCTGAAGGCGGTGCCTCGGAACTCATGAATCAGGCCATGTCCCTGGTCATGACTTACGCACCGAAAGTCGTCTTGGCCATAGTCACATTGATTGTAGGCCTGTGGCTGATCAACCGATTTGTCGGCGTGCTCGATACCAAACTGGGCAAGAAAGACCCGACCCTGAACAAATTTCTCTGCGGCCTGATCAGCGTCATCCTCAAGATTCTGCTGCTGATTTCCGTCGCCTCCATGGTTGGCATCGCCACCACATCCTTTATCGCCATTGTCGGTGCCGCCGGTCTGGCGGTGGGCCTGGCGCTGCAGGGCAGTCTCGCCAACTTCGCCGGCGGCGTACTGATCCTGATTTTCAAGCCGTTCAAGGTAGGCGATGTCATCGACGCCCAGGGCTACCTGGGTTCCGTCCGGGAAATCTCCATTCTCTACACCATTGTCGACACCTTCGATAACCGCCGGATCGTGATCCCGAATGGTCAACTGGCCAACGCCAGCCTGACCAATCTGAGCGCCTATGAGACCCGCCGTTGCGACATGAGCTTCGGCATCGGGTACGGCGATGACATCGACAAGGCCAAGGCCGTCTGCAAGCGGCTCATCGAAGAAGACGAGCGCGCTCTGAAAGATCCCGAGCCTCTGATCGTGGTTGGCGCCCTGGGTGAAAGCTCTGTCGATCTGACCGTGCGGGCCTGGACCAAGTCAGCTGACCTGTGGCCTTTCTACTGGGACATGCACGAGAAGGTGAAAAAAGCGTTCGACGCCGAAGGCATCAGCATTCCGTTCCCTCAGCGCGATGTGCATATGATTAAAACCGACTGAGATTCGCGATCGGTTTCTCATTGATACATCCGGTTACTCGCAAACTGCGTAACCTCAACTAAGCTGACCATTAATGGCGGGGTTTACCGACCCCGCCAGGCCATCGGGGCCAGGCAATCAGATCAACACAGGCTCCGGAACGCTGTCATTGCTGGTAGGAGGTTGTCACGATGCCGGTACAGCAGTTGAAGGAATTCCTCGATGAGGCAGGTGTGGAATACATGTGCCTCTCCCACCCTCCTGCGTATACCGCCCAGGAACTGGCCCATCACGTAAAGATTGCCGGCGACCGCGTTGTTAAAACGGTGATCATCGAGCTGGATGGCAAAATGGCGATGCTGGTGATGCCGGCTACCTGGCGAATCCGCTGGGACAGGCTGTCCCGCATTCTGGACACCGACTTTATTGATCTTGCGGATGAGCAGGAATTCCAGGACCGCTTCCCGGATTGCGAAGTAGGCGCCATGCCTCCCTTTGGCAACCTGTTCGGAATGACCGTGTACTGTGCCGAAGCCTTGACCGAACAGTCAGAGCTTGCCTTTGCAGCGGGCAGCCACAGCGAATCGGTCCACATGAAAACCGCCGATTTCATTAACCTTGTCCAACCAATGGTACTTAACCAGGGCTTCAACAAACCCGGAGCCCAGAAGCCAGCCTGGCTGGTCAAAGGCCGTCGCCGGCCGGACGACGCTGCCAAGCAGCGGGTATCAGGAATGGCCGGCTACTGAGGCTTTTCCTGCCGGCTTGATCCCGGTCTCTTGTCTGGCCGCCACCATCGCGTAAACTGGGGCCATCAGACAGGAAACCGATATGACTCAAGCCTTTGATATTGTGGTAGTTGGTGCCGGCATGGTCGGTGCTGCCCTTGCCACTGGCCTCGGCCAGAATGGCTTCCGCGTTGCCCTGATTGACCGGGCTCCGCCGCCCGCCTTTGATCCAGACAGCGCCCCGGATATCCGGGTATCTGCGCTCAGCGCCGGCAGCGAGCGCTATCTTCAGAGCCTGGGCGCCTGGGACCATATCCTCCACATGCGGGCAACGCCCTACAAGCGCCTGGCCGTATGGGATGAAACCCGCTATCCACTGCAAAACCTGGTGCCCCGGAAGCTGGCCGAAGTCCAGTTCGACGCCACCGAGCTTGGCGCACAGCACCTGGGGCATATTGTCGAGAACTCGGTGACCCAACAGGCACTCTGGCAAACCGCCGAGGCTTGCCCCCAGGTAACCCTGTTCCACGGCCAGGGTGTCGCCTCGCTGACCCAGACAGGCGATTCGGCCACCGTAACCCTTGATGATGGCCAGGAACTGACTGCAACCCTGGTGGTCGGCGCCGACGGTGCCCAATCCCGAATCCGGGACCTGGCCGGCATCGGCACCACCCGGAACCAGTATGACCAGCAGGCAATGGTTGTCTCGGTTCGCTATCAGGGACCGGTAGAAGACATAACCTGGCAGGGTTTCAACCCTTCCGGACCTCGAGCCTTCCTGCCCTTGCACAGCGCCGGCCCGGAACATCCCGGCGAAAGCTGGGGTTCCCTGGTCTGGTACGATTCGCCGGAGGAGCTGACCCGCTTGAAAGGCCTTGACGACAGGGCCCTGATGGAACAAATCCAGTCATCGTTCCCTGCGAGCCTGCCACTGCTCACCCACATCGACAGCAAGGCCTCGTTTCCCATCGCCCGCCAGCACGCCAACCATTACCACACCGGGCGAGTGGCCCTGGCCGGTGATTCAGCCCACACCATCAACCCTCTGGCCGGCCAGGGTGTGAACCTGGGCTTCCAGGATGCGCAAGCCCTGCAAGCAGTCCTCAAGGAAGCCAAACGCGCCGGTGATGATCTGGCAAACCCGAAATGGCTAAACTTGTACGAGCAACAGCGCCGCCCGGCGAACCGCAGAATGATGCTGACCATGGATGTGTTCTACCATCTGTTCAGCAACCGGATTCCTCCGGTCCATCTCCTGCGCAACCTGGGCCTGGGTGCCGCCCGCGCCCTGCCCTTCGCCCGCAACCGGGTGGCCCGCTACGCCATGGGCATCGACGAGGAATTGCCGGCGGTAGTCAGGCAGATAGCTGCCCGTATTCCAGGCCTGAGCCAGCTTTAACGCAGAGAAATCTCAAGGACAATCCAAAAGGAGCCACCATGTCAGAGACGATTTTCACCAAAATCATCAACCGGGAAATCCCCGCCGATATCATCTACGAGGACGACATCGCCCTGGCGTTCAGTGATATCAACCCCCAGGCGCCGGTGCATTTTCTGGTAATCCCCAAAAAGGCCATCGCCACGATCAACGACATCACCGAAGAAGATCGCGAACTGGTGGGACACCTGTACCTGGTGGCCGCGAAGATTGCCAAGGAGAAAGGGTTTGCCGACGATGGCTATCGGGTTGTCATGAACTGCGGGGAAAACTCCGGGCAGACGGTGTTCCACATCCACTTGCACGTTCTTGCCGGCAAGCCTCTGGGCTGGCCGCCCTATACCGACAAAATGAAGCAGGCCTGATTGTTTTAGGCCTATGGGGAGGGCCGGCATGTGGTGCGGCCCTCCTCCCAGACCTAATAAATCAGCGACCTACGACTTTCTCAGC
>CAZFQI010000040.1:18161-28575 GCA_964520755.1 uncultured Marinobacter sp. | reverse complement strand
ATGGCGGTTACCCGCTTCTCATAGCCGGCGGGTGACATTCTTGCCCCGAGTGGAACCAACTCCTCCACCCGGGGTTTTTTTATGGCTGATCAAAAATTGCTCTATCTCAACTTGCGATCCCACTTCATGAACTATGCTCTAGCCATGCAGATCTGAACCAGTAGCATTCAGCCGCTGAGGATGTGTTCAGCCGCCCTGAGGTCCCCGGACAGGACCTGTCTGCACAATGCGATTAAGGACAGGAGACGCATCGTGACTGAAGACGAAAAATCACCAGAAAATCCCGAAACCGACCTCGCTTCCCGATTCCCCACCGCTTACACCATTCTTTTTGGCCTGATTATTCTGGTAGCCGCGCTGACCTGGATTATTCCGGCCGGGCAGTACGAGCGTGCCATGAATGAAGAGGTTGGTCGTGAAGTGGCGGTTCCGGGCACCTACCAGACCGTCGATCCTAATCCGCAGGGGTTCGTTGATGTCCTGCTGGCACCGACGGCCGGGTTCTACGATCCCGACAGTTACGTTGCCAATGCCATCGATGTCGCCATGTTCATATTGTTCCTGGGCGGTTTTCTCGGTGTGATGAACGCCACGGGCGCCATAGATACCGGCATCCGCAGCGCGATGCGGCACCTGAAAGGCCATGAAATCTGGATGATCCCCATCTTGATGACGTTGTTTGCCCTCGGTGGCACGACCTACGGGATGGCGGAGGAAACGCTAGCGTTCTACGCCATTCTGATCCCTGTGATACTCGCGGCCGGCTACGACGCGGTTACCGGTGTCGCCATTATCCTGATCGGTGCCGGGATTGGCGTCCTGGGCTCCACCATCAACCCTTTCGCCACCGTGATTGCAGCGAATGCGGCGGGTATCCCTTTCACCGACGGCATTGTGCTGCGTTTTATTCTGCTGATCGGTGGTCTGTTGATCTGTATCGGCTACGTGATGCGATATGCCCACCGGGTAAAAACCGATCCGTCACGATCGGTGGTTGCCAAGCAATGGGCGGCACACAAGAAGTTGTTTCTGCAGGACGATGATGGCGAAATCCACAGCGCGAAACTGACGACCACCCAGATTATTGCCCTGATCATCTTTGCCCTGACCTTTGTCGTGATGATCTGGGGTGTGTCATCCCAGGGCTGGTGGATGGCCCGGATGGGCTCCCTGTTCTTTGGTGCAGCCATTGTGATCGGCATCATTGCACGGCTGGGTGAGAAGAAACTCACCGGAAGTTTTGTTGACGGTGCCCGCGATCTTCTAGGGGTTGCCCTGGTGGTTGGCCTTGCCCGGGGCATCGTGGTGATCATGGAACAGGGCATGATTGCCGACACCATCCTGCACAGCGCGGAAACCTCCCTGGGTGGTTTGCCGGAGCTGGCGTTCATCAACCTGATGTTCTGGATTGAAGTTGGCATGAGCTTCTTCGTGCCGTCTTCCTCCGGGCTGGCCGTCCTGTCCATGCCGATCCTGGCACCGCTGGCGGATTTCGCGAATGTGGGGCGTGATCTTGTGGTCACCGCCTACCAGTCTGCCAATGGCCTGGTAAACCTGATCAATCCCACCTTTGCGGTTGTGGTTGGCGGGCTTGCCATCGGTCGGGTGTCCTACGATCGCTGGCTGGCATTTATCTGGCCCTTGCTGCTTATTCTGACCGTGTTCATCACGGTGATCATCAGCGTCGGTACACTCTTGTGAACCCCGCTATAAACCTGCGACAAAAGGAGTTTTGTCATGGCTGAACAAACACTTGGAGTGCACTCTGAAACCGGGACCCTGCGCCAGGTCATCATCTGCCGACCGGGGCTGGCTCACCGGCGGTTGACCCCGTCCAACTGCGATGCCCTGTTGTTTGATGATGTCTTCTGGGTCAAGCAGGCCCAGAAAGATCACGACGTGTTTGCCAGCGTGATGCGTGGTCGGGGTGTGGAGGTGCTGGATGTTAACGAGTTGCTGGCGGAAACACTGGCGATTCCGGAGGGCAGGGCCTGGATTCTGGATCACCGTATCAACTGGAACCACATCGGGGTGGGCATGGTGTCGGATCTGCGGGCCTGGATGGATGAGCTGCCCGAAAAGGCACTCGCCGAATTCCTGATCGGTGGTCTGGAGGTGGGGGATCTGCCCTTCGATCCGGTCGGTCTGTTCGGTAACCATCTGGGACGTTTCGGGTTCGTATTGCCACCGCTGCCCAACTTCCTGTTCACCCGGGACAACAGCGCCTGGGTGTATGGCGGGGTTACTCTCAACCCGATGTACTGGGCTGCCCGCAAGCCCGAAACTCTGCTGATGGCCGCCATCTACAGATTCCACCCGAAATTTGCCGGCAAGGTGAACGTGCACTGGGGCGACCCACTGGAAGATCATGGCCTGGCCACCCTGGAGGGTGGGGATGTCATGCCGCTGGGGAACAGAACGGTGCTTGTAGGTATGGGCGAACGATCTTCGCCCCAGGCCATCGGTCAGCTGTCAAAAGCTCTGTTTGATGGCGGCATGGTGGACCGGGTGATTGCCTGCCAGTTGCCCAAAACCCGGTCGGCCATGCACCTGGATACCGTGTTTACCTTCTGTGGCGGCAACGTGGTCACCGCCTTCAAGGAGGTGGCCGATGCCGTGATCTGTTACGACCTGCGCCCCGGCAAGGGATCGAAAACGCTGGCCTTCAATCAGGACTCCCGGCATCTGTTCGAGGTGGTTGCGGAGATTCTCGGTTATCCGTCTCTGGAGGTGGTGGCCACGGGTGGCGACACTCCGGAAGAGCGTGAGCGGGAACAGTGGAACGATGGCAACAATGTGCTGGCCCTGAGCCCGGGTGTGGTTGTCGGCTATGACCGTAACGATGATACCAATGCGGCCCTGGCCGCAGCGGGCATCGAGGTGCTGGCAATACCTGGCGCCGAGCTCGGCCGTGGCAGGGGCGGCGGTCGGTGCATGAGTTGCCCGACCATCCGGGATGCTGTCTGACAGCCAAGGAGAAACGTTATGGCATTCAATCTCAAGAACCGACATTTTCTGACGCTGCGGGACTTTTCACCAAAGGAAATCGGTTTCCTGCTGAAGCTGTCTGCTGATCTGAAGACAGCCAAGTACGCTGGCACCGAAGTGCCCAAGCTCGAGGGCAAGGACATTGCCCTGATCTTCGAGAAGAACTCCACGCGTACCCGGGTCGGGTTCGAAGTTGCCGCTTTCGACCAGGGGGCGCGCGTAACTTACCTGGGGCCGACCGGAACCCATATCGGCCACAAGGAATCGGTGAAGGACACCGCACGGGTCCTCGGCCGCGTCTACGATGCGATTGAGTACCGGGGGTTCGGACAGTCCGTGGTAGAAGAGCTGGCACAGTATGCCGGCGTGCCGGTCTACAACGGCCTGACCAATGAATTTCACCCTACCCAGATACTGGCGGACTTCCTGACCATGCAGGAGCATGTGGAAAAGCCGCTGCGGGAGGTGGCCTATGTGTTTATCGGCGATGCCGCCAACAACATGGGCGACAGCCTGCTGATTGGCGGCGCCAAGATGGGTATGGACGTGCGCTTGTGCGCACCAGCGGCCTGCTGGCCGGCGCAGGCCGTGCAGGACGAAGCCCGGGCGCTGGCGGCGGAAACCGGAGCCCGAATCACCATCACCGATGACGTTGATACCGCCGTTGCCGGCGTCGATTTCGTGTATACCGATGTCTGGGTCTCAATGGGCGAGCCAAAGGAAAAGTGGGCGGAACGGATAAAACTTCTGATGCCCTACCAGGTCAATGCCGCCCTGATGGGTAAAACCGGCAATCCCCGGGCGTGCTTCATGCATTGTTTACCGGCTTTCCACAACACAGAGACCGTGGTGGGGAAAGAGATTCAGGAAACCTATGGCATTGACGCCATGGAGGTAACCGAAGAGGTATTTGAAAGCCCGGCCTCCATTGTTTTTGATCAGGCCGAGAACCGGATGCACACCATCAAGGCCGTCCTCGTGGCGACCCTGGGAGGCTGACATGCTGGTTGTGGCAGCTTTGGGCGGTAATGCTCTCCTGAAACGCGGCGAGCCGCTGACAGCAGATATCCAGCGCAAAAACGTGAAAACGGCTGCGCTTTCGCTGGCAGGCATCGTCCGTGCGGGGCACGATCTGGTTGTCACCCATGGCAACGGTCCGCAGGTGGGTTTACTGGCGTTGCAGGGCGCGTCTTACAAGCCGGATGAGGCCTACCCGCTGGATGTCCTGGGTGCGGAAACGGAGGGCATGATCGGCTACATGATCGAGCAGGAACTGGAAAATGCCCTGGGCCATGACCGGCCGGTCGCGACTCTGCTTACACAGGTCGTCGTCGACCCCAAGGATCCTGCTTTCGAAAAGCCGACCAAGTTTGTCGGGCCCGTCTATGATCGCGAGGAAGCTGAGCGCCGGGCAGCCGGTGCGGGCTGGAGCATTGCGCCGGACGGCGACAAATGGCGCCGGGTGGTGCCTTCTCCGAAGCCCCTGGAAATACCGGACATGCGGGTACTGAAGTTATTGCTCGACCAGGGCGTGGTTGTGGTGTGTGCTGGTGGTGGCGGAATACCGGTGTTGCGCAGGGATGACGGCAGCATGGTCGGCATTGAGGCGGTCATCGACAAGGACGCCGCCAGTGCTTTGTTGGCCAGGCAACTGGGTGCGGACGCGTTGCTCCTGCTAACGGATGTTGAGGCGGTCTACCGGAATTTCGGGACCGACCGGTCGACGGCGCTTTCGGAACTGACAGTGTCAGAGGCACGGGCACTGGAGATGCCGGCCGGGTCAATGGGCCCGAAACTGCAGGCCGCCTGCGATTTTGCCCAGGCCGGCGGGATCAGCGGCATTGGCCGGCTGCAGGATGCCGTGGCCATCCTTGACGGCTCGGCAGGTACCCGCGTATCGGCCGGCTAGCTGTTCCTTCCGTGTTTTCCGGGTGTAAATTCTGATAATCTTTGGTTATTAGGTAATAACCAGAATTTCCCGGAGGTGCCTCATGGGGCGAATGGCTGCCGCAGGATTGATTGTAACTCTTGGCCTGCTGGCCCATGCGGCGCTCGGACAGCAGGCGTCGCCTTCCCGACCGGCGACGATAGCGGTCGTCGAGCGCAGCGAGTTGCACGAGACCGTGCACCTCGATGGCGTCATCGAAGCCGTGCAACAGAGTACCGTCTCGGCCCAGACCAGTGGCACCGTCCAGAGCCTGCCTTACGATGTGGATGATTCCGTGGCCGCCGGTGAGCTGATTGTCCAGCTGGAGGACAGTGAACAACGATCCCGTTTGCGTCAGGCTCAGGCCGGGCTGGAAGAGGCTGAGGCAGCTTTGGCGGACGCGAGGCAGCGCTTTGAACGCATTGAAGCGGTGCATGAACGGGGTCTGGTGTCCCGCCAGGAGTTCGACCAGGCCCGCAACAACCTCGCCGCCGCCCGGGCCCGGGTCGAGCGCGCCAGGGCAGCGGTTTCAGAGGCGCAGGAGCAGCTCTCCTATACCCGCGTTCTGGCTCCCTATGGTGGCATCCTCACTGAGCGCCATGTCGAGGTTGGCGAATCCGTCAATCCCGGTCAGCCGTTGCTCAGTGGGTTATCCCTTGAACAGCTTCGGGTCGTGGTTGACCTTCCCCAGAAATACGCCGAACTGGCCCGCACTGAGCGCCAGGCGCAGGTCACCCTGGCCGATGGCCGGGTGCTGGAAACCGGTGAGATGACCTTCTACCCGTATGCCAGTCCGCAAACCCACACTTTTCGTCTGCGGATGCGCCTGAGTGAACCCAACGGTTCGCTGTTTCCCGGCATGCTGGTCAAAGTCAGCGTGCCTGTTGCCAGCCGGGAGGCTCTGTGGGTGCCGGCCAGCAGTCTGATTCAACGCAGCGAGCTCAGGGCCGTGTTCGTGCTGGACCAGCAGGATCAGCCCCGGCTGCGCCAGGTACGCACGGGGGTGCGGGATAACGGCAGGCTGGAGATTCTGGCGGGCCTCAGTGCAGGCGAGCGTGTGGTCACGAACCCCTCCGAACTGGTGGGCAGCGATCGTTTGAATCCGGTTGAAGGCGCGGGCGAGGAGTCGAATCCGTGAGCCGTGATTTGCCGCCTGTGGGACCATCCGGTGCCATTGCCCGGGTCTTCCAGGACAACCACCTGACACCGTTGCTGGCCATTCTGGCGATTATTTTGGGCGTGCTGGCCGTGGTGGTTACGCCCAAAGAGGAAGAGCCCCAGATTGATGTCACCATGGCCGACATCATGGTGGCGTTTCCCGGCGCCAGTACCCGTGAGGTGGAAAGCGCAATAGCAACGCCAGCCGAACAGGTGATGAGCGAGATCCAGGGCGTGGAACACGTCTACTCGGTGTCTCGCCAGGGCCAGGCGGTGATCACGGTGCAGTTCGAGGTGGGCATTCCAAGGCAGGAAGCCCTCGTCCGTCTCTACAATCAGGTGTATTCCAACCAGGACTGGCTGCCGGCCAATCTGGGTGCGACCCAGCCGGTGATCAAACCCAAGGGCATCGATGATGTGCCGGTGATGACCCTGACCCTCTACGATCCGGTCAACGGGCACACGGGTGAGGAGCTGACCCGCCTGGCGCACATGCTGGAAGTTGCGCTGAAGCGGGTTCCCGGCACCCGGGATGTCTATACCACCGGCGGCATTCCGGATCGCGTCGATATCCGGTTCGATCCGGCGTTGCTGGCCGGCTTTAACCTGACCATCGACGATATTCGTAACGCTCTTGCCGCGGCCAACACCAGCAGCCAGGAGGCCCGGATTACCCGGGACAACCTGTCGATACCGGTCCAGGCTGGAACGTTACTGGAAACGGTGGAGGATGTCCGGCGCCTGGTGGTGGGCATGCACAATGGCGCTGCGGTGTACCTGGAGGACGTGGCCGACGTCAGCCGGGGTGGCACCGTGGCGGATCAGAGTGTGATGACCGGATTCGGACCGGCCCATGAGGACGGCAAGGCGGGCCAGCCCGGTCAGGTTTACCCGGCGGTTACCCTGGCCATCGCCAAGAAGCCGGGCGAGAACGCCATCAATATCACCACGGCCATTGAAGAGCGTCTGGAGCAGCTGCGCAACCGGGCCCTGCCGGAATCGGTGGAAGTGCTGGTCACCCGGGACTATGGCGTCACCGCCTCCCAGAAGGCCCGCAAACTGATTACCGATCTGATCTCCGCCACCTTGTGCGTTGTGCTGCTGGTGCTGGCGGCCATGGGTTGGCGCCAGGCTCTGATCGTCGGCATTGCGGTTCTGATTACTCTGCTGCTGACCCTGGTGTTTTCCTGGGCCTGGGGTTTCACCCTGAATCGCGTCTCGCTGTTTGCGCTGATCTTCTCCATCGGCATTCTGGTGGACGATGGCATTGTGATCACCGAGAACATCAACCGGCGGATCCAGAACTCCCGGCGGGCGGTGAAGGACATTATTCCCGTTGCCGTGGACGAGGTGGGTACACCCACCATCATGGCCAGTCTCACCATCATGGCAGCGCTGATTCCGATGGCGTTTGTCAGTGGCCTGATGGGCCCCTACATGAGCCCGATTCCGATCAACGCCTCGGCCGGTATGGTGCTGTCACAGATCGTTGCCTTTGTGGTGGCGCCCTGGCTGGCTTTCAGGCTTCTCAAGCACAAGAAGGGGGAGCAGGCCGCCGAAGCCGAGGAGGCTTCCAGCTCCGCGGATGGCGTCAGTCCATTGTCCCTGCGAATTTTCCGGACTGTGCTCGGTCCGTTCCTGGGCGATCATCCCTGGCGGCGCCGTTTGCTGGCACTGGGGGTGGTGGGTCTTACCCTCGTGGCTTCGTCATTGCCGGTGTTCCAGGCGGTGATCCTGAAGATGCTGCCGTTTGACAACAAGTCCGAGCTGCAGGTGGTGGTGGATATGCCCGAGCGCACGCCCATGGAGCAGACCCAGCGTGTGCTGATGGAAATGGGCAGTTACCTGGAAACGGTAGAGGAAGTGGCCAACTGGCAGACCTACGCCGGCACCGCATCGCCCATCAACTTCAATGGCCTGGTGCGGCAGTATTACCTGCGCGGCGAGCCCTATCACGGTGATGTTCAGATCAATCTCGTTCAAGAGGAAAATCGGGAGCGGCCGTCCCACGACATCGCCCAGTCTTTGCGGGGCCCGCTCACCGAGATCGGTGAGCGGTATGGTGCCAGCGTGAAGATTGTCGAGGTGCCGCCTGGTCCGCCGGTACTCTCGCCCGTGGTGGCGGAAATCTATGCCGTGGATGAAACCCGCCGTGCGGAACTGGCCCGACAGGTGGCCGAGGGCATGGCCCAGGTGGATGGCCTGGTGGATATCGATACGACACTGGAGTCGCCCACACGCCAGTGGGAAGTGGTGGTGGACAGGGATCGGGCGGCACGGCTGGGCGTGTCCCAGGCCCAGGTGGTTGCTGCCCTTCAGACGGCCTTGGGCGGAACCAATGTCAGTTTCCTGCATGATGATCATGCCAAGTACCCGGTTCCTATCCGGGTTATTCTCGGCGAAGGCGACAAGGCCCAGCCGTCGGTATTGTTGTCGCTGAACGTGCGCAGTCGCGGCGGCATGCTGGTGCCACTGGCGAGCATTGCCGACGTTCGTGAAGCCGACTGGATGGGCGCGATCTACCACAAGGATCTGCTGCCGGTGACTTATGTTACCGCGGACATGGCCGGGGAGATTGATTCACCACTGTACGGCATGTTTGCCATGGTGGAGCGCTTGAAACAGCAAAAGGGGGCGCCAGAGCAGTATTTTATCGACCAACCCCCATTGCCGGAAAAAGGTACCCTGAAGTGGGACGGCGAATGGCAGATCACCTACGAAACTTTCCGGGATATGGGTGCGGCCTATAGCGTGGGCGTGTTCATGATTTTTGTGCTGCTGGTGGCCCAGTTCCGGTCCTATATTCTGCCTTTGGTGATCATGGCACCCATCCCACTCACGCTGATCGGTATCATGCCCGGTCACGCCCTGTTGGGGCGGGAATTTACCGCTACCAGCATGATCGGCATGATTGCCCTGGCCGGCATCATCGTGCGCAATTCCATCCTGCTGGTGGTGTTTATCCGGCAGTTGATCGAGGAGGGTGTCGAGCTTGAGGAAGCGGTGGTCCTTGCGGGCGCGGTGCGCATCAAGCCCATTGCCCTGACGGCTATTTCGGCGATGGTGGGTGCTTACTTCATTCTGAACGATCCGATTTTTAACGGCCTGGCGATATCGCTGGTGTTTGGCCTCGCCATGTCCACCTTGCTGACCGTAGTGGTCGTGCCACTGCTGTATTACACACTGGCGCGTTGCAAGTGGGTGTGAACGGAGGTGGTTACGCCTGGCAGAGGGTAAGAGCGTTGTCAGAACTGATGATCCGGTTTCGGCCCGAATCCTTGGCGTGATACAGATACTGGTCCGCCCGGCCGATCAGGCTGCGCAGATCGGCGCCGTCCGGACCAAACTGGGCGACTCCGCCGCTGATAGTAAGCCCGATGGATTGGTCCTGATAGGGGACGGGGTTCGTCTCGATCGCCTGACGGATCTTGTCTGCCACCCGATGGGCCTGGTCTGCCGTGGTGTTGGTGAGCAGAATGGCGAATTCCTCGCCACCCACTCGGGTGGCAAGATCGGTCGCTCTGAGCGAAGCCCGGAGTGTGCTGGCCACATGCCTGAGCGCAAGATCGCCGGCCTCGTGACCGTACTGGTCATTGACCTGTTTGAAGTGGTCGAGATCCAGCACCAGCATGGAAAGTGGGGTCCCGTTGCGGAGGCTGCGTTTGCGCTCCTGTTCGAAAACGTCGCTCAGGCGCGCCCGGTTGGCGAGACCCGTGAGTGCATCGGTCTGGGCCATTTTGAGCAGGCGTGATTCGGATTGCTCCCGGGTGATCTCGTAAATATGGGAGAACGCGAGAATGGTCAGTGACATCAGCCCCATATTGGCAATAGGCAGGGGCTGCATCATCTCCGGAGCATTGTGGTATTTGAAGAAGAAAATAATTGCCGCCGAGGCCATGAAAATGGAGGAAATCACCAGGCCCCGGCGTCTTCCCATCAGCAGGTGAGACACGATGGGAATCAGCAGCACCCAGGCGAAAACAGTGGTGGTTGCCCGGGGCGAGATCAGGGCGAACATCATGGTGATGCAGAAGGGCAGGATAAAGGCGAGAATCCAGCGCTCAAGGTGTTTGGTGTTGCCGATCGCCCAGAGAATGAATACCGAGTAGCACGCCATGCCAAGCTCGGCAAAGGCCAGGGGGTAATTCTGTCTCTGGACGTTGAGCGTAAAAAACAGCAGACCGCTGATGGCAGTAAGGATCAGCAGCGCTTTCAGCACGGCTTTGCGGTACGGGCGGGCAAGGTGCTTCTGTGATTCCCTATAGCTTTCCATGGGTCTGGTCTGGGTATCCGGAGCGCTGGAGTGATATGTACAAAGAGATTGCACATGCCGCGAGATCC
>CAZFQI010000040.1:14926-18061 GCA_964520755.1 uncultured Marinobacter sp. | reverse complement strand
TCAACAAACAGGAACGAAGCGCTCCAGGTAATCAGCACCAGCCCGGCCAGTGCTTCTATGCCGGTGAGAAAGCGAAGGATACCGAAAGCTTCGATATCCCCGTAGCCGAGTGTGGTGAAGGTGGTGAAAGAAAAGTAGACGCAGTCCAGGATACTGCCGCTAAAATTGCCGGCCAGCTGGCCCCAGCCCTCGGCGTGATGCATGAAATAGAAGGCGCTGGCAAAGATCCATACCTGCAAGGTGTGGGCGGCTAGAACACCGAAAACGGCGGCGATCAGGCGGAAGCGGTGGCTCTGGCGCATTCTCGACAGGATCCCGCTCAGATGGATCAACACTTCGTGGTGGATCAAAACCACGATTGCAACGATCAGCCCGTTGATGAGCGTTGCGTTGAGGAGATCGACATGATGTTCTGCTGCCAAGAGGGATGCTCTCCGTTGCCATGAGTGGTGGGCAAGCCGCGTAAAATTGCCGCAGTTCTGCGGTATGCCCGATCCGAAAACGAGCCTTGATTGTATAGTAGTCTGAACCCAACAGCCCGAAGGGCTTTATTTACCTTAGCTGGCCTGCAAGTAATGTCCAAACGACTGATTCCCGTATTGATTCTCGCCGTCGGTATCGCCGGTTTCATGATTCTCAAGATGACCCGCCCGGAGCCTGCAGAGGTCAGCGCCACCGAGCGTAGTTGGCGGGTTCAGGTTCAGGAGGTTGAACCGGGTACTCACACGCCGGTGTTGCCCCTGTATGGCGAAGTACTGGCGCCGGAGCAGCTGGCGGTAACGGCAACCCTGGCCGGTCGTATCGGTGCCCGGCCGGTGAGCGAAGGTGAGCGGGTTAGTGAAGGCGATCTTCTGGTGGCGCTTGATGATGCGGATATCCAGCCGGCGCTGGCCCAGGCCGAGGCCCAGGTAAAAGACCTGGAGGCGCAGATCCGATCGGAACAGGTGCGTTACCGGAATGACCAGACAGCTCTGGCCAGTGAGCGGGCGATTCTGGATAACGCCCGTAGGCAGCTTGAGCGCACCCGTTCACTGGTGAGTCGCAATCTGGCCTCCCGTGAGGCACTGGAAGCGGCCACGGACGCTTCTGCCAGGGCAGAACTGACGGTCAATACCCGGCAACGGGCGATCGAAGAGCACCCGGCGCGGCTTCAGAGCCTCGAAGCGAAACTGGCCCAGGCCGAAGCGAATCTGCTCAGCACCCAACGGGATGCCGAACGGGCCCGCATGACCGCTCCCTTCGATGGCATCGTTACCGACATTCAGGTGGCAGAAGGTGATCAGGTCAGCCGCAATCAACCCCTGCTGTCCCTGTACCCCGTTGATGGTCTCGAACTCAGGGCCAGGGTGCCGGAGATGTTCCGGGGCGAGCTTCTGGATGCCCTGGAGAGGGGCGAGCTCCTTACGGCGACCAGTGCTGGAGATCAGCACCGGTTCCGGTTGGCCCGCTTTGCCGGTACCAGTGATCCGTCAGGAACCGAAGCGATTCTTGAGCTGGAAGGAAACCCCAGGGGGATCCGCCCTGGCGGTCTGATGCCGGTAACGCTTGAGCGGGCTGCGCGCAGCAATGCCGTTTCCATTCCCTTCAGCGCTCTTTATGGCGCTGACAGCGTTTACCTGGTGTCAGCGGAGGGCCGTATGCAACGGGCCAGAATAGAGCGTATTGGCGAAGCGCGTGGCAGCAACGGCGAGCGCCGCCTGCTGGTATCCGGCGAAGCCCTGGTGTCAGGCGCGCAACTGATTACCACGCACCTGCCTAATGCAGTCACCGGCCTCAAGGTGGATGTGGCGGATTCCGGAGCGGCGGGGCAATGAGTCGCAAAAAGGGTGTCATCGGTTTTTTCGTTCATCACCGGGTCGCTGCCAATCTGGTGATGCTGGTGATGCTGCTCGGTGGCGTGCTGGCCTTGACCCGGATGAACATCCAGTTCTTCCCCACATTCGCCCTGGATGTGGTCAGCGTTCGGGTGGTCTGGAGTGGTGCCTCCGCAGAAGATGTGGAGCAAGGCATTACCAACCCACTGGAACAGCGTCTGCGCAGCATTGATGGTCTGAAGAAAATGACCTCCACGTCGGCCCAGAGTGTGTCCTCCATAACGCTCGAATTCGAGGAGGGCACCAACCCGATTCAGGCTCTGGATGATGTTCGCCAGCAGGTGGACGAGTTCACCAACTTCCCCGCCGAGGCGGAAGAACCCCAGGTAACCCGGATAGAACGCTACGAGCCGGTAGCACGCTTGCTTGTGTTTGGTGATGTGGATCGAAGTGAATTGCGCCAGCTGGCCTATCGGTTTGAGGATGAACTGCTGCAGCGCGGTATCGACCGGGTATCGATTCGTGGCCTGCCGGAGCAGCAGATCAGCATCGATGTGCCGGTTGAACGGTTGGAGACACTGGGGCTGTCACTGGATCAGATCGCCGAGCGCGTGGCTGCTATCTCACGGGATCTGCCTGCGGGCATGATGGCCCAGCAGGATGCCACCCGGGAACTCCGGGCCGTGGAACAACGGCGCAGCCCTCAGGAATTCGAGAGTGTTCCGGTTCTTAGTGGCGAGCGGATTCAGCTGAACCTGGGCGATGTGGCGATCATCCGACAGGAGGCCCGCGAGAGCCAGTTAACCCTGGAAAAGGAGGGCAAGCCTGCGGTAGAGCTGCAGCTGCAGCGTTCCGAGAACGGCAATTCGCTGGCTGCGGCGAAGGTACTGGAGACCTGGCTGGCGGACACCCGGCCGGTCTTGCCCCCGACGGTGAAACTGGAGGTCTACGACGAGACCTGGCAGCTGCTGGATGATCGTATCTCACTGCTGGTGACCAACGGTCTGGGTGGTCTGGTACTGGTAGTGTGCCTGCTTTACCTCTTTCTCCCCGGCCGGGTGGCCATGTGGGTGGCCATTGGTATTCCGACGGCGTTTCTGGCGGCCATGGGCGTGCTCTGGCTGATCGGTGGCTCCATCAACATGATTTCCCTGTTCGCCCTGATCATGGCGCTGGGGGTGATCGTCGACGACGCCATTGTGGTGGGCGAGGATGCTGACGCCCACGCCCGCATGGGAGAGGAATCCATTTACGCTTCTGAGGGTGCGGCCAAACGCATGGTCTGGCCGGTGCTGGCCTCATCCCTGACCACGGTGGCCGC
>CAZFQI010000040.1:2081-14826 GCA_964520755.1 uncultured Marinobacter sp. | reverse complement strand
AGGCTTCGAGCAGCGTTTCGACCGTTTCCGGGAAGGCCGGTTCCGGCGGTTCTCCCGTTACAGCCTGGAGCACCGTGGCGCCACCGTAGCCAGCGCATTGGCCCTGGCTATCGTTACCGTGGGTCTGCTGGCCGGTGGCCGGCTGGGTTTCAACTTCTTCCCGACACCCGAGCCCTCGGTGTTCTACGCCAACGCCAGCTTTGTGGCCGGTACCGATCGGGGCACAGTTGACGATTTCCTGACTCAGATGCAACGAACCCTCAATGACACCGAAGAGGCTCTGGGTGGCGACTTTATTCTCCATGCTGTTACCACCCGTGGTGCCACCCAGGGTGCCGAGGGCAGTTCTCGCAGTGGTGACGAACTGGGTTCGATGATGATCGAACTGGTGCCGTCCGACCGTCGTTCGGTGCGTAACCCGGAGTTCATTACCGAGTGGCGCAGCCGGCTGGAGACGCCGGCAGGGCTGGACAACCTGAGCATTTCCGAGCGTCAGGCCGGCCCCCCGGGCCGGGATGTCAACGTGCGGCTGACCGGTGAGAACGCCGAGCGCCTCAAGCAGGCCGCCGATGAACTGGGCCAGGCGCTGTCCACGCTGCCCGGCGTGCTGGATGTGGAAGACGACATGCCCTGGGGCCGGGAGCAGTTGATTTATCAGGTTAGTGCCTATGGCGAGGCCCTGGGGCTGACCACCTCGGATCTGGGGCGTCAGCTGCGAGCAGCTTTTGATGGCCGGATTGCCCAGATCTACCAGGACGGCCGTGACGAAGTCGAGGTTCGGGTCCAGTTGCCCCGGGAACAGCGGGAGCGGCTATCCACCCTTTCCAGAATGACGGTTCGAGTATCCGACGGGCGTTTCGTACCGCTCACCCAGGTGATGAACCTGGGCCATCGCCAGGGTTTCCAGGCCTTGCGGCACGCCGAGGGCCGGCTGGCTGTGGAGGTAACGTCGGGGCTTAACACGCGGGTCAGTACCACCGACCAGATTCTGACCAGTCTTGAGGCCGAGGCTCTGCCGGATATCGCCAGTCGATACAATGTGCGTTACAGCTTCGAGGGCCGGTCCGCCGACCAGAGGGAGACGCTGGGTGATATGCAGACTGGCCTGGTCATCGGGCTGGCGCTCATGTACGTGGTGCTGGCCTGGGTGTTCGCGTCCTGGAGTCTGCCGCTCATCGTTATGGCCATTATTCCCTTTGCCCTGGTAGGCGCGCTGCTGGGCCACTGGCTGATGGGGCTGCAGCTGACCATACTGTCGTTGTTTGGCCTGTTCGGTCTGTCCGGGATTGTGGTCAATAACGCCATCATCCTCGTAGCTTTCTATAATCAGCAGCGGAAAAAAGGACTGGGTATTACCGATGCGCTCAATGAAGCGGCGGTGCAGCGGGTGCGGGCGGTCATGTTGACTTCCCTGACGACCATCGGTGGTCTTCTGCCTCTGATGTTCGAGACGTCCCTGCAGGCTCAGTTCCTGATTCCCATGGCCACCTCAATTGCGTTTGGTCTTGGGCTATCGACCCTGCTGGTTTTGCTGGTCGTACCGGCGCTCTTGTCCTGGCTGGAGCAGTTCCGCGAGTGGCGTGCCCGCCGGCATGGTTCCTTTGCCGAGCCTATCGGAGCCCCTGACTGACGGGGCGCTCCGAATCAGGGTGCCAACCAATCAGACAGGAAATAGATGGTGGATTCTTTGCTTTCGGCCCGTGGCCTGAACAAGCAGTTCCGCAGCGGCAACGAGCCAGTGCCGGTGCTCACGGATCTCTCCCTGCATCTGGAGCGGGGAGAGTCGCTGGCCCTGACCGGTCGCTCCGGATCCGGCAAGAGCACCCTGCTGAACATTCTCTGTGGCCTGGAACATCCTGACTCGGGGAGAGTCCAGGTGCTTGGTGAGACTTTCGACAGTCGGGCCCCTCAGACCGGGAACAGGGTTGAAGCCCGCTGGGGCAATCTCCGTCGACAGCAGATTGGCGTGGTGTTTCAGGAGGCCAATCTGATGCCCGCCCTGTCGCTGCTGGACAATGTCCGTTTGCGGGCCCGGCTGGCGGGTCATGATGATGACGGCTGTCAGGACTGGCTGGAACGGCTGGGCATTGGCGAGCTCGCAGACCGTTTCCCGGATCAGGTCTCCGGCGGGCAGCGCCAGCGCGCGGCACTGGCCATGGTGTTTGCCATGAAGCCGGCCCTGATTCTTGCCGATGAACCAACCGGGAGCCTGGACCGGCATACTGCCGAGGCGGTGATCGGGCAACTGTTCGATCTGCAGGCACGCCATGGCTGTGGTCTGATCCTCGCTACCCACGACCCCGAACTGGCGACCCGCTGCAGCCAGCACCTGGATCTCGGGCACCTGCCCGAAAACTGAGCCCGCTATGACCCTTCTGGCCGCCCTTTTCAGCCATTATCGCCGACACCCGCTCCAGCTGCTGGCCCTGGCGACGATGATCGTGCTGGCCACCATGCTCTGGTCCGGCGTTCATCATCTGACCAGCCAGGCCCGGGCCAGTCTCGACCAGAGTGAGTCGGCAGTGGCCGAGCGTCAGCAGGTGGAACGCAAAGATGGCGAACGGGTCACGGTGGCGGATTTTGTCGAGCTCCGGCGCCAGGGCCTGTGCGTGATGCCCTGGCTGGAAGTGTCGTCGCCGGAAGGCGGTCGTGTGGTGGGTGTCGACCCGCTGGCGGCCGGGTGCTTCGAGAGTCCTGACAGCGAAGAGACGCCCTGGCGGGGTGAGCTGGAGGGCCGTCCCTTTGTTGATATCAGTGAAGCAGCCGACCTTGCCAGAGAGCAGACAGGCCAGTTGTCATTGCTGATGTCGGATGCACACAGTGCCAGGGATCTTCCCTCTGCGTACCGGTTGGCGCCGTTCCGCGTTGGGCCGGATACCGGTGAGCTTGGCGACAGCTTCCTGCTGAATCTGGATGCCCTGGGTGTCCTGGTCCTGCTGATCACCGCCTTGCTGGTACGCAGCGTGTATCTGCTCGGGATGGCCCAGCGCCGGGACAGTTTCGCCCTGCTGCACCGGTTTGGCGTTTCCCGGGGGCGCATCAACCGCCTGCTGGTTTTTGAGATCATGTTGCTGGCGCTGGTGTGTATTCTGCCCGGGATCTGGCTTGGCCGATGGCTGGCCACCGGTTTGGGCACTGGTTTCGGGCGAGCGCTTGAGGGGCTGTTTGATCAGCCCCTGTACGCGGGTCAGGACGGTGGCTGGCTGATGCCGCTTGCGACCATGCTGGCGGTGGTTCTGGTGGCCTGCCTGGCAGACTTCCTCCGGCCCCTGGCGCGGCGTCTGCCCGGTGATGGCCAACGATATGGAGTGTTGCTGGCTCTGATCCTTATGGGCGGTATTGCCATGTCGGTCTGGGTATCCACACTGATCTGGCTTTTCGTCGCCGTGGCGGTAGTGTTCGTTGCTGCTGGCACCCTGGCGCCAATGCTCATTTCCCGGCTCGCAGACTGGCGGGCCGGGAGCGACAAAGACCCGCTATCACGCTGGCGCCATCGGGAGCTGTCAGTTCTGGCCCGGCGTCTGGCCCTGCCATTGGTCGCTCTGCAGTTCGCCATGGCGATGGTGCTGGCGGTGCAGGCACTGGTGACCACCTTTGAAAGCACCTTTGATCGGTGGCTGGCGCAGAGGCTTGAGGCGGATTTTTACATTGAAGTGCCTCAATCAGTGGATCTGACGCCGGCCATGGACTGGCTGTCGGAACAGCCGGAGCTGGCGGCTTCCGGACTCTGGCATCGGGTGGTGCGGGGTCGGGCAACGCTCCCGGGAGAAAGCAATGAGGCAGGCACGAAGGTCGATGTCTTTGCCCTGGGCCCCATTGGTCCGCTGGTAACCGGATGGCAGCTGTTTGAATCAACGGCCCGGCCCTGGCAGAGCCTTCAACAGGGGCACGGGGTGATGGTGAATGAACAGCTTGCCCGCAGACAGGGCGTGACCACCGGCCAGAGCCTGACAGTGGAACTCGGAAGCCAGGAGCTCGAGCTCCCGGTGCTGGGAATCTACCCCGACTATGGCCGTCCGGCCGGTGAAATTCTGCTGAATGTCTCCGTGTTGCCACCGGATTTTATTCCCAGCTTCCAGAGCCTGTCGATTTCACCCGGGGATCTCACGATTGAGACCGTCACCCGCCGGTTAAAAGAGATATGGCGGGTAGAGGAGCTGACCGTCCGGGATAACCGGGCCATTGAGGAACTGGCTTCCGCCATTTTCGACCAGACCTTTTTACTGACCCGGGCCATGACCACCCTGACCCTGATACTGGCCGCGATTGCCCTGCTGATGATGGGCTGGGTGTTTTTCTCCACCCGGGCCTGGTACTTCCGGTTGCTGGTGGTGTGGGGGCTGTCACGGCGGCAGGCCTCGGGGCAGCTGATTCGGTTGTCGGTAGCCCTGACCAGCGCCATTGCGCTGCTGGCCCTGCCCATGGGCATCTGGCTCACCTGGGTTCTGGTTCATCGAATCAATCCCCTGGCCTTTGGCTGGTCCCTGCCCATGGCAATTTACCCGGGGTTCTGGTTTGAGCTTGGCGTGCTGAGCCTGTTGATCGGTCTCAGTATCGCCTTGCTGATGAGTCGTCAGCTCCGATCGCCGGCTTCCGTGCCCGGCAACGCCAACGCCCTGGCGGGAGGTGAACGATGAGTCGCTGTATCTGGTTGCTATTGCTGCTGGCCCTCGGCGGTTGTTCAGAATCCCCGCAACAGGCCGGGTTTGCTGGCCTGGCGGGGGTTGCGGATCCGGAGTCCGACGTGCCGTTTCTCCAGCCCGGAGCGGGTGATCGCCTGAGCTTTCCGGGCGACTTCGGCCCACACCCGCAACACCGGATCGAGTGGTGGTACCTGACTGCCAACCTGAGGACCGCAGATGGAGAGCCTCTGGGCCTACAATGGACCCAGTTCCGCCAGGCGATTACACCAAGGCCGGCGAATGCTGAACCACCGGAAGCAAACACCTGGCCCCTGGAGGCGGCCTGGATGGCCCATGCGGCGGTGAGCTTTGATACCCGACATTACTTCGCGGAGAAGTTGGCCCGCGGAGACGTCGGTCATGCCGGTGCCCGGGCAGAGCCTCTGGCCGTCTGGCTCGATGAGTGGCAGCTTGAGAGCGCTTCCGAAGATGACTCATGGCGTTTGCAGGTGTCGACGGATGGCTGGTCCTATGACCTTTCCCTCAGCATCAACCGTGCACCCGTGGCACATGGCGACGATGGTTTCAGTGCCAAGTCCGCCGATGGCGAAGGTTCCATGTACTTCAGCCTGGTGGACCTGCAGATAGAAGGCACGGTTACCCTGGGTGACGAGACTCTTGAGGTGTCAGGGCAGGGCTGGTTCGACCGCGAGTGGAGCAGCCAGTTTCTCAAGTCCGGACAGCAGGGCTGGGACTGGTTTGCCCTGCACCTGGACTCGGGGGACAAACTGATGGCCTTCCGGCTGCGGGAAGACAATGGAGATTTTCGGGCAGGTACCTGGATTCCCGACAAGGGTGAGCCGGTAGCGCTTCGGCCCGACCAGCTCCGCCTTCGCCCAACCAAGCCTGATGCACAAGGTTTTCCACGCCAATGGCGGCTGGAAGTGCCGGATTACGGAGTGAACCTGGAGGTGTCGGCACCTCCTGGAGACTATCTGAACAGTGGGCTCTACCCGTACTGGGAGAGCCCGGTTTCCGTATCCGGCAGCCATGGGGGCGTTGGCTACATGGAACTGACCGGATACGGCGAGTGAGCCGGGGCTGAACCGGCGGGTTATTCGACGGCGTTTGCACCAATCCGGTGAATGCTCAGATCCGCCCCGTTGAATTCTTCCTCTTCAGTGAGGCGCAGGCCGGAGATGGCGTTGATTGCTCCATAAACTATCAGGCCGCCAACAAAGGCCACTACAACGCCGGCCACTGAGCCAATGATCTGAGACATCAGGCTGACGCCGCCCAGGCCGCCAAGGGCTTCCTGACCGAAAATACCGCAGGCAATCGCACCCCAGACACCACAGACACCGTGCAGCGGCCAGACACCGAGCACATCGTCCAGTCGCTCGATCTTGGCCTGGGCCCATTCGAACAGGTACACGAAGATGGCGCCGGCCACGCCGCCGGTGACCAGGGCGCCAACCGGGTGCATCAGGTCTGAGCCGGCACACACTGCCACCAGGCCGGCCAGCGGTCCGTTGTGGATGAAGCCCGGGTCTTTTCGGCCCAGCAGCATGGATACCAGGATACCGCCCACCATGGCCATCAGGCTGTTGACGGCAACCAGGCCGCTGATCCCGTCCAGGGTCTGGGCTGACATCACGTTGAAGCCGAACCAGCCAACGGTCAGGATCCAGGCGCCGAGGGCGAGGAAGGGAATGTTGGAGGGGGCAAAGGCCACAACCTTGCCGTTGCGGTAGCGCCCGTTTCGGGCACCCAGAACAAGGACGGCCGCCAGGGCGATCCAGCCACCCACGGCATGCACCACAACAGAGCCGGCGAAGTCGTGGAAGGATGCACCAAACTGGTTCTCCAGCCAGCTTTGGAAGCCATAGTTGCCGTTCCAGATCAGCCCCTCAAAGAAGGGATAGATAAAGGCAACGATCAGGCCCGAGGCAATCAGCATGGGGTAGAACTTCGCCCGCTCGGCAATGCCACCGGAGACGATGGCGGGAATCGCGGCAGCGAAGGTCATCAGGAAGAAAAACTTCACCAGATCATAGCCATTGGCAGCGGTCAGCTCGGCGGCACCGCTCATGAAATGGTTACCATAGGCAATGTAGTAGCCGATGAAGAAATAGGCCACGGCGGAGATGCCGAAGTCGGTCATGATCTTGACCAGGGCATTCACCTGATTCTTGTGGCGGACGGTGCCCACTTCCAGGAAGGCAAAGCCGGCATGCATGGCCAGCACCATAATGGCGCCGATAAGGATGAACAGCGTGTTGGCGCTTTCGGTCAGGGTGTGTACTGCACTCGTGATGTCCACGGGTTTTCGCTCCTGATGTTGTGTGTCCGGCCTCTAACGGGCCGTTTTACGTTGGGGTGTGCATTGTTGAGGTGCAGCTGAAGCAAGAGCTGTTCCAAAACGAGGCAATTCAAGAGCGGTAAAGCGGTTGAGGGACAACGGAGGGGTGATGGAAAGGGATTTCAGAGGAAAAGCGCACTCTAATTGTGCGTTTTGGCGCCAGGCGCACCAAAATAGAGTGCGTTTACCAGCTGATTTCGTTCGATGTCGAGCTATCGGATTCAATACCCAGGATTGACTCTGTATCGTCCGTTTCGGACTGAATCAGCTCCCGGAGGCGAACCTCCTGTTCCTGCATCGGGCCGGAGAGGTCGATGATGATTTCCACGCGTCGATTCCTGGCGCGGTTCTCGGCGGAGGTGTTGGCAACCCTGGGCTCGGTATCCGCCAGTCCTGTGACGGACAGGCGGGTGGGTTCAACCTGGTCCCGGGCCACCAGAACGTTGGCCACAGCGGCAGCGCGGGCGGCGGACAGGTCCCAGTTGCTGTAGAAACGATCGGTACGGATGGGGACGTTGTCGGTGTGCCCCTCAATGGTCAGATCACCGGGAATGCCCTCAATGACCTCGGCCATGTCCAGCAGCAGACCCTCAAACTCCCAGGTCAGCTGAGCCGAGCCGGAGGGGAAGGAGCCTTTTTCTTCCACCCGGATCACGATACGCCGCTGATCCTGGCTCACGTTGATTCGACCATCGGCAATGGCAGGTTCCAGGACTTTCAGGATCTCGTCCATGGTTTCCTGCATCTCTTCCTCTACGGCAGCTTCAACGGCCATATCGGTGGGACTTTTCAGGGTCTGGAGTTCCGGGTCTTCCTCCGTGGTGGTCTGTTTGACTTCGTTAACCACGGTGGGCTCGGGCGGTGCGGGCGAAAACTTGTCGAAGATGGGGCTGGTGCCCTCGGGAATTTCCAGGGCGGGCACGTCGCGCTGAACACCAAAAGCTTTGGAAAGTTCCCCGGCGATCTGCTTGAATTTCTGGGCGTCGATTTCCGAAAAGGACAGCAGCAGGACGAAGAAGCACATCAGCAGGGACATGAGATCAGCGAAGGTAACAACCCACGCCGGAATCCCCGGTTTCTCTTCTTCTGGCAACTCGTCCATGGTTACGCGCCTTCTGCTTCGGCCACTTTTTCACGTTCCTTGGGAGGCAGGTAACTTGAAAGCATCTGCTCGATGATCCGGGGATTGGTGCCCTCCTGGATGGCGACCAGCGCATCAATGTACAGCGACTGCATGCGCGCTTCTTCGGTCATGCGCAGAGAGAGCTTGTCGGCAATGGGCGTGGCTATCATGGTGGCTATCATGGCGCCATAGAGCGTGGTCAGAAGGGCAACCGCCATGGCGGGACCGATGGATTTCGGGTCTTCCATGTTCGACAGCATCTGAACCAGACCGATCAGGGTGCCGATCATGCCCATCGCGGGTGCCACGTCGGCCATGGCTGTAAAGACCTTGGCGCCGGAGCGGTTGTGATCCAGGGTCATCAGGCGCTCTTTATTAAGAAGCTGCTTAATGGTGTTGGCGTCTTGCCCGTCTACGAGCATCTGAATGCCCTGGGCCAGAAACGGGCTGCTGATTTCCCTGTCTTCAAGGCCAAGAACGCCCTCTTTACGGGCCACGTTGGCGATATCTACGAGTTCTTCAATGCTGGCTTGAGTTTCTGGCAGTTTGAATTTGAATGCCCTGGCGGCGGCTTTGAAGGCTCCCAGAAACTGCGAAACGCTGAATTTGGCCAGCACGACGAACATGGTGCCGCCTACGACGATCAGCAGGGACGCAGGGTTAACGAAAACGGCAGGTGAAACACCGAGAATAACGGCAGAGGCGATAAGTATAATAGCGCCAGCGAGACCAATGAGGGTGGCTAAATCCACTACAACTCCAGATTTGATTCAGGTGTTCCAGAAGCAGGGACGAGAGAATACCGTCAGTTCAGAAATTAATCAATTCGGGCGGTCTGCCGCTGTGGTTTCTTCCTGTTGTTCTTTCCAGGCAGCATAGCGATGAAGATCAGACTCCACCAGTTTCAGGCAGAGGGCTACCACTCCGGCGTCGTCCACGAAGCCGAATCCGAGGATCAGATCCGGAATCACGTCCAGAGGGTTCATGACATAGAGCAGGGCACCTGCCACTGCCGCAATGGTTTTCCAGGGCACACTGCGATAATTGCCGTACCAGTAATCCCGGATCATCGAAAACATCAGCTTGATGTCGGCACTGAAGCGGGCCAGCTTGCCGCTGCCTTTTACTTTCTCTTCAATGCTGCGCTGGCGATCCAGCAGGGTTTCCAGGTCCTCCCGATGCACCTTGCTGGCCTCAGCGTCCAGCTGTTTTCGGGCGTTTTTCTGGTTGAACAGTGCCATCGATCGGGTTCCTCATATGCTTGATGCCAGAATGCCCATGATTACGCAGCCGTCCCTTCAATGCCAATGGCAAAGTGCTTATCGGTGCTTGTACTGGGTCGGGCAATAGCCACGGCTCACCCCTTCAGGGCGCAACTGACGGTGTTTGGTGTTTCGCCCTGTTACCCGTTTGCGCCAGAGCCGGAAGCTGCCCGGCTTGAGCTCACGGCGCATCAGGCGAATGACGTCTTTTTCCCTGAGACCATACAGGTGTTCTATGGCCTCGAAGGGCGTGCGGTCCTCCCACGCCATTTCGATGATGCGGGAGAGGTCTGCTGGGTCAAACTGCTCGGACATGGGGCTTCTCTGCTCGAATCGGGTATTCCCCGGAATACGTCCGGACCGGCGGGCTGTCTCACCCCACAGATTTATTGATAGTGCTTGTGCAGCCGGGCCGGGATGTGGGCGAACTGTTTGTCCACCAGTGTGCGCATAGCGTCGGAAATTGGCCGGGTATCCAGCCCCGGCTCGATCACATTGAGTAGATAGGCAACAGCTTCTGCTGTGGCCAGATGATGCGAGCCCGGGGCTTTGCGGATGGCGTAGGCAGATTCTGGAGGGCTGGCGAAATGGAAGCGGGGTAGAGCCGCCAGTGCCGGGTTCTGGTGAAGGATTCTGGCGGCCTTGCGCCAGGTCCCGTCCAGAATGATCCAGTGATGGAAGTGGCTGATGTCTGAGGACTCGAGGGGTTCGCTGCCGGACCCCGGAAACAGCAGCGCTGAATTCCGGGCTAATGTGTCGGTATCGAAACCGGCCTCACGTAAATCCTCTGGCGTCTCGCCCGTGAACACTTCCAGGTTGCTAAGACACTGGGCCAGTATGCGGACCGTACCTTTGGGGTGGCCAGCTTCATTTGGATGCTGGAGCACTGACACCCTGGTGCGGTTGGGCGTGGGGGAACAGGCCTCGCACACACAGATATTGCGGTGCATGCCGCAATCGGCACAGATTGGTCTGGGCAACCCTGTTACCCCACGAAAATACGTTTCGCCAATCCGGCCCCGCGCCAGCCCTGTATGGCAAGGGTGCTGACCAGACCACCAATCATCGCACCCACTACGCCACAGGTGAGGATGTCCTGGCCGGTGAGATACAGCCCGGGAATGTCGGTCTTCGGTTTCAGCCAGTCCTGTTCGAAGCGCTCGGGGTTGTGGTCCAGGCCGTAAAGTTCTCCCCGGCCATAGCGGCAGAACCAGGCGGTGGAGAGCGGGGTGGAGGTTTCCACGTAATCCACCTTGCCCCGCAACTGCGGCAGCTTCTCGTACATCACCTCCAGCAGCTGGTCGGTGATCTTCTGTTTCAGAGTTTCGTAGTTTTCGCCGCGCTTGCCCCAGGTGGTGTCCTGCCAGGGCTCGAACATCTCCCAGGTGGTGGGTGCAACGATCTCGATGGTCGAGGTGCCGGGCCAGCGGTTCTGGTAATCCGGATCCTTGGCCGCGGGGAAGGAAATATACACCACCGGAAATTCAGTGTTTTCAGGGTTATCCAGGAACTGTTGCACGTTGCCGTCATGATCGGCGCTGGGGTAGATCCAGAAATTGGTTCGGGGCAGCCCGAGCTCTTCCGGTGTGCCTTTCAGGCCGATATAGAGCCCGATGTGGGGCATGGACGGAATGATGTGCCGGCGTTTGCTCTTGTAGCCAACCTTGTCAGCAGCGTCGGCTGGCAGCAGTTTTTCGAAGGTGTTGATCACACCAGCGTTGCTGATGACCAGCGGTGCCCGGATTTCCTCGCCATCGGCCATGCGCACGCCGGTTGCCTTGCCTTTCTCGACCAGGATGTCGGTGACGTCGGCGTAAGTAAACACCTCGCCGCCAGGCTGTTGAATGACCGGAATGATGGTTTTCGCGATCTCCGAGGCACCGCCTACCGGATAGAAGCCGCCGTATAGGTAGTGTTTGGCAATCAGCGCATGAACCATAAAGCTGGATTGCTTCGGTGTGACCCCACAATCGCCCCACTGGCCGGTGATCGCTCCGATCAGCTCCTGGTTATCGGTCAGTTCACTCAGCACTTCCCAGGTGGTCTTGTTGAAACAGTCCGGCAAGGCGACATCCAGACCTTTGTGAACAACCGGGCTGAGAATTCCGGGCGTAAGCTTGGACAGGGTGTACCACTGCATGCCATCGGCCACCTTGCCCAGCAGTTTCACGTACTGGTCGATGGCTTCCTGTTCATCCGGGAAGGCCTCTGACAGGGAATGACGCAGTCCTTCTTTGCCGGCCCGCAAATTCACGACCTTGTCACCCAGGAAAAACCGGTCGTAGTTCTCGTCCATGGGTGCCCATTCCAGCTTGCCGTCGGTGATGTAATCGAACAGCCTGCGCCCCAGGGTGTGGGGAGAGCCCATATCGCCGATGTAATGGACGCCCACGTCCCATTCGTAGCCGTTGCGGGCATAGCTGTGGGTATAGCCGCCGGCAGTGTAATGCTGTTCAAGCACCAGGACTTTCTTGCTGGCTTTCGCCAGGCACGCGGCCGTTGTCAGGCCACCAATGCCGGAGCCGATCACGATGGCATCGTAGGGGCCTTTCAGGCGATTGGCCCGGTATCGGGTGCCGATCCTGATCGTGCTCGGTTTGAGTTTCTGGGAGGACGGACTGTTCACTGCCGCGCTTTCTACCACCATGCTTTGCCCCACATTTCCGGATTGGCCCAGTTCTCTGGATTGTTCCAGGCCCGTTTGTGGTTGTAAGTATCCAGATTGTAGGTGTACAGCGTGAGTGCGCCGTTATCATTTTCCAGTTCGGCATGGCGGCGAAAACCAAGGCCGATGAAATCGGTAAAGGCCCAGTCCGGGGTCTCGCCTACGACGACGGCAATCTGATGGGTGCCGTAATTCCTGAGCTGCCCCAACAGCAGGGCGCCCTCATCGTGGGGCAGGTGTTCGAGGGTGTCGGTAATCAGCGCCAGGTCTACGACCCTCTCGAGCACCAGGCTGGCGTTCGGATCGGATGTGTCCAGGGTGTGCACGTCCACATCTTCCTGGTGTTTCTGCCAGATTCGCGACACTTCGGTTGCCAGGCTGCCGCAGCTCAGCAATATTGCGGGTGAGCTGGTGTCGATGATGCGAGCCAGGGTTTCCCGTGCTGTGCTGGTACGTTCGTTGTCGGTCCGATTCGTCATGGCTATTTGCCTTTTACTACAGGGGCCAGTCTGCCGCATCCACTGTGTGTAAGCCTACGGGCTGATCCGCATGCCCGCCCCAGCGGTCAATAAAGGTGCCGGTGGGATCATACTGCTGCGTCTGTTTCTCGAGGTTGAATTGCCGCAGGCCTCTCGGGTCCGCCCCTACGCCAGCCAGATACTGCCAGTTGCCGTAGTTGCTCCCTACATCATAGTCGATCAACTGCTCCTC
>CAZFQI010000040.1:0-1981 GCA_964520755.1 uncultured Marinobacter sp. | reverse complement strand
TATCCAGGGCGTTCCGGGTCTCCTTGTACCGGTCAATACTGT
Organism: uncultured Marinobacter sp.; assembly: GCA_964520755.1. GTDB lineage: Bacteria > Pseudomonadota > Gammaproteobacteria > Pseudomonadales > Oleiphilaceae > Marinobacter. Next base: position 1,939 of record CAZFQI010000040.1, on the reverse strand, counting down.
GGTTGCCGTAAAGGAATTCCTGCAGCCGACCCAGGCCAGCCGCTTCACCGCCCATGAACTGCAATGGGTGCACGGGCTCTGGTATGGGCGGGCAGTCGCCACGGTTGTCTTCCGGAAAGCCGGGCGGCGGGGGCAGGGCTGTCAGCGTGCGAATCCTCAACCGTTCGGAGCAGCGTTCACCGGTTTTCTCAACCTGCTTGCGGAACTGGGAAAAGGTGTCTGGCAAATCCTCGAGAGCCATCGGCAGTGAGCCCTCGGTAAACAGGCTCAGAGTCTCGAATTGCTGGAACAGGGTTTTCGGGAGTTTGTCCTTGATGGCTCGCCACTGGCCGGCCTCTTGGGTACCGGGAAGTCGGGAACGGACCACCCGTTCAATGTTGTGAGCGTGGATAAGTTGGGGGATGACGGTTTCCGGTTCACCAAAGGCAATGTGTAACCGCTGCCCCAGTGGTCGAAGGCTGCGCTCAAGTGCCATCAGGCTCTGCCACAGGAAGCGCCAGCGATGATCCCCCATGGCCTTGCTCTGGAGAGGACCGGGAGCGAACCAGCGCGGATCCACCACATAGACGCAGAGCAGCATGTCGGACTTCGAGGCCGCCAGCAGCGCGGCGTTGTCGTGCAGGCGAAGATCCCGCGTAAACCAGTAAAGCGTGCGCAACGTAAGAGCTCCTCTCTCGGTATAGGTCAGCTATCAGATGATACGAGCCAGTTCCGGAAAAGATTTCGGCGCCCACCTGATTGCGCACTTCGTCTAGAATGAACGGACAGCCGGCACATCGTGGCGCGAAATCCAAAACACAGATCCGAATTCAACAGGAGTCCGACAGTGATTAAATCCCGTGCAGCGGTGGCCTTCGAAGCCAACAAACCGCTCGAAATCGTTGAAGTCGACGTTGCGCCGCCCCAGGAAGGTGAGGTGCTGGTGCGCATCGTTGCCACCGGTGTTTGTCACACCGACGCCTACACCCTCTCCGGGGCGGATCCGGAAGGCCTGTTCCCGACCATCCTGGGCCACGAAGGTGGTGGCATTGTGGAAGCGGTTGGCCCCGGCGTGAAAAACCTGGAAGTGGGCGACCACGTTATTCCCCTCTATACCGCCGAGTGCGGTGAGTGCAAATTCTGCACCTCTGGCAAGACCAACCTGTGCGGGGCCGTGCGTGCCACACAGGGCAAGGGCGTAATGCCCGACGGTACCTCCCGTTTTTCCTACAATGGCCAGCCACTCTATCACTACATGGGCTGCTCCACGTTCTCCGAATACACGGTACTGCCTGAAATCTCCCTGGCCAAGATCCCCAAGGAAGCGCCCCTCGAGAAGGTTTGCCTGCTTGGTTGTGGTGTCACCACCGGGATTGGTGCGGTAATGAATACCGCCAAGGTAGAAGAAGGCGCAACGGTGGCCATCTTCGGCCTCGGGGGCATCGGGCTGGCGGCGATTATTGGTGCAACCATGGCCAAGGCCAGCCGTATCATTGCCATTGATATCAATCCGGGCAAGTTCGACATTGCCAAACAGCTGGGTGCGACCGATGTGGTTAACCCCAACGACTACGACAAGCCGATCCAGGAAGTCATCGTCGAGATGACCGACGGTGGTGTGGACTACTCCTTCGAGTGTATCGGCAATGTAAAAGTCATGCGCGCGGCCCTGGAGTGCTGTCACAAGGGCTGGGGCGAGTCCATCATCATCGGCGTGGCCGGTGCCGGCGAAGAGATCAGCACCCGCCCGTTCCAGCTGGTGACCGGCCGGGTCTGGAAAGGCTCAGCGTTTGGCGGCGTGAAGGGCCGTACCGAGTTGCCGGGTTATGTGGAAAAGGCTGAGAAAGGCGAGATTCCGCTGGATGTGTTCATTACCCATGAAATGCCTCTGGAAGACATCAATAAGGCGTTTGATTTGATGCATGAGGGTAAGAGTATTCGGACGGTTATTCATTTCTGA
>CAZFQI010000039.1:0-29549 GCA_964520755.1 uncultured Marinobacter sp. | reverse complement strand
AATGGAGCCTGCCAATGCCTGCCACTGATCACCTGGTCATCTTCGATACAACGCTCCGTGACGGTGAGCAAAGCCCTGGTGCCACCATGAACAAGGCGGAGAAGCTACGCATTGCGAAAGCGCTTGAAAAGCTCCGTGTCGACGTTATTGAGGCGGGGTTCGCGATTGCCAGTCAGGGTGATTTCGAGGCGGTGAAAGCGATCGCTGAGTCCATCAAGGACTCGACAATCTGCAGTCTCGCCCGTGCGCTCGACAAGGATATCGATCGAGCAGCAGAAGCCATTCGACCAGCGCAGCGCGGCCGCATTCACACGTTTATTGCCACGTCTCCCATTCACATGAAGCACAAGCTGCAGATGCAGCCGGATGAAGTGGTAGAGCAAGCGGTTCGCTCGGTCAAACGCGCGCGGAGCCATGTCGATGACGTCGAGTTCTCATGCGAGGACGCCGGACGCTCGGAGCTGGACTTTCTGTGCCGAATCATCGAAGCGGCAATTGATGCCGGCGCCAGCACGATCAACATTCCGGATACAGTGGGCTACGCGATTCCCGAGCAGTTCGGTGAGACCATCCGTCAGCTTATGAACCGGATTCCAAACGCCGACAAGGCCATTTTTTCAGTGCATTGCCACAACGATCTCGGCCTGGCGGTCTCTAACTCTCTGGCAGCCGTCTCTCAGGGCGCTCGTCAGGTGGAGTGCACCATCAATGGGTTGGGTGAGCGTGCCGGTAACGCAGCGCTCGAGGAAATTGTGATGGCGGTTCGCACCCGCCAGGATCTTTTCCGCATAGACACCCGCATTGATACCCAGCACATCGTGCCCGCGTCGCGCCTGGTGTCTACGATCACCGGGTTTCCGGTCCAGCCCAACAAGGCCATCGTTGGCGCGAATGCCTTTGCCCATGAATCCGGCATTCATCAGGATGGGGTTCTGAAACACCGGGAAACCTACGAGATCATGCGGGCACAGGATGTGGGGTGGCACACCAACAGCCTGGTGCTGGGTAAACATTCCGGCCGTAACGCGTTCCGCACCCGTTTGCTGGAACTCGGGATTCAATTTGAGACCGAAACGGAGCTGAACGAAGCGTTTACAAGATTCAAGGCACTCGCAGATCTGAAGCATGAAATTTTCGACGAAGATCTCCAGGCGATTGCCAGCGATACCCGACAGAAAGAGGAAGATGGGCGGTATGGCCTGGTTTGTATGCAGGTATGCTCCGAGACCGGAGTCGTGCCCAAGGCTAATCTGACCCTGACGGTAGACGGCAAAGAACACAAGGTTGAGGCCGAAGGCAGCGGGCCGGTCGATGCCACGTTCAAGGCAATCGAATCCCTGGTGGATTCCGGCTGCAACCTTCAGCTGTATTCGGTGAATAACATCACCAGCGGCACCGATGCCCAGGGTGAGGTGACTGTGCGCCTGGAACGCGGCGGCCGGATCGTTAACGGCGTGGGTGCTGATACTGATATCATCATCGCCTCTGCCAAGGCCTATATAGAGGCCCTGAACCTGATCAGTAAGGGCGGAATTCGACAGCATCCCCAGGTTGCGGATGTGTGAGAATGTGAATTCGGTAAATCCGGACAGGCGAAGTTAATGATTGGATCGGAAGCAGAGCGTCAGTTTTACCTGGGAGCCGCGGGGATACGGATGTGGTATGCCCGGCAACCGCTGCCGGGTGCGGCGCCAAGTCCTGAGTTTGAATTTCCCGAGGCGGCTGAGGTTCCACAAACTATCCCGGTCGTTTCCGAGCCTTTCTCTCGCCCCGCAAGCAATGCAGGTCGCCCGGCCCCGGGTAAGCCGGCAGCGCCGGATCGAACCGAGGGCGTTGCCCGAATCGCGGATCTGCAGGCGTTAATGGAAGCTGATACGGGCGTTCCTGGAAAAACCTCCCGGCAGCCCCCGGAATCGCCTTCCTTGCCAGAGGCCGTTGCGGAGTCCCCGGAACCAGAGCCTCCAGAGGCGAAGACAGCGCGATCGTCCATGATCCCCACAGAGCGCGTCAATCTCATGGTCTGGGCAGGGAGTGGTGCTGCGCTGATCGGAGGCATGTCCGCGGATGCCAGCAGTCGGCTTCAGGAAACCCTCGCGTTGAATATCCTCAAGAGCCTGGGCGAAAGCCATCCTCGGGTGCTTGGGCATGTGGCCTGGCCCATCTTCAACAATCTGCTGGTGCCCGGGAACTCTGGCCATGACTTTGTCGACGTAATGCGCAGTGTTCTGTCCGGTCTGGAGCATCAGCAGGTTGTTGTCCTGCAGGGCGCCGGAGACTCAGATCAGAGCTGGCTGTTGGAAGCGCTTGGTCGTGAAGCGGCGGTTCGGTTTCCGCACACCCTCGCGGAAATTGCCGGTGACCCGACCCTGAAGCGGTCGCTCTGGCAACAAATACGGCCCCTGGTCGCCCGTTAATGGCCTATCCGGAAACCTACCAGAAAGTCCTCCGCGCCGATCTGCTGGTTCGGCCTCTGGCGCCTGAGGATGTTCCGGCAGTGCTTGATATAGAACGCCAGGGCTATTCCCATCCCTGGAGTGAATCGGTGTTTCTTGATTGTTTCAAGGACAACTACCGGCTCTGGGGTGCATGTCATGGAGACATGCTGATGGCCTACGCTGTCGTGGCCTATATGGTTGATGAAGCCCACTTGCTGAATATCTGCGTCCATCCGAGCGGCCGCGGTGAGGGTGTCGGGCGCTATCTGCTGAGGCACGTGCTGGCAACCGCAGCCCATGAGGGTATGTCCCAGCTGTTGCTCGAGGTCAGGGTCAGTAATCACGCCGCCATTGCTTTGTACCAGAATGAGGGCTTTCACGAGATCGGCCAGCGACCCGGGTATTATCCGGCTGCCAATGGCCGGGAGGATGCCCGCGTCCTGATGCGTGCTCTCGGCCAGTGACCGCTTCAGTACGAGTTAGCGTCACAGCGGCATAGGGCCTATAATGGCGGCCTTTTCCAGAACATCAGATTCAGGTTGCTTTTCGATTATGTCTAACCTTTCCCAGGAAGTGGCCAAGCGCCGCACCTTTGCCATTATTTCGCACCCGGATGCCGGTAAAACCACCATTACCGAGAAGGTGCTGTTGTTCGGGCAGGCAATTCAGAAGGCCGGAACCGTCAAGGGAAAGAAGTCTGGTCAGCACGCCAAGTCTGACTGGATGGAAATGGAGAAAGAGCGGGGCATCTCGGTAACCACTTCCGTTATGCAGTTTCCGTATGGTGGCAAGCTGGTGAACCTGTTGGATACGCCGGGCCACGAAGATTTCTCCGAAGATACCTACCGGACCCTGACCGCGGTGGACTCCTGCCTGATGGTGATTGATAGCGCCAAGGGTGTCGAGGCGCGGACCATCAAGCTCATGGAAGTTACTCGCCTGCGGGATACCCCCATTCTCACGTTCATGAACAAGCTGGATCGGGATACCCGGGATCCGGTTGAACTGATGGATGAGGTCGAGGATGTACTGAAGATCGCCTGCGCGCCGATCACCTGGCCCATTGGTATGGGCAAGAGCTTCAAGGGTGTGTATCACCTGCTTCGGGATGAGGTCATCCTCTACCAGTCCGGTCAGGGGCACATGATTCAGGACAAGCGGGTTATCTCGGGTCTTGATAACCCGGAGCTGGACGACGCCATTGGCGCCTATGCGGACGATCTGCGTGATGAAATCGAGCTGGTCAAAGGCGCGTCCCACGAATTCGATCAGGAAGCCTTTCTTGCTGGCGAGTTGACGCCGGTATTCTTTGGTACCGCACTGGGTAACTTCGGTGTCGACCACATGCTGGACGGCCTCGTGGAATGGGCCCCGGCGCCGCAGCCACGGGAAACCGACCAGAGACTGGTTCAGCCGGCCGAGGACGGGTTCTCCGGCTTCGTGTTCAAGATTCAGGCGAATATGGACCCGCAACACCGCGATCGCGTTGCGTTCCTCCGTATTGTCTCCGGCAGTTACAACCAGGGCATGAAGGCCCGTCATGTGCGTATTGGCAAGGAAGTCCGTTTTTCCGATGCACTGACCTTCATGGCCGGCGACCGCGAGCACGCCGAGCAGGCCTTTGCTGGCGATATTATTGGCCTGCACAATCATGGCACCATCCAGTTGGGTGATACCTTCACTGCCGGCGACGACATGAAGTTCACCGGTATTCCGAATTTTGCTCCGGAACTGTTCCGTCGGATTCGCCTGAAGGACCCGCTCAAGGCCAAGCAGCTCCAGAAAGGGTTGATCCAGCTGTCGGAAGAAGGTGCCGTACAGGTATTCAGGCCGCTGCGTAATAACGATCTTATCGTTGGTGCAGTAGGGGTTCTGCAGTTCGACGTGGTGGTCAGTCGCCTGAAAAGTGAGTACAAGGTTGAGGCGATCTATGAGCCGATCAACGTGGCCACGGCTCGCTGGGTGACCTGCAGTGATGACAGGAAGCTGGACGAGTTTCAGCGCAAGAACAACGACAACCTGGCCCTTGATGGCAGTGATCGGCTCGCCTATATCGCTCCGACCATGGTAAACCTGAATCTGGCTCAGGAAAGGTATCCGGACATCCAGTTCCACAAGACCCGGGAGCATTAACGGTTCCGGGCGGAGGTGACTGTGCAGTTGATCGACGCCCATTGCCATTTTGACTTTCCCCAGTTCGATGGCCGCCGCGATACGGAGCTTGAGCAGGGCCGCTCGCGCGGGCTCAGCGGGCTGGTGATACCCGGTGTCCGGCGACCGGACTGGGACCGGGTCCGCGAGACAGCGCTGGCTCATGAGGGTCTGTTTTACTGTCTCGGTATTCATCCCTGGTTTGTGGATGAGCACTCTGAAGAAGATCTGGCTCAGCTCCGCCGGCTGCTGGAGGCTCGTCCCGACCGCTGTGTGGCAATCGGTGAGTGCGGGCTCGATCGCATCCGGGGCAGTCTCGAAGCGCAGTGGCCCTGGTTTGAAGCGCAGGTGGCGCTGGCTGACGAACTGAATATGCCTCTGGTGATTCACTCCGTAAAGACCCATGACGAGGTGCACAGTCTGCTCAACCGTCGGCAGTGGGACGGTCGGGCCCTGCTTCACGGCTTCAGCGGAAGTTTTCAGCAGGCCAGCAAGCTGGTTGACCTGGGGTGTTTCATCGGCGTGGGTGGCGTGATCACCCATCCCCGGGCCCGAAAGACCCGCGATGCAATCGCAAGGCTGCCACTGGAATCGCTGGTGCTCGAAACGGATGCGCCGGACATGGCACCAGAGGGCGTTCAGCAGGGTCAGAACTCTCCACGGTACCTGCCTGATATTCTGGACGTCCTCGCGGAGATCCGTGGCGGGACTCCGGAGCAACTGGCGCCCGAACTTCTGGATAATGTTTCCCGGTTATACGGCTGGTCCAGTGCCGGTATAGGGGAATAACGAAACGAATCGACACAGGGTTGGCTTTCCTGGGTGGTTCGAGTATACTTCGCGCCCTGGCTTTTCAAGGCGATGTCATTATCTCAGCCCCGAATGATGGCAGCGCAACACAGGTATGGAACCTCCTCCGGATGCCTTGCATTTACCGGTGGTGGTTTTTAACGTTTCTTATATAGCGTTCAAGGCGGAATCAATGAAGACTCTGAGTGCGAAACCAGAAACAGTAAAACGTGACTGGTACGTTGTAGACGCAGCCGGCAAGACGCTGGGTCGTCTGTCAACCGAAATCGCCCGACGTCTGCGGGGCAAGCATAAGCCTGAGTACACCCCTCACGTAGACACCGGCGATTACATTGTTGTGATCAACGCGAGCCAGGTGCGGGTTACCGGCAAGAAAGCATCTGACAAGATGTACTACAGTCATACCGGCTTTCCGGGTGGAATCAAATCCATCAACTTCGAGAAGCTGGTCGACAAGGCGCCTGAGCAAATCATTCAGAAGTCTGTCAAAGGCATGCTTCCGAAAGGCCCGCTCGGTCGCGCCATGTTCAAGAAGCTGAAAATCTATGCCGGCGCTGAGCATCCTCACGCAGCCCAGCAGCCCAAAGAACTCGACATTTAACGGAAGGCGGATATGTCTGTAGCACAAAATTACGGTACTGGTCGCCGCAAAACATCCACGGCTCGGGTTTTTATCAAGCCGGGAAGCGGTAACATCTCTATCAATGGTCGCTCAATCGAAGATTTCTTCGGTCGTGACACTCTGCGCATGATCGTTCGTCAGCCGCTGGTTGTTGCCGAATCTACCGATCGTTTCGATATCCAGATCACCGTCAAAGGTGGTGGTATCAGTGGTCAGGCTGGCGCTATTCGCCACGGTCTGACCCGCGCTCTGATGGATTACGACGAAACTCTGCGTCCGGCGCTGCGTAAAGCGGGTTACGTTACCCGTGACGCGCGTGAAGTCGAGCGTAAGAAAGTGGGTCTGCGCAAGGCGCGTAAGCGTCCTCAGTACTCCAAGCGTTAATTTCGCTGGAGCAGGATCCAGGAAACCCGGCCCTTTTCGGTCGGGTTTTTTTATGTTCGAGTGATTTGTCGGCAAATTGATCTGGAGCAGGGGTGAGGCGCCAGTGGCGGCTTTCCGACTTGTAAGCCCCTGGTAATTTCATTACCATTTGGGCGCTTATATTTTTGGGTTGTGAAGTCCTTTTGATGCGCATTGTCGGCTGTGTTGCGGGCGGTGGCATCGCCTGATGGGAGAAGACCATAATGAATAATGGCGACGTTAGCCAAGGCCGGCGCCGGTTTCTGATCGGTGCTACGTCTGTGGTGGGTGGAGTCGGCGTCGTCGGTGCGGCGGTTCCGTTCCTGGGGTCATGGAACCCCAGTGCAAAAGCGGAAGCGGCCGGTGCACCGGTAACCGTCAATGTCAGCAAGATTGAGCCGGGTCAGCAGATTACCGTGGAATGGCGGGGTCAGCCGGTGTGGATCATTCGCCGTACCGACGAGATGCTCGAGAACATCGAAAAGCTCAACGATCGGGTGAAAGACCCGAACTCGGAAGCGCCGCAACAACCTGAGTACATCGACGGTATACTCCGGTCACTGAAGCCGGAGTTTGCTGTGTTGGTCGGGCTTTGTACACACCTCGGTTGTGTTCCGTCCTACCGACCGGAAGTTGCACCGGCAGACCTGGGTGATGAATGGCTGGGCGGGCTCTTCTGTCCTTGTCATGGTTCCCGCTACGACATGGCAGGAAGGGTTTACGCGGCGCAGCCAGCGCCCTCAAACCTTGTTGTTCCGCCGTACCGTTTCGACGATGATTCGACCCTGACGATTGGTCTTGATCCGGAGGCAGCGTAATGAGCAAATTACTTCACTGGGTAGACGAGCGCCTGCCGGTCATCGAGGCCTGGAACAAGCATCTGGGCAAGTACTACGCGCCGAAAAACTTCAACATCTGGTACTTCTTCGGATCACTGGCGATGCTGGTGCTGGTTAACCAACTGGTCACCGGTATCTGGCTCACCATGAGCTATAACCCTTCGGCGGAAGGCGCGTTTGCCTCTGTCGAGTACATCATGCGTGATGTGGAGTGGGGTTGGCTGCTGCGTTACCTGCACTCTACAGGAGCCTCGGCATTCTTCGTTGTGGTTTATCTCCACATGTTCCGGGGGCTGATGTACGGCTCGTATCAGAAGCCGCGCGAGCTGATCTGGATCTTCGGTATGCTGATTTATCTGGTGCTTATGGCGGAAGCCTTCATGGGTTATCTTCTGCCCTGGGGCCAGATGTCTTACTGGGGCGCGCAGGTTATCGTTAACCTGTTTGGTGCTATTCCGGTCATTGGCGAAGATCTGTCCCTGTGGATTCGTGGTGATTACCTGATTTCCGGCATTACCCTGAACCGCTTCTTTGCGCTGCACGTTGTGGCATTGCCCATCGTTCTGCTTGGCCTCGTTGTGCTTCACATTCTGGCCCTGCACGAAGTGGGTTCAAACAACCCTGATGGTATCGACATCAAGAAGAACAAAGACGAGAACGGCGTTCCCAAAGACGGCATTCCGTTCCACCCTTACTACACTGTCCATGACCTCATGGGTGTCGGGGTATTCTTCTTTATCTTCTTTATCGTGGTGTTCTTCTTCCCTGAAGGTGGCGGGCTGTTCATCGAAAAGCCGAACTTCGAGCCAGCGAATCCGCTGAAGACGCCGGATCACATTGCGCCGGTCTGGTACTTCACTCCCTTCTACGCGATGCTGCGTGCGGTTACCATTGACCTGTTTGGTCTGGATGCCAAGTTCTGGGGGGTTGTGGTGATGGGTGCTGCGATCGCCATTCTGTTCGTACTGCCCTGGCTGGACAAGAGCCCGGTGCGCTCGATGCGCTACAAGGGTTGGTTGAGCCGAATTGCCCTGGCAATTTTCGCAGTGAGCTTCGTCATCCTTGGCTACCTCGGTCTTGTGCCGGCTACCGAAGGCCGCACCATGGTTGCCCAGATTCTGACAGTACTGTACTTCCTGTACTTTATCCTCATGCCGTTCTATACGCGCATGGAGAAAACCAAGCCAGTTCCAGAGAGGGTGACAGGATAATGAGAAAGCTGATTTTTGGTCTTTTCATCGCATTCCTGCCGGCTCTTGGGCTGGCAGCCGGGCCGACGGTTCCGCTGGATAGTTTCGAGTCAGATCACGCTGACAAAGCATCCTTGCAGCGTGGTGCGGCGCTTTTCACCAACTACTGCATGGGCTGTCATTCCATGGAATACGCTCGCTACAAGCGGGTGTCGGATGACCTGGACATTCCGGCTGAGCTGTATGAGGAAAACCTGATCTTCACCGGCGCCAAAATTGGCGAGCTGATGAAGAACTCCATGAACAAGGGCATGGCCGCTGACTGGTTCGGTGCTCCGCCACCGGACCTCACGCTCGAAACCCGTCTGCGTGGCGAAGCGTGGGTGTATTCCTATCTGCGTGGCTTCTACAAGGACGAGTCTCGTCCGCTGGGCGTGAACAACGTGGTTTTCCCGGCCGTGGGCATGCCCCATGTTATGGTTGGTATGCAGGGACTTTGTGCCGTCGAGCCAAATATCGGTACCCCGGCCAGCGTTGAGCCTCTGAGCGGCAACATCAACAACGCGGACGTTTGCCCGGAGTACGCGATCGAAGGCAGCATGTCCGGAGCCGAGTTTGACCAGGCCATGTACGATCTGACCAACTTCATGTCTTACATGGGTGATCCGATCAAGCTCGAGCGTGAGCGTCTGGGGATCTTTGTGCTGATCTTCGTAGCCATCTTCTTCGTGTTCGCTTACCTGCTCAATCGTGAGTACTGGAAGGACGTACACTGAGAAATAGGGTATAATCCCGTCCCCTGAGTTCCAGCGGGCATAACCGGCCCGCTGGATTTTTGCGTTTTTTCAGGATCATTTCGGTTTGTTTACTCGTGAGGTAGTTCTATGGGCGTTGTGACCAAGCGGTCATCAATGACGTTTTTCTCGGATCCGGCCAGCCATTACAGCCACAGGGTGCGCATTGTTCTGGCAGAGAAGGGTGTTACCGTCGATATCGTTGATGTGGATCCTGACAATCCGCCGGCTGAACTGGCCGACCTGAACCCGTACAACGCCCTGCCGACGCTGGTGGATCGTGATCTGGTGCTTTATGAGCCCAATATCATGATGGAGTACCTCGACGAGCGTTTTCCGCATCCGCCCTTGTTGCCGGTATACCCGGTTGCTCGAGCCAACAGCCGTCTGATGATCCATCGTATTCAGAAAGACTGGTGCGGTCTGGTCGACCAGATTCTGGCGCAGCCGAACGCCAAGGCTTCTGAAACAGCGCGCAAAGAGCTGAAAGAAAGCCTGTTGGCAACCGCGCCACTGTTTGGAGAGATGCCGTTCTTCCTTTCCGAAGAGTTCACCATTGTAGACTGCTGTATTGCCCCGATCCTCTGGCGCCTTCCGTCGCTGGGTATTGAGCTGAACGAAAAGCAGGCCAAGCCACTGCAGAAGTACATGGAGAGCATCTTCAGCCGGGAAGGGTTCAAGGCAAGCCTGTCCGATCTGGAAGAAGACATTCGCAGCTGATTTGGTAACGTTCCGCTGGCCGGAGCAGGAGAGTGGCAGTGGCTGAGAGTAAAAACACCATGACGTCCAGCCGCCCGTACCTGGTACGGGCATTCAATGAGTGGATTCTGGACAATGACTGTACCCCCTACATCGTGGTGGACGCAGGCATTCAGGGTGTACAGGTGCCTACTGAGCACGTGGCGAACGGACAGATTGTTCTGAATATCAGTCCGGGCGCTGTACGTGGCCTGGTAATCGGTAATGGTGCATTGGAGTTCAGTGCCCGTTTCGGTGGCGTGCCCATGCAGGTGTTCATTCCGCTGCAGGCGGTAATGGCGATTTACGCCAAGGAAAACGGTGAGGGCATGGTCTTCGGCAGTGAGCCAGGCTCCCCCGATCCTGATGGTACCTCCCGTGAGCGTGAAGGCGAGCAGTCTTCATCCGGGCAGGAGGATCGTCCTTCGGGCAGGCCGACGCTTAAGGTCGTCAAGTAAACCGGTAGCCCGTCTTTTTAAGAAAGCCAGCATTTGCTGGCTTTTTTTATCCCCCGAAGATCTTCGCGTCGATCAGCCCACAAAGGGCGTTAATGATGAGCAGCAACAGTGGCGTTGCCTCGGTGGGGCTGAGATTGTTCAGTGCAATTTCATGGTCTTCCGGGTGCAGCAGCGACGTTATATCCGATTTTTCCCGTGCACTGAGAACAACAACGCTCATTTCCCGGTCATGGGCGACCTGGATCGCCTGGATGAGGTTGGCCTTGTGCCCGTCATCAACAATGACGAAAAGCAGGTCTCCAGGCTTGCCAATTGCCCTGACCTGGCGGGAGAAGGTGTCGTTGAAACGGTTGTCCCGGCAGATGGCCGAATAGGTCGTTGCGTCGGCGCCGAGATTGATGGCGGGCAGTGCCGGCCTGTCCTGTTCGAAACGGTTCAGAAGAGCGGTGCAGAAGTACTGGGCCAGAATGTTGGCATTGCCATTGGCGCAGGTGATGATTTTTCCATCCTGGAGCAGAGTGCCCACGAAGGCATTGGCAACCTCCTCAATATCAGGGCCCACCGTGCTGGCGGCCTGGGCGGTATGCTCCATATGGCTTGCGAACCACTGATTGATCTGGTGTTCGGTGTCGGTCATTTTCGGTATCACTATCCTGCCAGAATTGCGTTCCTGATCCATTGTACCCGGTATTTTTTGACGGTACCCGGGCTGATGGCAACCACATCTATCCGTGAGAGACTGTCCCAGAGCCCGTGCCGGTGCAAATAGAAGGAAACTGCACGAATCAGGCGCTTCTGTTTGGGGTAATTGATTGAGCTTGCCGGGTCAACGAGACTGCCCGCGCCTCGATAGCGGACCTCAAAGAACACAAGGGTCTCGCCATCCTGGCCCACGAGGTCTATTTCGCCGCCTCGATTGTAAACATTGCGCTCAAGGATCCGGACGCCTCGACTGGCAAGGTAACGGGCTGCGACGCCTTCGAAATGATTGCCCAGGGTTTTGGTGCCATCCATGGCAACTGTTTCACTCCTGTGGTGTTATTCGCTGAGGGGTGCGGTTTCCTGTTCGGGGGTTTCTGCCGCGTTCTCTTCGGTCACGGGGTCAGGGATGAGCTCGGGAACCCCGTTGCGGAACTGGGCCCACAGCTGTTCCCGGTGGATGCTGCCCTGAGACGTCATGGTCAGTACGCCGGTCTGCCCGGATATGGACGCGCTTTCGACTTGCCTCAGCAGTGGCAGGCGTTTGCTAAGTTGCCACGCATCGGCGCCCATGGCGAACAGGCGACCGGGTTGGCCACGGGTGCCAGACAGGTTTTCCGTGGCGCGGGTACGCAGTTCGTTGTCGTCACCCAGGACCCAGGGAATGTCGGTGAAAATAACCCCGTTCAGGTCACGGTCCCGGGACGGTGCAGGGGCACCCTCGTAGATGATGGAAGGCGAGTAAACCGGCAGGTCACCCCCGAAATAAAACGCGAACAGGGGCTTGAACTGCCGCGCCACCGTGGGCTCTGCCACCATGACGATGGCGTCTGCGTCCTGCCGGCGCCTCGGCTCGAACTCAACGTCCATACCGATGGTCCGTTCAACCTGAATGGCTCTGTCCCTGGAAACGGTGATGCCCAGCAGGTCGGCCGTCACCGCCCGAAGGTTGTCCTCCCGGTAGAAGCGTTCAATGTCCAGGGCGACGCCTTCATGGGAGGCCATGCGTTTCAGCAATGCCGCCTCGACGCGATCGCCCCATTCACCGCCAGGGATAAGAACCAGAACCTGACGCAGTTGTTCGGCGGCAAGCCGGTCGGCAATCTGCCGCGCCTCGTCTTCGGCGGAAAGCCCGAATTGATAAAGTCCGTCAGCAGGCTTGGTATCGGCGGGCAGGTAATTCAGCCCTAGCGCGGGCACCGGCAGCGTATTCATGGAGCCAAGCCCTGCAAGCGCTTCTTTTTCCAGGGGGCCAACAATCAGGTCGATATCCTGTTCGGACAGCTGTTTGTAAAGATCGCTGAACGATGTGCCCGCGGTGTTGAAGATGCGAATGTCCGTTTCCCCACGGTCAGCAGATTCATCGAGGTAGTAGGCCGCCAGAAAGCCGTCGCGAATCGCCTTGCCGGCGGTTGCCAGCGGCCCCTCGAGGGGCAGGACGAGAGCGATTTTTTCGGGGCGGCTTTCGGCCAGCGTGGCGATCAGTTGCAGCTCCGAGGGCAGTACCTGGGCGGCCGGATGACCGGGCCAGTTGTTCTGCCAGCCACGGATGATTCGGCCCTGCTCGTCAATGCCGGCGTCCGGCGTCCGGACGAGGCTAACCAGTTCCAGCCATCCCTGGGCTTCGTAGCCGATGGCCTCGGCAGAGGCTGAGCTCAGCTCGCCGTCCGGAACCTGTTCGAGCAGAGACCAGACCCGGTTATGAACCTGTTGTGCATCCGCTGTGTTGTCCGTCTGGGCCAGCAGAATCAGAGTCATGGCTGCAGACATGGGCTCACCTGCCAGGGCGAAGGTGTCCGCCTGCAGGTTGGCGGCCCGTGCAATCAGGTCGGCCGGGTAGTCTATAAAGGTCGACGGAGCGAGTTCGCCGGCGATCTCTTTGGCCCAGGATTCATCTTCGAGGGCGGTGGCGCTTGCCATGGTCAGTAGCAGTTTCTGGTTGCCAAGCCCCGGAGCGGGTTGCGCCAGCTGCTGACTTTGAAGTAGCGTTCTGGCCGCCGCGTGATTGCCCTGGTCCTGGAACCGGCTGGCAATCCGAAGAAGGTAGGCCTGGGCGGTTTCGATGTTGTCTTCGTTGCTCGCCAGTTCCAGGGCCTGATCGGCGGTTTGTGCGACATGGGTTTCGAGGTTCACGGTGGCGCAACCAGCCGACAAAAGGGCGGCAGTAAATACGCTGGCCAGGGCTCGTTGATGAATGCGGATCTTTATCATGGCAGGCTCGACATACTCCGGATGATTGGGCTTGTAGCGCCAGACTAACGGTGGCAAGTTTAACAGCTCCGGGGTTAATTCACATGACGTAACTGTCACGGTCCCGGACTCCCCATAAGAGAGGCAGAAGCTTTGAAAAACGAGGTCAGCGATTTCCCGTCGTCAGATAGCCGCAAGGGTGAGTCGGGTGGCACGCTTTATGTCGTTGCCACGCCCATCGGCAATCTTGACGATCTGTCTCCACGGGCAACCCGGACGCTGGCCAGTGTGGATGTGGTGGCTGCCGAGGATACGCGGCACAGTGGTCGGCTGTTGAGCCATTTGGGTATACAGAAGCGAATGATCGCGCTCCATGACCACAACGAAAAGGATCGTGCCGCCGGGATTCTGGCTGAACTTCAGGCTGGGCGTGATGTGGCTCTGATCTCCGATGCCGGTACGCCGCTGATTTCGGATCCCGGTTATGTTCTGGTGCGTGAGGCCAGGGCGGCCGGGCACAGAGTCAGCCCGATCCCGGGGCCCTGTGCCCTGGTGGCGGCATTGAGTGCTGCCGGCCTGCCGACGGACCGCTTTCTTTACGTGGGGTTTCTGCCGGCGAAACGCTCCGGTCGCAAAGCCAGTCTGGACTTGCTGAGCAGTGAAGTGGCGACTCTGGTTTTTTACGAATCGCCTCATCGAATCCTGGAATCAGTGCGTGATATCGCTGAGGTGCTTGGATCCGGGCGAGAGATTGTCCTTGGTCGCGAGATTACCAAGACCTTCGAAACCTTCTATTCCGGTTCAGTGGCAGAGGTTCTGGCAGAGTTGGAGCGAGACCCTCACGGAAGCCGCGGCGAGTTCGTGGTTATGGTTCGGGGTGCGATGGCCCAGGCGGGTAACAGTAAGGAAGCTACCATGGATGTTGACCGGGTGCTTCGTGTTCTACTGGCGGAGCTGCCGGTCAAGAAGGTTGCCAAAATGGCCGCCGAGCTGACCGGGTTATCGAAAAATGAGCTTTACCAGCGGGCCCTGGCACTGAAGGATGGCTGAATACCGCGGCAGTTTCTCTTGCAAGGCCATGGGCGCAGGAGTATTGTCTCGCCCGAGCTCGCCAGACAGTCGCCGCCGGTTTTCCGGGGGAGGAAAGTCCGGGCTCCATAGGGCAAGGTGCCAGGTAACGCCTGGGCGGCGCGAGCCGACGGAAAGTGCAACAGAAAGTATACCGCCTAAGCGCCTTCGGGCGCCGGTAAGGGTGAAACGGTGCGGTAAGAGCGCACCGCGTGGCTGGCAACAGTCCACGGCGATGGTAAACCCCACCTGGAGCAAGACCAAATAGGAATCCAATGGCGTGGCCCGCGCTGGATTCGGGTAGGTTGCTTGAGGCCTGTGGTGACGCAGGCCCTAGATGAATGACTGTCCAAGACAGAACCCGGCTTATCGGCGAGCTCGCTTTTTCCCTTCCTGAAACGTCTGTCATTCTCAACAGGCGTTCTTTATAGCCAAAAAATCTTAAACCTCACTTGCAGTCTTCAGAGTTTTTTGCAGGTATTTGATTTTACTTCTTTTCTTTTCCGTAATCTCACCATTTCATCGAATCTGGCTCTGTAACCTCTTGTCATAAAAGGAAGTTTTCCAAGTGTGGCGCTGTTTGCGGCGCTTGCATTGTGTATTGCGTGTTTCTATAGTGTGCAGAAGTGGGAAAAAGTGGATTCTAGTGGTTTTTTGTGGATATCAGGCACCCAGAGACAGCGTAAATGAGTAATTTTCTCGGCAGTCATGCCATCAATATGGATGCGAAGGGTCGCCTGGCGATCCCCGCCAAGGTGCGCGAAGAGCTCGCGCAGGCCTGTGGTGGGCGCATTGTATTGACGGCAAACGCTGACGAGGAGCGGTGCCTGCTGCTTTATCCCGAGCCTGAATGGGAGGTTCTGCGGCCCAAAATCGAGGCGCTTCCGAACATGAACAAGGCGGCCCGGCGCCTGCAACGGCTGATTCTGGGTAATGCTGCACCCATGGAGCTGGACTCTGCCGGGCGCATCCTGATTCCTCCAACTCTGAGAAGTTATGCCCATCTGGAGAAAAAACTGATGCTGATCGGGCAGGGCAAGAAGCTTGAGCTCTGGAGCGAAGAGCGCTGGTTCGCCTGGCTGGATGAATCCTCTGATGATGAAGAGATGCCGCCCGAGATGGAGGCGCTGTCCTTATGACCTCCGATCGCAGCCAGGAGGCCGGGGCAGCGTACTCGCATCGCTCGGTGCTCCTGGATTCGGCGGTCGACTATCTGGTCAATGACCCCGATGGCTATTACGTGGATGGCACCTTTGGTCGGGGTGGCCACAGTCGGTTGATTCTGGGTCGGCTCGGGGAGTCAGGGCAGTTACTTGGAATTGACAAAGACCCCGAAGCTATCCGTGCAGCGAGCGAGCTGGAAGCCCAGGATCGCCGCTTCCGCAGTTTCCACGGTTCCTTTGCCGAGCTTGGCGCTGCGGTAGCTGCGCAGGGCTGGCAGACAGTTAACGGTGTTTTGCTGGATCTGGGTGTGTCATCGCCTCAGCTGGATGATGCGTCTCGTGGGTTCAGCTTCATGCGTGATGGTCCATTGGACATGCGCATGAATACCGAGCAATCGCCCAGTGCAGCGGAGTGGCTGGCAACGGCGGAGGAGTCCGACATTGCGAACGTGATCTTCCGTTACGGCGAGGAACGGTTCTCCCGCCGTATTGCCCGGCTCCTGGTCGAGCGTCGGCAGGAAGCACCCGTCGAGACGACTCGTCAGTTGGCCGAGCTGGTCAGCGAGGCGGTGCCGAAGAAAGAAAAACACAAGCATCCGGCCACCCGGACTTTTCAGGCAATCCGAATTTTTATCAACCGGGAGCTGGAGGATCTGGAAGTCGGCCTTAAGTCTGCGGTTGACCATCTGGCACCCGGCGGGCGCCTGGTGGTGATCAGCTTTCATTCGCTCGAAGACCGTTTGGTCAAGCGATTCATGAGGGATCTGGCCCGCGGACCACAGTTGCCAAAGGGCGTTCCGGTAACCGCGGCGCAGGAAGCCTCGGACTTCCGGCTGGTTGGCAAGGCCAGCAAGGCCGGCGCTGACGAAGTAAGTGACAACGTACGTGCCCGCAGTGCAGTCATGCGGGTGCTGGAACGCACAGATATCAGGAAAAACTCGCAGGGGAGCGCGTAGCCATGGGCGCGGTAGCCATTGAAGAGCCGGTAAAAACGGCAAAGCTCAACAAGCAGAAGGTCCGCGACGGTGTTGCAACTGCGGTCCGGATTTCAAGGCAGGTATTCGCCGCGACCCGCCAGGGCAAAGTGCTGGTCTCGCTTGGGCTGGTTGCCGTGTTGCTGGCGTCCTCCATCGGCGTGGTGGTGAGCGCCCACGAGAACCGGGAGCTCTTTAATACCCTGTCGCAGCTTCAGTCCGAGCGCGACCGCTATCAAAGTGAATGGAGTCAGCTGCTGCTTGAACAAAGTGCGCTTAGCGCCCACGGTCGAGTCGAAAAGCTGGCGGCTGAGCGTTTCAGCATGGTAGTGCCGGGGCGCCAGGATATTGTGCTGGTACCGCTGATGTCGCCGGTTGCAAACCGATAATAAACGAAAACAACAACGATTCAGGGTGATCGACGTGTCCGATCAGGGAAAGAAGACAACATGGGGGCAGCGTTTGGCGTCCGGGCTGGCAGCCTGGCGCTTTGGCTCCGTCGTGGGCGTCTTTCTCCTGGTCGTTGGTGTACTTGGATGGCGTCTGGTCGACCTCCACGTCGTGGATAACGACTTTCTGCGCAAACAGGGTGATGTCCGGACCATCCGGGTTGAGAGTATTGATGCTCATCGTGGTGTTGTCACCGATCGTTATGACGAACCGCTGGCCGTCAGTACGCCAGTGCAGACCATCTGGGCCAATCCGTCGGAGGCCGACCCCTCCGAGGCGCGACTGACCAACCTCGCGCGGCTTCTCGACATCAACGAGGCCTCCCTCCGGCAGCGTCTCAACGAATACTCCGGTCGGGAATTCATTTACCTGCGTCGCAAGGTTCAGCCGGATCTGGCCAGAAAGGTCCTGGATCTGGAGATTGATGGGATATACACCCGTCAGGAGTACCGTCGCTATTACCCAGCAGGCGAAGTGACCGCTCACGTCGTGGGCTTTACGGACATTGATGAGCGCGGCCAGGAAGGGATCGAGCTGGCTTACAACCAGTGGTTGTCCGGTGAAACCGGCCGCAAGCGTGTCCTGAAAGACAACCGGGGGCGAATCATCAAGGATCTGACCCTGATTCGCGATGCCAGTCCCGGGCGGAACCTGGCGCTCAGCATTGATCTGCGGCTGCAGTACCTGGCTTACCGGGAACTCAAGGCTGTTGTGGCGGCTCATAATGCCAGAGGGGGCACGCTGGTGATGCTCGACGTGGATACCGGTGAGGTCCTGGCGATGGTGAATCAGGGGTCCTATAACCCCAATGACCGCAGTCAGCTTGCCGCCGAGAATCTCCGGAACAAGGCCATCACGGATTTGTTTGAGCCAGGCTCGACCATGAAGCCAATCACCATGGCGGCGGCTCTGGAATCCGGAAGCTACTCGGTTAACAGCACTATCGATACCAACCCCGGTTTTCGCCGTTTTGGTCGTTTCACCATCCGGGATCATCGCAACTATGGCGTGATGGATATGGCTGAAATCATTGTCAAATCCAGCAACGTCGGAATCAGCCGGATTGCCACCGATCTTGGCGGCGATGTGATCCGCGATCTATACGCCCGTCTCGGGCTCGGGCAGCCAACCGGTATCGGCTTCCCGGGCGAAGCGGTGGGGGTGTTGCCATCGCCACCCAAGTGGCGTCCGGTGGAAGAGGCAACGCTGTCTTACGGGTACGGTATGAGTGTGAACGCCCTTCAGCTGGCGCAGGCCTATATGGTGATCGCCAACGGTGGTGTGCGCTATCCACTGAGTCTGGTCCGGCAGGGTGAAAGGCCGGAGGGTCAGCGAGTGCTGTCCGAGCAGGTCACCTATCAGGTCCGGAATATGCTGCGGGACGCCGTTTCAAGGGGAACCGGCAAACGGGCCCAGCCGGGGTTCTACTCGGCCGGGGGCAAGACCGGAACGGTCCATCTTGTGGGTGCCCAGGGCTATGAGGACAGCCAGTATAAGGCGATTTTTGCCGGTATGGCGCCCATTGATAACCCGAGACTGGTTACGGTTGTGGCCGTTGATGCGCCGCAGTCCGGAGAATATTACGGTGGTGAAGTGGCGGCGCCGGTGTTCTCGCGGGTGATGAGTGACGCACTGCGACTGTTGAATGTGAAGCCTGAACTGGAAGTAGGCGAGGCCGAAATGGCTTCTTCCGAAACCGGAGAGCGAGGGTAGGCCTATGTGCATCACATCTCTCAGCACGTTATTGCAAGGTATTGTGGCGGTTCCGTCGGTGTTCGATGTGACCATTCACGGTCTGAAAACCGACAGTCGGGAGGTCGCCTCCGGCGATGCGTTTATAGCCCTGTCGGGTGCCCGAACGCCCGCTGACTTCTACGTCGACAAGGCGATCGCGGCTGGCGCGACGGTTGTTCTCTTGGAAACTGAACAGGCCGGTGAGTGCGGCGAGCGACACGGCGCGCTGGTTGTGCCGGTGGCAGGGCTTCGAAGCCTGGTGGGCCGGATTGCAGATCGGTTCTTTGAACATCCCTCCCAACGGCTTCGCCTTATCGGTGTGACCGGGACCAATGGCAAGACATCGGTCTGCCAGTATGTGGCCCAACTGCTGAAGGAAACAGGTACACCCTGCGGCATCCTGGGCACTTTGGGGTATGGCATGCCCGGTGCGCTTCAACCAGCAACTCATACCACGCCGGATGCGGTTCAGGTTAACCGCGTCCTGTCCCGGATCGTGAAACAGGAAGGTCGCGCTGCTGTGATGGAGGTGTCCTCCCATGCACTGGATCAGGGCCGGGTGGACAACATATCCATGACCGGGGCCGTGTTTACCAATCTGACCCGGGATCATCTCGACTACCACGGTTCCATGGAAGCATACGGTGCAGCCAAGGCCCGGTTGTTCGAGCGAGAGGAACTGCACTTTTCAGTTATCAATTTTGACGATCCTTTCGGCCGGCAACTCTTCGAACAGCTCGAAGGCAAATGTGATCGCGTGCGCTACAGCCTGCACGAGGCCCAGACCGAGTTCTGGTTGCGCGAGTTCCGGCCGACCGACGACGGTTTTGAAGCTGAAGTGGATGGCGAGTGGGGCCGGTTTGTTATCGCGGTTCCCCTGATGGGCAGCTTCAACGCGAGCAATGTTTTGGCGGCGATGGCGACGGTCCTCACACTCGGCGTTCCGGTCGAGCGTGTTCAGCAGGCCGCCGGCCGACTCACGCCGCCCCCTGGCAGGCTCGAAAAGTTCGGTGGTGCCAATGGCGCCAGGGTGGTGGTCGATTACGCCCACACCCCCGATGCCCTGGCCAATGCCCTGGCAGCGCTGCGCCCGCATGTGGGCGGTGAACTGATTTGTGTTTTCGGCTGCGGCGGTGATCGCGATACCGGCAAGCGTCCGGAGATGGCTCGGGAAGCCGAGAAGCTGGCGGATCGCGTAGTGGTGACGGACGACAATCCCCGAAGTGAAGATCCCAAAGCAATTGCGCAGGATATCCTTGCCGGATTCTCGGATTCAGCAAAGGTGACGGTCATTCATGACCGGGCCGAGGCCATCCAGTCAGCGATCCGTTCGGCCACTCCGAACGACCTCGTTCTGATCGCAGGAAAAGGGCACGAGGCCTACCAGGAAATCGCCGGCCAGAAATACCCGTTCAGCGATGCCGAGCAGGTTCGCCACATCTTGAAACTCAATGGGGGTGTGGCATGATGCGCGCCTTTTCGCTGGCGGAAGCCAAGAGTTGGCTGGGTGCCGAGTGCCCGTCGGGCGATCTTGCGTCAGTGAGTTTCACCGGGGTTTCCACCGATACCCGAACCCTGGAACAGGGGCAGCTGTTTGTAGCCCTGCGCGGTGAAAATTTTGATGGCCACCGGTTCCTGCAACAGGCGCTGGACAAGGGCGCAGTTGGCCTGGTGGTCGATACGTCGGATAGCAGTGTTGACCTGCCCCAGCTGGTGGTAGGGGACACGCTGGAAGCCCTGGCCCGGCTCGCGGCGGGCAACCGTGAAGAGAGCAGAGCCGGCATTCTTGCGATCACCGGTAGCAGCGGCAAGACCACGGTCAAGGAGATGTGCGCCGCCATTCTTTCGCAGATGGGCAAGACGCTGTCGACAAAAGGCAACCTGAACAATCACATCGGTGTGCCACTTACGCTGTTTGGTTTGTCGCCAGAACACCAGTATGGCGTGATTGAACTGGGTGCCAGCGGGCTGGGTGAAATTGCCCATACCGTTGCCCTGGCGAAGCCCCGCGTTGCCATTCTCACGAATGCCGGTGAGGCCCATCTGGAAGGGTTTGGCAGCTACGAGAATATTGTCCAGGCCAAAGGCGAAATCATTGATGGTGTGGCGGCAGATGGCCTGATGGTGCTCAACCGCGACGATCCGGCTTTTGAGCAGTGGCGAATGCGTGCCGGCGCCCGCCGTGTTGCCGGGGTTAGCCGTCTCGGTGCCGAGGCGGATTATCACGCGGTCATCGAAAACCAGGGCGCCGGAACCAGAACCATTCAGGTGAGCGGGCCGGATGGCTGGCAGTGCCGGGTGACACTGGGACTGGAGGGCGATCACAACATCACCAACATGCTGCTTTCCATTGCTGCCACCCGCGAGCTGGGCGCCAGTGATCAGGCGATTGCTGACGGGCTGGCCAGTGTTGCGCCGGTGAAAGGGCGGCTTCAGGTTCTGAAGCTTTCGCCGGAACTGACGTTGATTGACGACAGTTACAACGCCAACCCGTCGTCCATGAAAGCCGCGCTCGGGGTTCTGGCCGGGCGCGAGGGTCAGAAAATTGCGGTACTTGGCGCCATGGCAGAGCTTGGCGCTGAGGCAGGGGCATTGCATCGGGAGGTTGGAGAGTGCGCCAGGGAGCGCGGTATTGACCGACTGATCACTGTGGGGCCGGGTTGTGAAGGTTATGGTGACGGGTTTGGAGAGTCCACGGAACTTGGGCTGAGCCATGAGCAGGCCGTTGAATCGGCTGTTGGAGATAAAAACACACCGTTGACAGTGTTGGTCAAGGGTTCTCGCAGTTCCGCCATGGAGCGTGTGGTGGAGGGAATTAAAGAAAAGGTGAATAACTCATGCTGCTCTGGCTGACAGAGGTCCTATCACAGTATTTCTCCGCACTGACGGTGTTTCAGTACCTGACCCTGCGTGGAATCCTGGGAACACTCACCGCGCTGCTGATTTCGCTGATCATTGGCCCGGTGATGATCCGCAAGCTGAGCCAGTATCAGATTGGCCAGGCGGTGAGGGATGATGGCCCCCAGACCCATCTCAGCAAAGCCGGCACGCCGACCATGGGTGGCGCGCTGATCCTGGTGGCCATCGGCATCAGTACGCTGCTCTGGGCGGATCTCGGCAATCGTTATGTCTGGGTTACCCTCCTGGTGACCCTTCTGTTCGGTGCGATCGGCTGGGTCGACGACTATCGCAAAGTGGTGGAGCGCAACCCGAGAGGTCTGCCGGGCCGCTGGAAATACTTCTGGCAATCGGTCATTGGTGCTACGGCGGCCGTGGTGCTGTTCTTCAGCTCGGCATTGCCGCAGGAGACATCCCTGTACGTGCCCTTTGTAAAGCAGGTGTCCCTCACCCTTGGCCCGGTCCTGTTCATCCTGCTCAGCTACTTCGTCATTGTCGGAAGCAGCAACGCGGTCAACCTTACTGACGGTCTGGATGGACTTGCGATCATGCCCACGGTGATGGTGGCTGGCGCACTCGGCATCTTCGCTTACCTGTCCGGGCACGCCCAGTTCGCCAACTACCTGCTGATCCCGCACCTTCCGGGCACCGGGGAGCTTATCGTTTTCTGCGGTGCCCTCGTGGGAGCCGGGCTTGGTTTTCTCTGGTTCAACACGTACCCGGCCCAGGTATTCATGGGGGATGTGGGCGCTCTGGCCCTTGGGGCAGCCCTGGGTGTGGTTGCGGTTATTGTTCGCCAGGAAATTGTCCTGTTCATCATGGGCGGTGTGTTCGTGATGGAGACTATATCGGTGATTCTGCAGGTTGCGTCGTTCCGCCTGACCGGCCGGCGGATCTTTCGAATGGCGCCGCTACACCACCACTTTGAATTGAAAGGCTGGCCGGAGCCGAGAGTGATTGTCCGGTTCTGGGTTATCACCGTTGTTCTGGTCCTGATTGGCATCGCCAGTCTGAAACTGAGATAGGAAAACGTTGCAACTATGAGTGTCATTGTTTCGGATCGTCGCACACTGGTCGTAGGGCTCGGTAAAACCGGGCTTTCCTGCGTGCGCTATCTGTCCGAACAGGGGCGGGACGTAGCTGTGGCTGATAGCCGCCAGGCCCCTCCGGGCCTCGATCAGCTGAAGGCAGACTGGCCGGATATTCCGGTCCACCTCGGCACCTTTGATACAGAACTGTTTGCCGGTTTCAACGAACTGGTGGTAAGTCCGGGCATCAGCATCGCGGAGCCTGCCATTGCTGCAGCCGCGCGCCAGGGAGCAAGAATCCGCGGCGATATTGATCTGTTCGCCGAGGCGGCCGATGCGCCCATCGTTGCCATTACCGGCTCCAACGGTAAAACCACCGTTACCACCCTGGTGGGTGAAATGGCGAAAGCCGCGGGCCGGAAAGTTGCTGTCGGCGGCAACATCGGTACCCCGGCCCTGGATCTTCTGGGTCAGGGCGCCGACCTGTATGTACTCGAGCTGTCGAGTTTCCAGCTTGAGACCACTGATGAGCTGAACGCACTTGCGGCAACGGTATTGAACGTCAGCGACGATCATATGGATCGTTACCCGAACAAAATGGCCTACTTCCAGGCCAAACAGCGGATTTTCCGGGGCTGCAAGAACGCCATTGTTAATCTGGACGATGCCCTGAGTACCCCCATGGCAAGAGACACTCTGAGGTTCCTGTGTTTCGGTTTTCATCGGGTGAATCCAGAAACGTTCAGCACCCGGGACGATGACCAGGGCACCTGGGTTACCTTTGGCTTCGATAACCTTCTGTTGGCGAGCGAGCTGAAGCTGATGGGGCATCACAATATCAGCAATGTGATGGCCGCTCTGGCACTGGGCCATGCCGCCGGTCTGCCCATGGATGTGATGCTTACGGTCGCCCGTGAATTTCCGGGGCTGCCCCATCGCTGCGAGTTTGTGCGCCGGCTGAACGATGTGGATTTCATCAATGATTCCAAGGGCACCAATGTCGGAGCCACAGTGGCCGCCATTGAAAGCCTTGCACCGGACAATGGCAAAGTCGTGCTGATCGCCGGTGGTGACGGCAAAGGTGCCGATTTTACCGCCCTGGAAGCGCCCATTGCCCTGCATTGCCGGGCTGTGCTGTTGATCGGTCGCGATGCGCCGGCCATCGCCGATGTGCTGGGCAGCGGAATTCCGGTTTACCGGATGGACAGCCTTGCCGAGGCCGTCGCCCGCTCTGTGGAGCTGGCGGTGCCCGGGGATCGGGTATTGCTTTCGCCGGCTTGTGCGAGCTTTGACATGTTCCGTGATTATCTCGATCGCGGTGACCAGTTCCGTTCTCTGGTGGAGGCCCTGTGATGCACGCAGATCTTTCCCTGCAGAACCGGAACCAATGGCTGGGTGAAGTCCAGCCACTGCCGATGCTGGTGATCAGTTCGGTCGCATTGCTGGTGATGGGCGTTGTCATGATTTCCTCGGCGTCCATGGATATGGCCGCTGAAACCATGGGCAACAGCTACCACTACGTTATTCGCCAACTGATGTTTGCCGGTCTCGGTTGTCTGATGGCCCTGGTCGCCGTGAACGTGCCGGTTGCCTGGTGGGAGCGTAGCGGCTGGCTGCTCCTCGGGATCGGTCTGCTGGCCCTTGTTCTTGTGCTTACGCCGCTGGGACATACGGTTAATGGCTCCACCCGCTGGATCCCGTTTGGCCTGTTTAACGTCCAGGTTTCGGAAGTGGCGAAGCTCTGTCTGATTGCCTACCTGGCAGGTTACGTGGTCCGTCGCCGTGATGAACTGCTCAATACCTGGCCCGGCTTCCTCAAGCCGCTGGTTGTTCTTGGTCTGGCCTCGGTTCTGCTGGTCATTCAGCCGGACTTTGGTGCCACGGTGGTGCTGGTGACGGCAGCGGCGGGCATGATCTTCCTGAGCGGTGTGCGGCTTAGCCGGTTTGTACCCCTGATCGGCACGCTGGTGGTCCTGGGTGCCATTCTGATCGTTACCCAGCCCTACCGTCTGAAACGGGTCGTCAGTTATCTCGACCCCTGGAAAGACCAGTTCGATAGTGGTTACCAGCTGACCCAGTCGCTGATCGCGTTTGGCCGCGGGGACTGGGGCGGTGTCGGCCTGGGTAACTCCATCCAGAAGCTGTTTTATCTGCCAGAGGCCCATACCGACTTCATCTTCGCCATTATCGCGGAAGAGTTCGGTCTTCTGGGCTCCCTGCTGGTGCTCAGCCTCTTCACCCTGCTGGTTGTGACCGGGTTTGTTATTGCCCGTCGGGCAGAGAAAGCGGACATGCCGTTCGGCGCCTGTTTCGCCTATGGTCTGACCCTGCTGATCGGCCTTCAGGCCGGTATCAACATGGCGGTCAGTACCGGCCTTCTGCCCACCAAGGGGCTGACCCTGCCGCTGGTCAGCTACGGCGGATCCAGCCTGATGATCACCTGTATCTGCATTGGCATTCTGGCTCGCGTGGAAATGGAGCGTCTGGATCAGGAAAAGCTCGCCCGGGAGAAGTCCGGTCCCAAAACGCGGGGAGGTGCGGTGTATGACTGAACAGCGCCGCTTCCTGATGATGGCCGGTGGTACCGGAGGCCACGTTTTCCCGGCCCTGGCGACGGCGCGGGCACTGGAGGCCCGTGGTCACCAGGTGTATTGGCTTGGCGCCAGTGGTGGCATGGAGCAGAGACTGATCGGGGAAACCGATATTCCGCTGTCACTGATTCATATTTCCGGTTTGCGAGGCAAGGGCAAGCTCGCCCTGGTAACGGCACCGTTTCGTCTGATGCGGGCGTTGGGGGAGGCGTTCACCATCCTGCGCCGGATTCGCCCCGATTGTGTGGTCGGTATGGGCGGGTTTGTCACCGGGCCCGGTGGCGTGGCCGCCTGGCTGAGCCGGACACCGCTGGTGATTCATGAGCAGAACGCCATTGCCGGTATGACCAACCGGATTCTGGTGCGATTTGCAGAAACCGTACTGGAAGCGTTTCCCGGCAGCTTCGGACCTAAAGTTGTCACCCGCTGCACCGGCAATCCGGTTCGGGAGGATCTCGCGGCTCTGCCGGTGCCCGAACAGCGGCTGGCAGGGCGCGAAGGTGCCCTGAGGTTGCTGGTGATTGGCGGCAGTCTTGGCGCCCAGGTTTTCAACGAGCAGCTGCCCGAGGCGCTGGCCATGGTGCCGGAAGCCGATCGACCGGTGGTTCGCCACCAGTGCGGTGAGCGTCATGCAGATGCGGCCCGGCAGGCCTATGAGCAACACGGGGTTGATGCCAACGTGGAGCCGTTTATCAAGGATATGGCTGAAGCCTATCAATGGGCCGACCTGGTGCTATGTCGGGCCGGTGCGCTGACGGTTTCCGAATTGTGCGCGGCAGGTATCGGCGCAGTACTGGTGCCATTTCCCCACGCCGTGGACGACCACCAGACGAAAAACGGTCAACAGATGGTGGCGGCGAAAGCGGCCATTCTGATCCCACAATCAAAGATGACCCCGGCAGTGCTGGCGGAAACCCTGGGCGATCTGGCCCGGGATCGCAGCCGGGTAACTGATATGGCGAAGGCCGCGCGAACGCTGGCCCGCCCCGATGCAACGGAGAGAGTCGTGAATTACTGTCTGGAGGCCGCCAATGGCTGATGCAACCAATCCACCCCTGGTCTATCAGGTGCCTGAAATGCGCCGGATCCGTCACATCCACTTTGTGGGGATTGGTGGTGCAGGGATGAGCGGCATCGCCGAGGTTCTCAAGAATCAGGGCTACGACGTTTCCGGATCGGATCTGAAAGAAGGGGCCGTTACCGATCGTCTCAAGGCCATGGGCGTTGAAGTCCAGATCGGCCACCGGGAAGAGAACAGCGCCAGTGCAGATGTCGTTGTGGTTTCTTCGGCGGTATCGGCGGAAAACCCGGAAGTCATGGCGGCTCGCAGTCGTCGGGTGCCGATCGTACCCAGGGCAGAAATGCTGGCGGAAATCATGCGCTACCGTCACGGCATTGCCGTGGCCGGAACCCATGGCAAGACCACGACCACCAGCCTGATTGCATCCATTCTGGGCGAGGCGGGTCTGGACCCGACCTTCGTGATTGGCGGCAAGCTGAACAGTGCTGGTACCAACGCCCAGCTGGGAGGATCCCGCTACCTGGTGGCAGAGGCTGATGAAAGTGATGCGTCTTTCCTGCACCTGACGCCGGTGATTTCAGTGGTGACCAACATCGAAGCGGACCACATGGACACCTACGGCGGCGATGTCGAGAAATTGAAGCAGACCTTCGTGGATTTCCTGCACAATCTCCCGTTCTACGGCGTTGCGGTGATGTGTGTAGACGACGGTTACGTGCAGGAGATTATTCCCCGGATTTCCCGGGCGATCATTACCTATGGCATTGAGAACCCGGAAGCGGATTACCGTGCCGAAAGCATCAACTCTGATGGTTTGCGGACCCACTTTGTGGTGAAGCGTCCGGGCGGTCGCAGTGATCTGACAGTCGAGCTGAAAATGCCGGGTCGACATAACGTACAGAACGCGCTGGCGGCCATTGCCGTGGCCACAGACGAAGGCGTTGACGATGACGCGATCTGCCGCGGGCTGGCGGGATTTGCCGGTGTCGGACGCCGGTTCCAGGTTTACGGCGATTACCAGACATCAAAAGGCACGGTCACCCTGGTGGACGATTACGGACACCACCCCACGGAAGTGGAGGCGGTTATCCGCGCGGCACACGATGCCTGGCCGGATCGCCGTGTGGTCATGCTTTACCAGCCGCACCGATTCACCCGGACCCGTGATCTCTATGAAGACTTTGTTCGGGTGCTGTCGGAAGTGGACGGCTTGCTGCTGATGGACGTGTATTCCGCCGGTGAGCCTGCGATTCCCGGCGCCGATGGCCGTGCCCTGTGCCGCAGCATTCGCCAGCGCGGGCAGGTAGAACCGGTCTTTGTCGAGGATAACCGGGAAATTGAGGCCCTGTTGGCCAATGTCCTGCAGGATGGCGACCTTTTGATAACCCAGGGAGCCGGCGATATCGGTGGTGTGGCTTCGCGGCTGGCGGCCGCAGGAGTGATTGCGGGTGAGTGATATGCATCATAACGAAGCACAGGCCTATCAGGCAGATCCCGAAATCGTGAGGGCGCTTGGGCGCGTTGCGGTCTTCATGGGCGGCGATTCCGCCGAGCGGGAAGTGTCCCTGAAGAGTGGCAAGGCTGTGCTCGCGGCGTTGGTATCGGCCGGGGTGGATGCCTATGCCGAAGACGTAAAGGGCTGCCTGCTGAGAACGGTTGATAACCCGCAATTCGATCGTGTCTTTATTGCCCTGCATGGCAGGGGCGGCGAGGACGGTACGTTGCAGGCCATCCTCGCGCAGGCCGGGATTCCGTACACCGGCAGCGAAATGCTGGCCTCCGCACTGGCCATGGACAAGCTCAGAACGAAGTACGTATTCGAAGGTTGCGGCTTGCCAACGCCGAAGTTCCGGACCATGTCCGGCGCAGACCAGGCGAACCAGATTATCGGCGAACTGCAGGCGCCACTGAGCGTGAAGCCTTCCCGGGAAGGCTCCAGTATCGGCATCCGCAAAGTGTATACCGCGGCAGAATTGGCAGAAGCTTACGAAGCTGCGGCCGCGCTGGATAACCTGGTACTGGTCGAAGAGTGGATCGAGGGGCCGGAGTTTACCGTCAGTCTGTTGCAGGACCAGGCGCTTCCGGCGATTGGCCTGAGCGCTAGCACCGACCACGTTTTTTACGATTACGACGCCAAGTACCTGGCGGACGACACCCGCTATCAAATTCCCTGTGGCCTGGCGCCCGAGGACGAAGTTCGCCTCCAGCACCTGGCACTGGATGCGTTCCGCGTTGTCGGCTGCCGGACCTGGGGCCGGGTCGACATTATGCAGGACAGCGACGGCCAGTTCTGGCTCCTGGAAGTGAATACCGTGCCCGGGATGACCGACCACAGCCTCGTGCCCATGGCGGCCAAGGCGGCAGGCATCAGTTTCGAGGAACTGGTGGTCCGGATACTGAAGGACACTCTGGAGGGCGCCGATGCTTGAGACACTGCTGATCCGGAGCCGGGCGACACCGTCCGAGCCCCCGCGGCGCCGGGGGGCAACGACCCTTGGCCCCGAGCGGGACCGGTTTGGCGTGTTGAAGGGTGTGCTGGCGGCCGTGCCCTGGCTTCAGGTGGGCATGGGCGCCGTGATTGTGCTGTTGGCTGCACTGGTGCCCTGGGGTACGGGCAAGGTGCTGGGGGCCATGGATCAGCAGATCCTGGCGGTGGATGTGAAAGGGGATTTTGTGGGCGACAGCCGGGTAGCCATCGAACGCGCTGCTGGCGACTGGATCGGCAAGAGCTATTTCGCCACGGATCTTTCGGAAATCAAGGAGAGCCTGGAGCGCCGGCCCTGGGTTGAGTCCGCCGCAGTGCGTCGGGTGTGGCCGGACCGGCTGGTAATTGATATCCGGGAGAAGAAGCCGCTGGCCTACTGGACTGACGGACGCCTGGTCAGCCGGACCGGCGAACTGTTCGCGCCGTCCAATCCCGAAGTCGCAGGTCGACTGCCCCGTCTGGCCGGACCCGATGAAAGAGTGCGGGATGTGATCAATATGGCGCGGACCATGAGCGACAGGCTGGTCGCCCGGGGCCTCGGGTTTTCGGGCCTGGCCCTGGAACATCGGGGTGCCTGGACCCTGCAGCTGGCCAATGGCATCGAAGTGGTGCTTGGCCGGGACCAGGTTGAACAACGGTTCGAGCGGTTTATTACGGTTTATGAAAACCGGCTGGCAGCACGGTCGGATGAAGTCAGTCGGGTGGACGCCCGCTACACCAATGGTGTGGCGGTCAAGTGGAAAGCTGTCGAGACAGCCTCCAGCCCAAAATCTTAGCAACGGTTAATTCAGACCTACGGTTTGGTGGAA